>NZ_VTFS01000002.1 GCF_009671245.1 Marinicella rhabdoformis
CTGGTGAAAATAGAGCTATAGAACCACCTGAACCCATCTCGAACTCAGAAGTGAAATGTAGCATCGCCGATGGTAGTGTGGGAGTTCCCATGTGAGAGTAGGACATCGCCAGGATCTTATACTAAAAAAGCCTCAACATATGTTGGGGCTTTTTTTTGCCTTAAATTTATTGAACATCAACAAATGTAAAAAAAGCCTTAATAAAATGGTTAAGGCTTGAAAGGTAAATTCCTTATTTGAGTATGTTATTTTCAGCTGGGGGTATTACCGGGATCGCAGGTTGTAATGAGATGACATGCTGCTATCGTACCCGCCTATGTTGTTTCTAGGCGTTGTTTTAATGGTGATTAAGGCCTACATTTATTGTATTGTTTTCTCAAAAGTAACAATGTCTTCTGGCGTATCAATACCATGAGGCGTTGGTAAAAGTGCTTTTGCTGTGGCAATCTTATGGCCTGTAGAAAGTGCCCTAAGTTGTTCTAGAGATTCTACTCTTTCTAATTCGGTCTGAGGTAAAAGTGAAAAGTCTTTGAGGAATGACACCCTGTAAACATACAAACCAATGTGGTGTTTGTAAGAAACATGTTCTGGAAGTTCAGACGTACCAGTATGGTTGAAAAGATGTTGAGACCAGGGGATAGGGGCTCGCGAGAAAAACAAGGCCTTACCGTTGGTTTCAGTAACGATTTTAACCAAATTAGGGTTAAAAACATCTTCAATGGTTTTTATTTCTTGATACAAAGTTCCAATGCTGATGTCATCATGTTGTTCAAACAGTTGCAGTACCGCGTTGATATTTTCTTTGGGCACCAAAGGTTCATCACCTTGATAATTTAATACCAATGTCTCATCAGGCCAATTCATGATTTGCGCACATTCTGCAATTCGATCAGTTCCTGACTGGTGGTTATTTTGAGTCATTACAACTTTTTGTCCTAGTGATTCAACGAAATCGAAAATTCTTTTATCGTCAGTAGCAACTACCACTTCCAAAGCACCTAATTTGTTGGCGGACTCTATAGCCCATTGAATCAATGGTTTCCCTTTAATCTGAATTAATGGCTTTCCGGGTAGTCGTGTTGATTGATAGCGGGCAGGGATACAAATAACAAAATCTGTTTTCATTTTTTTAAGCCCTCAATCAATCCATTTATTTGGTGTATTGTATCTGGCTTCATTATAATTTTTAGCTGCACAACCCAGATGTTTTTGCTATCAAATTGATCACATTTTACGGCATCTTTTTCTGTAATCATTATAGGGTAATCATCATCAAAGCATAAGTCATCAAATGCTATTTCATGGTGATCTGGTAAAGGTTTTTTAATAATAGCCAAACCTTCTTTTGATAATAAATTGAAAAAACTGTTTGGGTTAGCAATACCAGCAACAGCATGAATTTTTTGGCTTCTGAAAGTTGTTATATCTATTTGTTTTGATGGGTGCCCTAAAGGGTAAATTGATTTAATACCGAGTTCGTAATGGTGTTTATCCGGAAAACTACCTTTGTAAATAACAATATCTGCTTCATCAAGCCGAGTTAAAGGTTCTCGTAATGGACCTGCTGGTAAAAACATGTTATTTCCAGTTTGCCACTTGGCATCTAACATGACTATTTCTATATCTCGCTTTAAGGCATAATGCTGCATACCATCATCTGAAACAATAACATTGACATTGTACTGGGCAATTAGTTGTTTACCAGCTTTAGCTCTGTCCTTTCCAACCATCACGGGTGCTTGTGTTTTTTGTGCCATTAACAGCGCTTCATCTCCTGAAGCATGTGCATCGGCATGTGGTGTTACAAACATTGGCTCGACTTTTCTCTTACCACCATAACCTCGTGAGATGATGCCTGGTTTATAACCCAATGTTTTCAAATGATTCACCAACCAAATGACCATCGGCGTTTTACCACCACCGCCCGCAGTTATATTACCAACTATGATTACAGGTACTTTTAATTGGGTGCTGCGAAGTAAGCCTAATCGATATACCTTCCTGCGAAGAGCAGCTATTTTTTGAAAAGCTTTAGACAACATACGTGCACCAAAGCTCGGTGATTGACCCCCATACCAAATGGCTCTGACTTTATCTTCATTGTGACTCATTAGTTTGTCAGTGCCTGTGCTTGTTGTAATTGGGCGTATAGACCTCGTTTGGCCATCAGTTCTTTGTGACTACCTTGCTCAGCAATTTGGCCATGATGCATCACAACAACAGTATCAGCATTTTCAATTGTTGATAAACGGTGAGCAATGACCAGTGTGGTCTTGTTTTCCATAACATGTTGTAAAGCTTGTTGAATGTGTTGTTCTGATTCTGTGTCCAGTGCTGATGTGGCTTCGTCCAGAATCAATATCGGCGAATCTTTAAGTATGGCTCTGGCTATGGCTATGCGTTGACGTTGTCCTCCGGACAGTCGCGTGCCATTGTCACCTAACATGGTATCAAAACCGTCAGGAAGTTCTTGTATGAATGATAAAGCATTGGCTTTGTGGGCTGCTTCAATGATCTCAGCTTCAGATTTAAGTTGGTTGCTGCCATAGGCAATGTTGTTTCGTACTGTGTCATTAAACAGCACAACTTCTTGGCTTACGGCCGCTATGTGGTCACGCAAGTTACTGAGGGTCAGTTCGTGAATATTTTTGCCGTTGATGTTTATACTGCCTTGGTTGATATCGTAAAATCGGGGTAATAAATTGGCGACAGTGGTTTTGCCACTTCCTGACGCGCCAACCAGTGCCACCACGTGTCCAGCTTTGACTTTCAGATTGAAATCTTTTATTGCCCAAATGGGTTTGCCTTTTTCATCATTTTCATAAGAAAAATATACCGAATCAAAACTCAGAGACATTGGTCCAGGTGCTAACTCTGATTGGCCATGGTCTTCTTCAATCGGTTGTTCAAGTATATACAAGACACTATCAGCTGCTGCCAACGTCGTTTGAATGGCAGCAAAAACTTGGGACAGACGCTTGATAGAAGGCATCAATGCGAGCATCGCTGTCATGAATGCCATGAAAGTACCTGGAGACATATTTGACTTGGCTGCCAAATACATGATGACCGATAATGCAATGGCAATCATCAGATGTATCGTAGAAGAAGTCACTTCTTGTGTGGCTACTATCTTGACTTGTAACTGCCTGTTTTGTTTGATGTTGTGGTTGAATCTTTTGTGTTCATCTGCTTCACCTTTGAAAATTTTGACAATTTTCTGTCCTTTGACGACTTCTTCAACAATTTGTGTGATGCGCGCTACAGACCCTTGTATGCTTCGACCAATTTTACGGAATCTTTTGTTAATTATTCGGATGATTATAGCAACCACAGGAAAAACGATAAAAGCAACGACAGCCAGTTTGGCTGAGTAATAAAACATGACACTGAGGAACATGACAATAGCCAAAGCTTCTCTGAGCATTTGAATTAAGCTTTTGGTGACTCCTGTTGCAATTTGTTCAATATCGTATGTGATGCGTGATATCAATCCGCCCGCGGCATGCTCATCGTAAAATTTTTGTGGTAGTTTTAGGTAACGACTGAATACTTGTCGTCTTAAATCATTGACTATCTTTCGTCCGGTCCAAGTAAAGCCATAAGCGGCAACGAAATTACCAAAAGCCCGAATGATGAATACGCCAATGATCAACACGGGAATCAAGCTGATCCATTTCGGATCTTGTTGGGCAAAACCATTGTCTAATATGGGTTTCAACATGGCAGCAAAAGATGCCTGCATGGCAGCATCAATCAAAGCACCCATGAAAGCCAAAAATAAAACCAGACGATAAGGCCTAGCATACATTAACAGTTGGCTGTAAGAAGCTTTGGGCTTGTTATCTTTGTTGGTGTGCTTCGAGTGTGCTTTTTTCAGCTTGTTACTGTTTTCGTTCACTGTTGTGTACTTTTAGTTGTGGCCATTGATACCGCAGAAAATCCCATGTTGCCCAGCACATCCATAGCGAGTACAACATGCTTGTGGGCCACATTGGCATCAGCTTTTAAGATAACTGGCATGTCTCTGTCGTCTTTTGCAATGGCACGCAAGGCTTTGGTTAAATTAGCTGTTTGTGCATTTGGTACTTCGTTGTTGTTGACATAAAAAGCACCATTTTTACTGATTGATATAACCAAGTCTTCTTGGACAGAAGCCACAGCATCAGCACTGGCTTCAGGCAGCTCAATTTTAAGTTTTGATTGTTTTTCAAATGTGGTGCTGACCATAAAGAAAATCAGCAGCAAAAAAACAACATCAATCAAAGGCGTCAGATTCAGGTTGCGCCTTTCTGATTCTGAACTCGAAATTTTCATTGTTTTTCGCTCATAGAATCAATTAATTGCATGACTTGTTGTTCCATGACTATGGTTTGGTCAGCAATTTTATTCTTAAAGTGCCTGTAAAAAAGAACGGTGGGTATGGCAACAATCAAGCCAGCTGCAGTAGTGGTCAGTGCTTGAGAAATACCGCCAGCCAATTGGTTGGCATCGCCGACACCGAATTCCATGATGTTGGCAAACACTTTCATCATACCAATTACTGTGCCCAACAGACCTAACAAAGGTGAAACTTCGCCTATGGCGCTGAGCCAGTTTAATGGTTTTTCTAATTGATGTGACACATGTCTTCCAGCATCTTCTACTGCTTCTACAATCTGTTCTCTAGGGGCGTGGCGTTTGTGTAAAGCCGCAGCCATTAAGTACCCTAAAGGTGAGTTTTCTGCTAATTGTTCAATGTGCTTGGCGTCTAAATTTTTCTTTTTGGACCAATCTATGACTTGCGCTGGCAAGTCACTTGGAATGATTTCTTTGTCTCGTAGGCTCCAAAAACGTTCGCCAATAATCATCATGGCCAAAGCCATTAAAATTAACAAGAAAATCATCACAACACCGCCACTGGCTACAATTTCAAACACAGGCCACTCCTTTTAAGTTGGGAATTAAAAAAACAGCTATTTTAATCAATTAAATAGAAAAATTCAGTAAAACCTGTAGATGTACTGAATGCTGAATTACAAAGCCCACGCTGAACGTGGTGTTCAGCGTGGGTAGGGCGTCACTGGTTACCAGTGAACACCACGCATTAAGCTGGCAAACGCCATCTGTTCAGGTGAAACTTCTTTAGGTGCAGCAGATTTATCACCTTTAGCTGCAGCAGAATCTGGGAACATGTTGAAAGCAGAATTCATAACAACCTCCATAGATTTAGGCATAACGGCATGCATCACTTGAGCAAATACTCCCAATTTTGTGGCGATTCTTTGAGGACGTCTGATGATGGCATCTTTAATAAACAAGGCCGCTTCTTCAGGAGAAATGGTTGGTACGTTGTTATACATTTTGGTCGGTGCGATCATGGGTGTACGAACCAATGGCATGTTAATTGTGGTGAACGCCACATTCAAATCGTTGTACTCAGCAGCGGCACACCTTGAAAAAGCATCCAATGCCGCTTTTGAAGCCACATAAGCTGAGAATCTTGGTGCATTGGTCAATACACCAATTGATGAAATGTTGATGATTTGACCAAACTTTCGTTCTGACATGCCAGGTAAGAATCCCATAATCAAACGCAAAGAACCGAAGTAGTTGAGGTCCATGGTGCGCTCAAAATCATGAAAACGGTCATATGATAATGCAATTGAGCGGCGAATGGATCGGCCTGCATTGTTCACCAAAATATCAACACCACCTAAATCATTGTTGACATCTTCAACTAACTTCAAAGCAGATTTTTCATCAGATAAATCTGCACTGTACATAGACACTTCTGCGCCTAATGCTTTCGCTTCTTTGGCTGTTTCTTCAAGTTTTTCTAAGCCTCTGGCCACGATGATCAAGTGTGCGCCTTTCTCCGCTAACATCATTGCCACGGCATGACCGATACCAGAAGATGCACCGGTAACCATCACTCGTTTGCCTGCCACACGGCCAGACAATGAACGATCAACAAACAAATCTGGATCGAGGTTACGTTCCCAGTAATCCCAAAGACGGAAAGCGTATTTTTTCAACTTAGGGAGTTTGATGCCAGAGCCTTTTAAAGCTTTCTGCGTTTCACGATCATCAAAGCGAGTAGGGTAATTAACAAACTTTAAAACGCCAGGAGGAATGCCGATGTCATTCATCAACTGCTTGCGAATGCGCCTTACTGGTGAGAGCATCATCAAGCCTTGTTTGACAGCGCCGGGTACAAAATTAAAAACACGTGCATCGATTCGCATGTTCATTTGTGGTGCATTGGCCGCATCTGCAAAAATATTCAAGACTGTCCCAATGCGTTTTGGATTTGAATCCGTGATGTGGAAGCAGCCACCATCCAAACCTTTTTGGTGTGCGATGTGGTCCATGACGTCAACAACATAATCGACTGGAACCATGTTTAAACGACCGCCTTCTAAGCCCATCATTGGCATCCATTGAGGGAAAATTTTTCGCATTTTCTGAATTAACTTGAAGAAATAATAAGGCCCATCAATTTTATCAATCACACCTGTTTTGGAATGGCCTAATACCATGGCAGGTCGATAAATACGAAACGGAATGTTGCAATCTTTGCGAACAATCGCCTCAGAATCGTGTTTGGTTTTGAAGTAAGGGTGGTCTAAACCTTCCGCTTCTTCAAACATGTCTTCTCGGAATACGCCAGGGTACATGCCCGCAGCAGCAATTGAAGATGTGTGGTGAAAACAGCCAGCCTTGATGGCTTCAGCCAGTTGTACGGCGTGTTTTGTACCATCAACATTGGCAGCCAACTGATCTTCCATGCTGGCACTCATGTCATATATCGCAGCCAAGTGGAAAAAGTGCTTGACCTTGCCTTTCATTGCATCGATGTTTTTCTTGCTTATGCCCAGGTTTTTTTCTGTTAAATCACCGGTAATTAGGTGAATTCTCTTGCTTGGTGCTACAATGCCATCCAGCATGTCTTGTAATTTCTTTTTTGACTCTTTTCTGACCAGTAAATAAATTTCACCTTTGCGGGCAAATAATTTTTCTAATAAATGCCTGCCTACGAAGCCAGATGCGCCTGTTAAGAAATACGACATAGAGTTTTCTCCTGTAATTAGATTGACCCGACCTCTAAAATCGTGTCAAATGAAGCGGAATAAATTTGCTAATATCTTACCATGACTGATTTGAATGATGCATTTGAGAATGCACAGAAAGAGATAAAAACTTTAAGCTCAAAACCTGACGATGGCACTTTGTTGAAGCTCTATGCTTTATACAAACAAGGGGCTGTTGGAGATGTTCAAGGTGACAAGCCTGGATTTTTTGACTTCGTTGGCGCAGCCAAATATGAAGCCTGGGAACAATTAAAAGGCACAACCAGCGAAGATGCACAGCAACAGTACATCGACCTAGTGAACAAACTGGTAGGCTGATGAAAACCAAAGACCGCATCATTGCCACTGCATTGCGGTTGTTCAATGAAGAGGGTGAGCCCAATGTCACCACGAACCACATTGCCGATGAAATGGACATCAGTCCAGGAAATTTGTATTACCACTTTAAAAGCAAGGACGACATCATTTGGCAGATTTTTCTTCAATATGAAGGAAAAATAAAGGAAGCTTTGGTGGTGCCAGAAATTCAAACCGCTAGCATGAAATCTATGTGGCTATATCTGAACATGGTTTTTGATGTCATCGTAGAATACCGTTTCCTTTATAGAAACTTGATTCAGTTGATGAACCGCATAGAGTTTCTTAAGCGTCATTTTCGTCACATTTTGGCACTTAAGTCACAAACTGCACTGGCCATATTGGAGCAACTTCAAGAGCTTGAAGTGGTTAAAGCTGATGACGCAACGGTGCGGAATTTGGCGGATCAAATTGCACTGACTTCAACTTTTTGGTTGAACTATTCTATCGCGATTTTTGATGATGAGTTTGATGAGCAAAAGAAATTATCTCACGGTATCTTTCACATTTTACAAATGATTGCACCTTTTCTTGATGACAAGCAAAAGGCTTTGCTTAACCAGTTGTCAGCTCAGTTTTTATAAGTATTAAGCTTTAATCTCTGAACGTCTTTTATCAAAGCTGTCTTTTTTCGAGGGTAGTTTTTCGTGAAGGTAACCTTCTTACGAAGGCAAGCTTTTTACGAAGGCAGGCTTTTTACGAAGGTATTTCGGCACCACAATACATGTCATGCAATAAGTGGATGATAGATACGGCTTTGCTGTCAGTCAAAGAGTAATAAATACTTTGTGAATCACGGCGGTTTTGTACCAAATCCGCTTCCCTGAGTTGGGCCAAGTGCTGAGATAAAGCAGATTGACTTAATTGAGGTATTAACTCATTGATGTCACTCACTGAAAGTTCTTGATCATGTAACATACACAAAATCATAAGCCTGTGCTGATTGGCCAGGATTTTCAGCAAAGAAGTGGCTTGTTGGGAGTGTTCCAACATGCGCTCTAATGGAATGTTACTGGTTACGTTCATGCGGGCATTATGCCTATTTTTTTGCTCATTACAAGTTTTTACTTGCCATATTAGAAAATTCTAATATAATGGCGTAAAACAACAAGTCGAGATTTTATGAAGTCATTTTTCTTATATTGGGCACTGAAAAGGCCAAAAGTGGTGTTTTGGGCGGTTGGTCTGGTGACTTTAATCACAGCTGCACTGATTCCCCTGATACAAATAGACACGGATCCTGAGAATATGTTGCCTGAATCGCAACTTGATCGGGTGTTTCACAACCAAATTAAGACAAAATTCCAGTTACATGACATGATTGTCATCGGTATGGTAAATGAACAAGGTGTGTTCAATCCGAAATCATTGGCAAATATGACCGAAGTGGCCAACAAAGCTGCAAACACAGCAGGTGTGATTGCTTATGACTTGATGGCCTTATCACATGTGGACAATGTCAGCCAAACGGAAACTGGCGCATTAAAGTTTGAGTGGTTGATGAAATCATCACCTGAAAATGAGATGCAAGCACAATGGGTCGCAACTCAAGTGGAACGCTTGCCTTTGTTGAAAAACACTTTGGTTTCTGAAGACGGTAAAGCAGCAGCCATTTATGTGCCAATAGAACGCAAAGATGAATCACACCGCATAGCCACGGAGATCCAACAAACCATAGATGCATTATCTGGTGATGACGTTTTTCACATCACGGGATTGCCGGTTGCTGAAGACACTTTTGGCTACCAGATGTTTGTACAAATGGGAATATCTGCACCCTTGGCGGCTTTGATGATTTGTATCATGATGTGGTGGTATTTCAGAAATTTAAAATTCATTGCTGCGCCCATGATGGTGGCGATGGCGACATGCATCATGATCATGGGTGTGATGATTGGTATGGGGTACACCGTTCACATCATGAGTTCAATGATCCCTATATTCCTGATGCCGATTGCTGTTGTTGACTCCATTCACATCATGTCGGACTTCACAGAACAGTATCAAAAAGGCAAAGACAAACGAGATGTGGTTGAACAAGTGATGAACCATTTGTTTAAGCCGATGTTGTTCACCTCTGTGACTTCAGCTGTTGGTTTTGCTTCCTTGATGCTGACACCGATTCCGCCTGTACAAGTTTTCGGAGCCTTTGTCGCTTCAGGTATTTTCTTGGCTTTTGCTTTGACCATGTTGTTTGTTCCTGCTTATTTAATCAGTTTAGATGAAGCGGCATTGAAAAACCTGCAAACACGTAAATCAACAGGTGTTGGCCTAAAACAATGGAACTTGAAAAAGTGGGGCATCTTTGCGCTTAATAAACGGATGTCCTTGCTGTTGTTTTTTGTGGTGCTCAGTGGTTTGAGTGCCTGGGGCGTGAGTAAAATCCAAATCAATGACAATCCCGTGCGTTGGTTCAAAGCAGACCACCCGATTCGAATTGCTGACGAGGTGTTAAATGAACATTTTGCGGGCACTTACGATGCTTATATTGTGTTGCAACACAGTGACCCTGATTTAATAGCACAAGTGAACGCGTCATTATTAGAAGTCAATGATGATGCCATTAAAGCTGCTGTCACCCAGTATTTAGCAGGTGATGAACCGGTCACTGTTCAGTGGCAAAACTTGCTGGCCTGGGCAGATGAAGCTGCTTTTGATGCAGAAGATACTGACGCATTGGATCGGGTCATTGACATTGTCAGCGAAGGCTTGAGCCAAAGTGGTTACTTTCAGAATCCAGAAGCATTAACATATATCGAGCAGTTACAAGAAGCCCTTAAACAAAGTGGTTTGGTTGGAAAAAGTAATGGTTTGCCAGAAGTGGTTAAAACCGTTTATAGGGAGTTGTTGACTGGAACAGCAAGTGATTACAGACTGCCTGATTCCAAAGCAGGGGTGGCACAAACTTTATTACAATACCAGTCATCACACAGACCACAAGACTTGTGGCATTTTGTCAGCACAGACTATAACCAAACCGTATTGTGGCTTCAGTTAACCAGTGGTGACAACCAAGACATGAGCCGTGTTATAGACGCTGTTGATGCTTTTGTTGCGACTCAGCCATTACCTGAAAACGTCAGTTTACAGTGGGCAGGTAAAACCTACCTTAACCAAGTCTGGCAACAAGAAATGGTGGCCGGCA
This sequence comes from Marinicella rhabdoformis, assembly GCF_009671245.1. Taxonomy (NCBI): domain Bacteria; kingdom Pseudomonadati; phylum Pseudomonadota; class Gammaproteobacteria; order Lysobacterales; family Marinicellaceae; genus Marinicella; species Marinicella rhabdoformis. The sequence goes on from NZ_VTFS01000002.1 coordinate 10,576, forward strand.
TGGCGATGAGTTTGGCCAGTGCCTTTGTGGTGGTTTTTGTCATGATGGTGTTGTTGTTCCGCAGTGTTATTTTTGGTGTGTTGGCCATGTTGCCTCTGACCATCACGATCACCTTTATATATGGATTGATTGGCTGGTTGGGTAAGGATTATGACATGCCCATTGCGGTGTTGTCTTCTTTGACCTTGGGCTTGTCGGTCGATTTTGCGATACATTTTTTGCAAAGGGCGCGAGATTTGTATGCTGAGCATCAAGATTTTGGTATCACCATGCGTTTGATGTTTGAAGAACCGGCCACTGCCATCAGCCGCAATGCGGTCGTTATTGCCTTAGGGTTTACGCCCTTATTGTTGGCGCCGCTGATGCCTTATGTAACGGTGGGTTTTGTTTTGGCCTTGATTATGGCCGTGTCGGCTTCGGTGACTTTGTTGTTGTTACCGGCGATGTTGATGTTTGTTAAAAAGTGGGTATTTAAATGATTAGATTGATATTAATGGTATTGAGTATTTCAATATGTGGGCAAGTGTATTCCAATGACTTGTCTGTAGAAGAAATCATTGCGCGTGCCAATCAGGCATCCTTTTATGCCGGTGATGATGGCCGCAGTGATGCGCGCATGATGATTGTTGATGCCCAAGGCAATAAACAAATGCGTCAATTTGTTATCTACAGAAAAGACATCATGAGTGGTGAAGTGGATAACGGTGATCAAAACTTTTTGGTGGTGTTTTCAAGACCCAGTGACGTCAATGGCACGGTTTTTTTAGTCCATAAAAAAGCCGAAGGCGATGACGACAGGTGGTTATATTTACCCGCATTGGATTTAGAAAAGCGCATTGCGGCCAGTGACAATCGCAGCAGTTTTGTTGGCAGTGACTTTTTCTATGAAGACGTTTCAGGCCGTCACCCTAAAGCAGATGTGCATGAAGTCACTTCACAGGATGGTGATTTTTATGCCATCAAAAGCACGCCAAAAGATGCGGATGCTGTTGAGTTTTCTTATTACACCATGAACATAGATAAGCAGACCTTTTTGCCGATAGAGGTCAGTTACTTCGATAAACAGGGTAAAAAATACCGCCAAGTCGAAGTGTTGAAGGTTGAAGAAGTGCAAGGCCATGCGACGGTGATGCAATCGAAAGTAAGCAACTTGAATACCGGCGGACACACACTCATGGCTTTTCGTAATCCACAATATGATGTGGGTTTGACTGAAGCAGACTTCACCAGCCGTGCTTTAAAAAATCCACCACGCAAATAAATATAATCATGGTTAAGATACAATCATTGGCTTTAGCACTGTTATTGTTCACCTCAATGGTTTTTGCCCAAGACAGCAAGGATGTTCAAGATAAGCAAGTTACTCAAGATAAACAGGTTGTTGAAGACGCACCTGTCATTCAAGAAAGCGAAGCTGACTTGTGGGGTGACGAGGCTTGGGCCGAAGTAAGTGATGAAACAAGTGGTGATGAAGCGACTTCTGACTTGCAATGGACGGGTTTTGTGGCATACGGCTTGGGCATGCGAACATCAGATGATGATTTGTTCAAGCGACAACAGACCTTGCATGACTGGCGTTTCCATGGAGAAATGTTATATCAAGTCGATGGCTATGACTTGAATGTCAAAGCCGATGTAATGTATGACGATGTGTTGAGTGAAGCCCTTGTGGATTGGCGTGATGTGTCGTTGTCGTTCAGTTTGGGCAAAAATACAGATGTCAGTCTGGGGCGACAAATCAGCACTTGGGGCACTGGCGATTTGTTGTTCTTGAATGATTTCTTCCCAAAAGATTGGCAATCTTTTTTCTCAGGCCGAGATGTGACCTATTTAAAAGCACCCGCCAATGCACTGCGAATGCAGCATTATTTCAAACCATTCAATGTCGATTGGGTCATCACACCAGAATTTGAACCAGACCGATACATCAATGGCGAACGCTTTGCCTTGTATTCACCAGCGGCTCAAAGCTTAATCGGTGGTCAAGAAGTAATCAAAGCCGACAAGCCCAACAAACCTGAATACGCATTGCGCCTGTTCAAGCAGCACAAAGGCATTGAGTATGCTGTTTATGCTTACCATGGTTTTGAAAAAACACCAGAAGGCAGTAATAACGAGGGCTTACCGACTTTTCACCGCAAGCAAAGTCTGGGCTTCAGTGTGCGTGGCAGCTTGTGGGGTGGATTGTTCAATATTGAAGCGGCACAACACAGAGCCCTAGACGACAAATTAGGCAAAATGCCCAATGTAAAAAACGGACAGAACCGTTGGTTGTTAGGCTATGAACATGAATTGGTAAAAAAGCTCAATTGGTCAACACAGTATTATGTCGAACAAACACATGATGTGACCAGTCGCGCGCACCGCGAAGTGTGGACGCAAAGATTAAACTACATGACACACCAAGACAAAACAACGTGGTCATTATTCGCTTTCTACTCACCCACAGACGAAGACAGCTACCTGCGCCCCAACATACAATACCGCCACAACGACCACTGGCGCTTTGATGTCGGTGCCAATTTATTCGATGACAAAAGAAACAACAGCTTTTTTGGTCAATTTGAAAAAAGCAGCAATGCCTATTTCAATGTGAAGTATCAGTTTTGAATGGCTTATTTGTTTCGTTATGAAATAAAGGGTACTGAACCCTTTTACTATTTCATCCCTTTACTATTTCAATATGTTGAACGGGATGCCTGTCCTGGTTTGTTCTCCCACTTGTAGTAAATTCACTACAATGTGTTTAAAGAGATGCATGTCCTTGGTTTCCCAGTGGCTTTTTGTAATATAATTTCTGTTCTATGAAATGTTTTTTTAGCGATGTTTGAATTTTTTATAATGACAGGTCTTGCAGTACTATTTTTTGGGAATCCTGTTTATTCAAATACAACAGACAAAAATGTAAGAGTTAATAAAACCCCAAGTTTTAATGTTTCAAACACACAGGACATATCACAAGCTGTCCCTATCGAAAAAAAGTTGGTACCTTCAGACCCTCAAAGCAATGCTCGATTTGGTTCTGCAGTTGGCGTTTGGGAAAACCGAGCTTTAATTTCAGCTAAAAACCGTAATAACCCAGAAGACCAATCAGGTGCAGTCTATGCCTATGAATTTGATGGTGCAAATTGGATACAGACACAAAAAATTAACGCCAGTGATGCAGCTGCCTTTGATGGTTTTGGTTACTCAATTAGTATGAATGCAAATAGAGCATTGATATCATCAGCAAGTCCGGTTAATGGTATACAGTCAGGTGCAGTTTATTATTATGAAAATGTTGATGGATTTTGGGAGGAAAAACAAAAGTTTTCATCATCTGATGGAGTACTGGGTGATAGGTTTGGAATATCAATGGAATTAGATGGAGATCGTGCGATATTTGGCGCAATTTACGACGATGAAAATGAAAATGACTCCGGGTCGGCATATATCTTTGAGTTTAATGGCAATCAATGGACCGAAGTCCAGCGGTTAAATGCAAATGATGCTTCTGACAATGATAGGTTTGGATATTCTGTGAGTTTGTCTGGAAATAATGCTTTAGTTTCTGCAATATTAGATGATGATAACGGTTCTGCTTCTGGTTCAGCATATGTTTTTAAGTTTAATGGCAAAGCCTGGGTTCAAGATCAAAAACTTACCCCAACTGATGGGAGTACTAACGATAGGTTTGGGATTTCATCAACAATAAATGGAAATAATATTTTAGTCGGTTCTTCTTTTAGCGATACAAGTGGGCTTGACTCTTCCGGCTCTGCATACATTTTTGAATTTGACGGTAAAAACTGGATAGAGAAACAGAAGCTTTTTTCAGGTGATCCATCCGCTGAAGACAATTTTGGAGATTCTGTAAGTTTAAATAAATCAAGAGCTTTGGTATCAGCACCAGGAACAAGTTATAATGTTGATCCATTACCTGGTTATGTGTATGTATATGATTTTAATGGGGTTAACTGGTACCTTTCACACATATTAACTGCATCTGATCGAGAAGAAGGTGACATGTATGGATCGGATACCAGCCTTTTTGGAAATACTGCTTTGATAGGTGATTTTCTTAATGAGGATGCTTATATAGATTCTGGATCATCATATATCTATTCATTACCAGTCAACCCCTTTGAAAGAATATACATGGATGGTTTTGAAGGTGAAAAATAGATCAAATTGGAAATAAAGGAGTCAGTATGTAGCTCCCCCAATTTACTGGACACTAGGTTCTATTAAAATACCTATTTTCAAAGTAAGTTGGTGATCCGTTTTTAAATAGTTGCAATTAATTTTAATGGCCGGAGCCCGATCTACGAACTGTTGAAATGGAGTATCCTGGTCTTATTTCGATACGTTTCATAGTTTAATTGGGTGTGGTTAATACAAAGATTTTGTAAAATTCATCAATTGGAATGGGGCCAGCTTTCATGATTGTATCCATGAAAAGCTTTAAACTAAATTGGCTTCCAAGGCGCTCTTTTTCAGCATGTAATAATTTTGTGAATTGGCTTCCACCTAAAAAGTAGGATGTTAATTGCATGGGTGAACTCATGATCCTACCCCAAAGGCTTTTTGCAAATTGTGGTGCCAGTAAAGATGTCTCGGTTGAAAATTTCATGACCTGATCTTGACTCCATCCATTGCAATGTACTTGCATTGAGGTGTATGCCCGGTTTGCATTTTCAAGCCGTTTGCGTAAATGTGCCAAATAGGTCAAGTGATTCTCTTTTTCCCAGCCAGCATCAAGCAGTACTTTTTCTGTGAATGTCGCCCAACCTTCTATGTAAGTACCATAAGGAAATAACAAACGAACTGGGTGCGCAGTTTCTCTGCTTATTTTGAGCTGCATGTAATGACCCGGAAATAATTCGTGGATGACGATCATTCGATTGAATGGCTTATTGAATGATGCCCAGAAGTCTATTTGCTCTTGCTTTGGCAGTGTTTCAGGAATAGACGGTAGGTTCAATGTGGTGATTGGGTTTGGGTCAAAAGGCGGTGCACTGGCTACCCAGCCAATTCTGGCGGCAGGACCCGCGCTTTCAAGAGCAGTTATGATGCGCAGGGTGTTGTTCTTTGGCAATGTAACGATTTCATTATTTTCGATGAATTGAACAGCCGCCGCCGAGAGTTGGTTCCAGAACTGAAGGTAATCTTCAGCGTTTAAAGGCGCATCCTTTTCCATGTCACCAAGTGCTTTGGCAGTAAGCTCATTGTAATTATCTGGTATAGGTTCGTCAGGGTAGGTCGCTTTTAAATACGTTTTTGAAACGTCACCCATTAAGGTTCTAACAAGTTCTATTTCTTCCAATGCCATTTGAGCAAGCGCTTCGGGTGTCAATTCGCTGTCTGTGTACAATTTAAGCCTTCTGGCATATTCATCGTAACCAATAATTTTCTTAGGTTTTAAAGCGTTTGTACTGAGTTTGCTTGTTGCAAATGAATGTAACTCATCCAAGCTCTTTATTGCATTTTGTCGTTTCAAGTTGAAGTCTTGACACTTTATTGTTGAAATTTCAGGTTTAAGAGATTGACTCAAGTTATTTTTGTAAAACGCCAAAGTGGCACTGAGACTTTTGATGCCTTTGGATAAATCATCTTCGGCAACCATTGTGAGGTTGCTTTTTGCAGCATGACTCAGTTTTGTTACTTGCTGAAGCCGATGACAAACCAAATCATTTTTTTCAGGTGCAATTAAATAATCTGCTTTTGATATGGGATTGAAAGCACGAGCAATTAGCCTTGTGTACAGCTGCAGAGAACTTTTGTGCAAAGACAACTTTTTCCACTGATCTATTTCTGACAGCACTTGAACACGCAGTAATCGGGCATCAATTGCATCAATATCAGCGTCTGTATCAGCATCGATTTCTGAAAGCTTTAATAAAACTTGTTCATTAAAACCAAGCCATTTTTCAATGTTGCTTTTGGAATAATCTTCAAACTGAAATATGGAAGCATGAATTCCTTTTGATAATGATTTTGATGGATAGAACTTTTTCCATTCACTGATGTATGTCTCATCAAGGCCATGCGACCACGATGTGGTGCTCAGGAAAAAGAGCAGTGTAAAGAGTGTTTTTTGTGCGGATTTCATTTTGATAGAATTTCTATTATTTAGAGAGTGGCTAAGGTATTTATTTCAATATCAATATCAATCTTACATCTGCGACTGAGTAAAATCCACGTCCAATAATTTTAATACTTCCAAGGAGTCAGCTTCAGCGGTGCGTTCATTAACAGGCAGTGGCAGCACTCAACATTTAATTTGCTTACAGTTTTTGGGAAAAATTATTGTTGGTATGTTTGCTTTGCAACAGTACGGTAGGTTGAGCCACCAACAGTAGGGGCTTTAGGCGAGCAACGCACAGGCCAACACTAAGTTTCGACTTAACCAAGTTGTTGGGATTAGCTTCGCTCAGAGCCAACCTACAGAATATTCACTGTTATTTTATTGTAAAATCAAAAAGGCCGCATCAGCGGCCTTTTTAGTTTCTGCTGAAGCCAACTTACAAGGCTTCGATGATGCCTGCGGCACCCATGCCGGTGCCGATACACATGGTGACCATGCCGTATTTACCTCCGGTTCTGCGCAAGCCGTGGATGGCTGTGGCTGCACGACAAGCACCTGTGGCACCCAGTGGATGGCCCAAGGCAATCGCGCCGCCGTTTGGATTGACTTTTTCTGGGTTCAAGTCTAACTCGCCCATGACCGCCAATGACTGTGCGGCGAAGGCTTCGTTCAACTCGATCCAATCCAAGTCGTCTTGTTTGATGCCTGTTAAGCTCAATACTTTAGGTATCGCTTTGATTGGGCCGATGCCCATGATTTCAGGTGGCACACCGGCCACTGAGAAACCGTGGAAGACGGCAATCGGTGTTAGGTTGTCGCGTTTCAATACTTCTTCGTTACATAACAACAATGCGCCCGCACCGTCTGACATTTGTGACGAGTTGGCTGCGGTGACTGAGCCACCCATGCGGAACACAGGGCGAAGTTTGGCCAAAGTTTCTGGTGTTGAACCGGGTCTTGGGCCTTCGTCTGTGTCAACCATGCGGCTTGATGTGATGATGCCACCGTCGCGACTGTTCAGGTCAGGTTTTGATGACTTGATTTCAAAGTCGATGATTTCTTCATCGAAGTAACCATTTTCAATCGCGTGAATGGCTTTTTCGTGTGACTTGGCAGCAAAGGTGTCTTGTGCTTCACGGCTCACTTCCCACTGTTCGGCCACTTTTTCTGCTGTGATGCCCATGCCGTAGGCTATAGCCACTTGGTCATCTTCGAATACGGCCGGGTTCATGGCAATTTTGTGCCCCATCATGGGTACCATGCTCATGCTTTCAGTACCGCCGGCTATTGCTGCGTCCATTTGGCCCGTGGCAATTTGTTGAGCGGCAATCGCCACTGCTTGGATGCCGGATGAACAAAAGCGGTTGATGGTCATGGCAGGTACACTTTCTGGTAAGCCGGCCAACAAGGCGGCAATTCGAGCCACGTTCATGCCTTGTTCTGCTTCTGGCATGGCACAACCGATAACGATGTCGCCAATGCTTTGTGGGTCGAAAGATGGGTTGCGACCAATGATGGTTGACAAACAACGTGCCAACAAGTCATCTGGACGGGTTTTGTTGAACATGCCACGTGGCGCTTTACCAATCGGCGTTCTGACAGCTTCTACTATATATACTGGTTTCATTTTGATTCTCCTATCAATTACGCACTATTAGTTACGTAATGGTTTGCCGGTGGTTAAAGTGTGTTCAATTCGTGCCAATGTTTTCGGCATTTGAATCAGCTCCATAAAGTATTTGCGCTCAAGATCGAGTAAATACTGTTCAGATACCATCGAATCGGCATCGACATAACCGCCAGCAATCACAATCGCGATGCGTTTGGCAATTTGGTAATCATGTGGAGAAATCATGTGGCCTTCTAACATGTTGGCCAAAATCATTTCCATATTGGCAATCGCCGGTTTACCCGCGACGCGGATGTTTTGTTCTTCAGCTGGTGATACATACCCTTTGTCTGCCAAGTAAGTCACTTTGGCTTTGGCCACATGTAACAACTCATGCGCATTGAATACGATGTCAGTACATGGTTTCAAAAAGCCCCAAGCTTTGGCTTCTGTACCGCTGCCTGCCACTGCGGCCATGGCCACTTTCTTGAAGTAATGTTCAAGCATGGGGTAGAGGTCTTTACCAAATGATTCAGCAGCTGTACGGCGTGCAATTTCTTTTAAACCACCCCCGGCTGGTAACAAGCCCACGCCTGCTTCAACCAGGCCAATGTAGGTTTCAAATGCCGCGACAACAGATGACACCTGCATTGAGAATTCACAACCGCCGCCCAAAGCCATGCCCCGAACAGCGATGACTGTTGGCACCGATGAGAAGCGTAATGATTGTGATGTTTGTTGGAACACGTCGACCAATTCATCAACTTGTGCCACTTGGCCTGAAGCAATCGCTTGTGCTGCAGGAGCCAAATTAGCACCCAGAGTGAACGGCTCTTCTGTTTGCCAAATGATCAGGCCTTTGTAGTCTTGTTCTGCAATTGATACCGCTTTTCTGATGCCATCTAAGACGTCACGAGAAATGATGTGTTTCTTGGTTTTGAATGAAGCAATAGCGATGCCATCACCTTGGTGCCACATCCTGAAATCATCATTTTCAAAAATGGTTTCGCCATAATTGGCTTGTTCAGAGATCAAGCGATCTGGGAACAGCTGACGCGAATACACTTCAGCGTTTGAGCGTGGTATGAATGTGTTTTCGGCTGCAGAATATGAACCTGCTGCCATGTGAGCGCCTTCAACTTCATTAACCCAAGCCGGCAGGTCAGTGTTCGCCATGGCCAATCCATTGCTGATGTCTTGTTGAATCAAGGCGGCGATGTCATTCCAGCCTGAAGCTTGCCATGTTTCAAAGGGGCCTTGCGCATAACCGAAGCCCCAACGAATAGCAAAATCGATGTCGCGCGCCGAGTCGGCGATGTCTTCTAATTGTGTTGCACAGTAATGAAACAGGTCGCGGTAAATAGACCACAAGAACTGTGCTTGCGGTGAATCTTTCAATGCCTGTAATTTAAGCAAACGTTCTTGTGGTTTGCCTTTTTTTAGAATTTCTAAAACTTGTGGGTCGATTTCGGCATTTTGCGGTCGGTATTCACCTTGCTCTGTGTCCATGACCAAAATGTCTTTGCCTTTCTTCATGTAAACACCTGCACGTGTTTTTTGACCCAAAGCGCCTTTTTCAATCAGGGCTGTCATCCAAGCAGGGTGTTCAAAATGTGGCTGCCAAGCATCATCAGGCAAACCATTTTTCATTGTTGTTATGGTATGCGCCAAGGTGTCTAAACCCACCACATCAGCCGTTCTGAAAGTGGCCGATTTGGGTCGTCCAATTAAGACACCAGTCAATGCGTCAATGGTTTCAAAAGGGATGCCAAAGGCCGCGCCATGGTGCATGGTTGAAACGATTGAGAACACGCCTATTCTGTTGGCAATGAAGTTGGGTGTGTCTTTGGCAATGATGACGCCTTTGCCCACAACCATGGTCAACACGGCTTCTAAGTCTGATATGACTTGTGGGTTGGTGTTGTTTGTCGGAATGATTTCAACCAAGTGCATGTAACGCGGTGGGTTGAAAAAATGAACGCCACAGAATTTACTTTGTAATGAGGCGGGAAGTACTGAGGCCAATTCATTGATGCTCAGTCCTGATGTGTTGGTGGTGAAGATGGCATCTTCAGCGATGTAATCTTCGACCATGTCATAGACTGATTTTTTGATGTCCATCCGCTCTGCAACGGCTTCAATAATCAAATCAGCTGATTTTAATTTAGCCAAATCTTCTTCATAATTAGCCGCTTCTATCAAGCCTAAAACTGAAGCGTCACCTAAGGGTGCAGGCTTGAGTTTTTTTAATCCTGCCAAGGCTTTGTTGACAATGCCGTTTTTAGGACCTTTCGTTGCTGCGAGGTCAAACAATAATGTGGGTATGCCGGCGTTTGAGAAATGGGCTGCAATCTGCGCGCCCATCACGCCTGCGCCTAAGATGGCGACTTTTTTAATTTTCTTGAGTTTCATCTTTATTTCCAAAATGGTTAATCAGTTGAATATTTAATATGGCGTCATATGCGGCCCTGATTTGTTCCGCTTGTTCGACGCTGATGATGCCTGCGGCTAAGGTGCGGTTAATCAGCACCTGGTGATTCTTTGTTGTTAACGCCGTGCCAGTGGCATTGCTCACGGCGTGTTCTATGCTTTGTACTGCAGACAATTGCTTTGAGGCATCGGCGATTTGTTGCAATATGCTGTGTGGCTTGTTGCCATTGGCTTCTACTTGTGACAGGTCATAATCACCCTTGGGTGAAAAGCTGGCCTGATGAAAGGGTTTGCCAAAAGGGAATATCATGACTTTGAGGGCCAAGGCACCAAAGCGAGAAAAAGCACTGTTTATGCACTGGTTAAGTGCCCTTTGACTGAGGTAGAAACTGTCTTTTAATGATTGTTTAAGCAGCCATTTTTCAGCTGGGTTATCACTTTGTTGTTCGTAAGCTTGGATCAAGACCATCAACATCAATAAGTGTTGGTTGCATGTCGCTAAATACCCTGTGAATTCGGTGTTGCTGTCTTTTTTTAATGACCACTTAATCAATGCCAAGTCGGCAATGAAAGCATAACTGGCACTGATGCGTTTGATGAAGTTTTGGCGTTTTTTCCTGCGCCAAAACAAACGACCAAACCATGATGTGCGGACGGCATAAACCCAGACCTTAGCCAATTGGTGCATAACCCATCCCATGTGTTTGAACAGGTAACGGTCTAATAGTTTGGGGTCAACCTTAGGTTCCGACATCAATGCAATTTCCTTGGCATACCAAGGATGTGAAGAGAGTGCCACTTTTTTCATCAATGGCAATTGGTTGATCTCATGGCTGTCACCATCCAGCTCCATACTTAAATGCTTGATGCGGAAGTATTGGTTGAGGTTATTTTCACCTTTGATGTTATGTGCGTGTGATCCCAATATGGTGCGCAACCACGTCAACTGGTCTAAAGAGGCATCAAGGATAGAGTTTTTAAACAGTATGTGACTGTAACTCATGTTTTTGTTGTTGCCGGACATGGCCATTTGGTTGAGTAATTTGAGTCTTTGACTGTGGCTGAATTGTCGGATTAATTGTTTCTTCACCAAACGGTAATCGAGCAAGGCACGGCTGTTTTGTTTTTTGATGTGAGAAAAGTGCCACGAAATTAACGTACCACTTCGATGTATCGGCAATGATACTGCAGCGGGCCAAATACCTGCTGCAAATGATTGTAACTGGTAGAGTTGTTTGATGCCTTGGTTAACCGCACCAAAGCCCCCAATGATTTGGCTTAGGGGTATGAAAATGTTATCTGCTGACAGGTGGTAGTACTGAAACAAACCTTTGAAAGTGGGGTTGCCGTGGCGCACTTTAATGTCATCTCTTTCAGTATCAAAGAGGCACAAGGCGGTGCCGAGTTTGGTTTTTTTACTTAATTCATTGGTGAAATCTGTGACATGAATGGCCAAGTAAAACACCGATGATTTGTTTGTACCCATGACAATAACATCATCAAAACTCAGCCTGATGCCATGAATGGTTTTGTTGTCGTGAACTTCGCTGTCTATTCGACCTTCAATTGAAGACTGGTTGTTTTCCAGTAGTTCATATAAAAAAGTTGGATTCAGAAAAACTTGTTTTTCAGCTTGAGCAAATGCTGGTAAATATTGTCTTTTTTGTTCTTTTGAACCATGGTGGTTAATCAAAGTAATGGCAGACTCGCAGCTTAAAATGCCCACAGCTGCACCCAGTAAAGGCTCATGACTGGCAATGCGTTCAATGACTTGTGTGCATTCATATGGAGTCAATCCCAGTCCATCGTATTGTTCAGGAGTTAAAATTCCCTGCAATCCAAGTGATGCCAAATATTCTGGAAAAGCAGAAGCAGTCGTTGTGGTTTGTTTTTCTATGGCATTGAACAGTTGTTTTACTTTTTGAGATGTCGCAGGAGAGTGGAGCAGTGCTGTTTTGAAGTCAGGATTGCCATTGAACAAGTTCTTCTCAAACTTTGTAGTTAACCAACCGTCATCAATGCGACTGAATTTACGCCAGGCATTTTGATCTTTGTTATTGAGTCCATGAAGCATAGGGATGGTGACTAACCATCGCCGAATGGGGCGAATGTTAATCAAAGCCATCGCATTGAGCAGCAAGAACAAGGTAATGATGCCTTGTGTATTGGTGATGAACTTGAGTTTGTAAAAGACAAAAGGCGTTAAAAACCACAACACAGAAAGCAGCCAAAAAGGCAGGCGATAATAAGCCGCTGTGACTGATAGGGTAAAGAGTGCGAAGAAGTAGCTTAACATTTAAGCCTGAAGTGATTGCAGAGCGAACTTAATCAATTCCTCAACAGATTTGTTGAAATACTCAGACTCTGTCATTTGTTTTGACATGCTGGAGGCGCCAAAATCGCTCATCGCATAGGTCAGAGAGCCAATGATGAAGTGAAACCGCCAAAAGACAGTTTCTTTATCCAAATGTGGTGCCGATTGATGAATTGCGTCGGCAAAAGCCTTGATGGTGTCGGTGTATTTGGTCGTCATCAATTGATGCAAATGCTCACCTTGTTCAGCATAGGCGCGAGCCAAAACAATCATGAACGTTTTTCCGCCTTGGTTTTTGTCATTGATCATAAACAAGGCGGGTGCAATAAAAGCATGCAGCACTTGTTCAAGAACACAGGCTTGTTTTTCACCCTGATTTAATTCATCTAACATGCTTTGCCTGATGGCAAAGAGGTTATTCAAGCGGCGTTCTAATACTTCGTTTATCAACTGTTGTTTGTTACCAAAGTGGTAGTTGATGGCAGCCAAATTACTTTGTGCTGCTTGGCTGATTTTTCTGATTGAAATGCCGGAAAATCCATGTTCTGCTATCAGTTGCTCGGTGGTGTTTAGGATGCGGTCTTTGGTAGATAAAGTGGTCATGCTAACAAGCGCTTTTTGAAATTGATGGCATTGTATCGAATGGTCGCATCAAAGGCAATTCAAACGTTCGTTTAATACGTTTGAATTGTTTGGTGATTTTAACCTCAATTTCCGGAAGTTTGGTGCAATAAAAGAGTGGCTTAAACTCAAGCATTTCAAGCATTAGCGGTTTATTTTGGACGGCTTTGTTGTTATACTGCGCGGGTTTTTTAACGTGGGGTTTGTTAATTGCGGCTTAATAGCACATAACAAATCCTTATAAGTAATATTGACTTTTCTTTGTAAATCACAGATTTTAAAGAAAAAACCTTGAATAAATATCCAGTTTGGAGTAAAAAATGTCACAAGAAAGAACTTTATCAATCATTAAGCCCGATGCGGTTGCGAAAAACGTCATTGGTCAAATCATTCAACGTTTTGAAAATGCAGGCTTAAAAGTCGTTGCAGCTAAAATGAAACAATTGAGTACTGCTGAAGCTGAAGGCTTTTATGCGGTCCATAAAGAAAGACCTTTTTTCAATGATTTGGTTTCTTTCATGACTTCAGGCCCTGTGTTTGTTCAAGTTTTAGAAGGCGAAGGTGCCATCTTGAAAAATCGCGACATCATGGGCGCAACAAATCCTAAAGAAGCTGCTGCTGGTACCATTCGAGCTGACTTCGCTGACAGCATTGACGCCAATGCGGTTCACGGATCTGATGCACCTGAAACAGCAGCCGTTGAGATTGCATACTTTTTCTCAACAACAGAATTGAGTTAATACTTGAAAAAAAGATCCACGCATTTGCTCGATTATGATAGAGCCGGATTAGAAGCGTTGTTCCTTCATTTGGGGGAGCAACGTTTTCGCGCGTCTCAAGCCATGAAATGGATTTATGGTGAGCGAGAAATGAATTTGGATGCATTCAGTAATTTCAGCAAAACATTGCGTGAAAAGTTGAAAGCGGTATTTACATTGGATGTACCAGAATTGGTCAGTGAACAAAAATCAGTTGATGGCACCATCAAGTGGCTGTTGAAAGTTGATGAAGTGAATGCTGTAGAGGTTGTTTACATTCCTGAAAAAAATCGAGGTACTTTATGCGTGTCTTCTCAGGTAGGTTGTTCATTAAACTGTACTTTTTGTGCCACCGGTGCGCAAGGGTTTAACAGACATTTGACCACGGCTGAGATCATTGCTCAAGTTTGGGTGGCTGCCAAGCAGTTAGACCATCATCCTGTAAAAAATCGACGCATCACTAACATTGTTATGATGGGCATGGGTGAGCCATTGGCCAATTACAGCAATGTTTTACCTGCTTTGAATATCATGAGGGATGATTTTGGTTTTGGGTTTGCTAATCGACGTGTGACAGTGAGCACTGCTGGTATGGTCTCAAAAATTGATCAGCTTAATTTGGATGCTGATGTGTCTTTGGCGATATCTTTGCATTCACCTTTTGATGACTTGCGCGATAAACTGGTACCATTGAATAAAAAATACAACATTGAAACACTCTTGGCGTCCTGTCGTCGATTTATCAAAGACAAGAAAAAAGCCAGAATCACATGGGAATACACTTTAATTGACGGTGTAAACGACCAACCTGAGCATGCACGAGCTTTGACCAAGTTGCTGTCAAAAATTCCCAGTAAAATCAATTTAATACCTTTTAACCCGTTTCCAGGCACCCTGTTTAAGCAGTCAAAACCTGAAAACATCGAACGGTTCAAAGAAATATGTATGAAAGCTGGCTACATTACGACTGTACGCAAGACCAGAGGTGATGACATTGCCGCAGCTTGTGGGCAATTGGCTGGTGAGTTTATGGACCGAACCCGACGATCGGGTCAGGTGAACAAGTTGGCATTGGAGTTAGTGTAATATGAAATACAGTTGGATTTTGGTTGTTGTTCTTTTGTCTGCTTGTGGGTCAAACCCCAGTAAGCCGAGCGGGCATTTATACCAAGAAAATGACAGTCAAAACATTCCAGCTGACAGCAAAGAGATGCTGAATGTTCGTATGGGTGTGGCTTATTTTGAGCGAGGTGATTACGACACTGCCTTGGAAAAATTAAAGCGGGCATTGTCATATAATTCGAAGCTTGCGATTGCCCACTCGGCTATTGCAACAGTTTATGCCACATTGAATGCTCAGTTGGATGCTGAAAGGCATTACAAACTGTCTGTGAAATACGGACCCAAAGACCCAACAATTTTAAATAATTACGGTACTTATTTATGCCAAAAAGGTGAATATGAGTTGGCTTTAAGTTATTACGAAAAAACTTTGGCTAATCCTTTTTACAAAACGCCAGAAACGGTACACGAAAATATGGGTGTGTGTTTGGTGCAGTCAAATCAACACAGCAAAGCGGAACCTCATTTCAGAAAAGCTTTGCAGTACAATTCGAAACTGCCTGTGTCTTTGTACAACATGGTGGTTGTGTCATCTGCTAAAGGTGACTATATGAAGGCCAGGGCTTTTTTACAAAGATTACAAAACGTTGCAGCATTGGATGAGCGAATTTTAAAAATAGGATATGAAGTTGAAACCGAGATGGGTAACAAGCGTGCAGCTAACCGATACTTGGGTATGATAAAGCAAATAAAAAGAAACTAACCAGACCCCAAAACAATGAAAACCATAGAACCTAATAAAATAACCCTTTCTGAATTGGCCGGTTACAGAAGCCAAGCTGGGTTTTCAGCAAAACAACTGGCTGACAATATGCGTGTCAGCTTACCCATCGTAGAGCACATTGAATCTGGTGCCTTTGAAAAAATTGGAGCAGCACCATTTATACGTGGGCATGTGGTCAATTATTGCAAAGCATTAAAATTGGATTCTGATTTGGTTTTGGGTCAAATTCCAGGTCAATTACTCACTCATAAAAATGTCCAGCGGCCTGATGCATTTTTACCTGCTTCGGTTTCAAAAGTCAGGTTGAGGACGAACCATTATGGGCGTTATGCTTTTGGTACGACTTTATTAGCAGTTCTTAGCTTGAGTGCCTACTTTGTATGGGACAAGTGGGGTGTTATACCTGGGCAAAACGATTCATTGCAGTTGTTGAGCTCTGATAAAGAATCGGTGACTTACTCTTCGATCATTCCACCGGTTCACAAAGTGGGCAAGGGTGTGGTGACAGAGCAAGCAACACCTGTTGATTTGCTTGAGAGCGAAAGTGAAAAAACGCAAGGTCTTACTGAAAATGTGGGTTCAACAGTAGAGAGCTTAACGGCAGCAGATCAAGCTGATGACACTGAAGTGGATAACGCAGAAGCACCTGAAGTACAGTTGGCTTATGTTCTTGAGTTTGATTTACAAGAAGCTGCTTGGGTTTCAATCAAAACTGAGGCAGGTGAAAAAGTGGTTCATGATTTAATTGGTCCTGGTTTGCGACGTTATGAGTCTGATCAGCCGATGTCTTTACGGATTGGAAACGCTGAAAAATTGTCATTGTCTATCAATGGAGAATCCGTCGACGTGGTTCAGTTTGCGGATAAAAATTTAGCTAAATTCTCTTGGCCTTTAGACTCTTAAGGTCATCAATTTAAAATGAAAAATTTCTTAAAAATCATCAACATATTGTTGGTGATTTTTTCGTTTGCGCTATTGCTTACGCCCTGGTTTGTCGCTAGCTCTAAAGGTTTTGATTGGGGTTTTTCTGCTTTTATGGGTGTCACAGTCCCGTTGATTTATTGTATGCCTCTGTTGTTGCTTGTTCAGATGGTATTACTGGTAAAGGCTCAAGGTAAAAAATTGTATTGGTGGGTTTTAAGTGTGTCAGTGCTGATTTATTTATCTATCTTGTGGTATGTGTTGGCTTGGGCTTGATTAAGTTTTAGCCAATTGTTATTGTCCAAATATATTGAAAAAGAATTCTAATCTGGGTTTATGTGTGGCCTAACGTCATATAAAATACACACTTTTTCTAAGGCGCAGTATTTTGGCTAATAAAGTTACCCGTTTACGTGGCATGTACGATGTCACTCCCGAAGAAGTTTGGATTTGGCAACGATTAGAGCAAACCATCACTGGCCTATTACACCAGTACGGCTATCAAGAAATCAGATTCCCTGTATTAGAAAAAACGGCTTTGTTCCATTCTGCCATTGGTGAAGTTACGGATGTGGTCGAAAAAGAAATGTTTACCTTCGAGACACGCAAAGGTGAATCCATCAGCATGCGTCCAGAAGGCACAGCGTCTACTGTTCGTACGGTTTTACAAAATGGCATGATTTTCAATGACCCACAAAAACTGTGGTATTTGGGACCCATGTTCCGATATGAGAAGCCTCAAAAAGGGCGCAACCGCCAATTCACTCAAGTAGGTGCAGAGGTGTTTGGCTTTGAGGGGCCGGATGTCGATGCGGAATTGCTGCTGATGACCAGTCGCATGTGGGAAGCTTTGGGTTTAAAAAATGTGCGTTTGGAATTGAATACTTTAGGAACACAGACTTGTCGTGAAGCGTACAGGAATGTGTTGATTGAGTTTTTTGAGCAACACATTGATGTGCTGGATGATGAGGCAAAAAATAGATTGCACAGCAATCCGTTGCGAATACTGGATTCTAAAAACCCTGCCATCAAGGCCATCATCAAAGATGCACCACAGATTGCTGATTATTTAAGTGATGAGGCCAAATCACATTTTCAAGGGTTGCTTGATGCATTAGATGCTTGTGGTCTCGATTATGTGATTAACCGCAATTTGGTTCGTGGCTTAGATTATTACAGTCACAATGTTTTTGAGTGGATTACTGAAGATTTAGGTGCACAAGGCACGATTTGTGCTGGTGGCCGCTATGATAAGTTGGTTGAAATGCAAGGCGGTAAACCGACACCTGCGACAGGTTTTGCTATGGGTGTTGATCGACTGGTTGAGTTGATTAAAGACCTCAACCTATGGCAGGCTGATCGACTTGCCGATGTGTATTTAATTCGAGACAAGGCAGTCAGTGCACAACATGGGCTGAAGTTGTCTGAAGTTATCAGGAAAGCATTGCCGAATGTTCGCTTAGTCTGCAACATGGGGGAAGCGTCTTTTAAATCACAATTCAAAAAAGCCGATAAATCAGGTGCCAGGTTCGCTATAATATTGGGTGAAGCAGAGCAGAATGAAGGTGTCGTTTCAGTGAAATCTATGGTTGACCGTGAATTTCAACAGCAAACCATGGCGCCAGACGCTTTGATTGATTTTTTATCAAAACAATTTGAAAGGTGATTCATGGATCAAGAGCTGAAACAACGGTTAATTGGCGCGTCAGTTATCATCGCATTGGCGATTATATTTGTCCCGATGCTATTTGATGGTGACGGGGTCAAGCAACAAAACCAAAACATCAGCATTGAGATTCCAGACTCGCCGAGTGATTTAGAGGTTAAAACCTTTGAAATCGATAAGCCTGTTACAGATCAGAAGCTTAACTTGCCAGAAGGTGATGTAACGCTGGCACAGCAAAACGTGTCAACGGCTGAAAACCAAAAGCAACAATCAGTAGTTCAACCTGTTTTGATTGACAAGGCTGAGGAAGAAAAGCAAGCTGAAGAGCAAACGGCACGAGCGGTGGTAGAAGCTGAACCAGATCCAGTTGTTGAGGTTGAGGCCAAACCTGACACCAAGGTGACTCAAAAAAATAAACAAAATGAAACCACAGTAAAGCCAGCAGCTGAGGATAAGCCGAAACGTTCTGCGCCTGTTGAGGCCATTGGTTTGGCATATCGAGTAAAATTAGGCAGCTTTTCAAAGCAAGCCAATGCACAAAAAGTCAAAACACAGTTATTGCAAAAGAAAATCAGGTCATTGGTAGAAAAAGATGCGACCAGAAACTTATATCACGTTTGGTCTGCAGACATGTATCAAAGCAAATCCAAGGCTGAGGTGTATGTGAAAGCGGTTAATGCTTTGAAGCTCAATATTGGTCAACCCTCTGTGCAAAGTATGGATGCCAAGCAAGTCGATGCATTGGCGCAAACTGGGCAGTTGGGCTGGGTGGTTCAACTGGGAAGTTTTTCTGCCAAGGACAATGCCATTGAATTACGGAATAAAGTCAAAGCCGCAGGCTTTTCGGGCTTTGTAGACAGAATCAAAAACAGCAAAGGTGAAAACCGTTTCAGGTTGCGAGTGGGTCCTTTGATGGAAAAAGCGGATGCCCAAAAAGCCCAAGCTGACATCAGCAATCGATTGAGAATCACTGGATTGATTAAAACCCATGAGCCTGGTCTGCCTGTTGAATCATGAATTGGTTTGATATAACCATCATTGGCATCCTGACACTCTCAGTCATTGTCAGTATGTTCAGGGGGTTGATTAGAGAAGTGTTGTCACTTTTGATTTGGGTAGGTGCATTTTGGGTTGCCTGGACCTTTGTTGACAATGGAGCTACCGCTTTAACACCCTATATAGAATTGCCTTCAGCGCGACATTTGATCGCTTTTATTGCTTTATTTTTGGTCGCATTGATTATTGGTGGTTTGATAAATTATTTGGTCGGCACGATGGTGAAAAAAACCGGATTAGGTGCCAGTGACCGTTTTTTTGGTATGTTCTTTGGCTTGGGTAGGGGTGTGGTTGCAGTGACTGCACTGGTGCTGTTTTTAAAAGCAACGCCATTTTCACAAGACCCTTGGTGGACTGAAGCCAAATTACAACCACATTTTTCTAAGTTGGCCGATTGGGTCAAACAAAAAATGCCAGATGAAATGTCAGAATATTTTAATTTCATCAGTCCAGAAGCATTACAAAAAACATTGACTCCAGGATTTCCTGAGTCTACAGAACCAGAAGCCGCTGAGCCGCCTGTACAGAGCGACCCAGAAGATACAGAAACAACCAAACCAGAGCAAACTTCACAGGACATTTAAACTATGTGCGGAATCGTAGGAATAATCAGTAACAATGATGTGGCGTCAACCATTTATGAATGTTTGACCATACTACAGCACCGCGGCCAAGATGCTGCCGGTATGGCGACTTGTGACCAAGGCAAGTTAGAGTTGGTCAAGAACAACGGTTTGGTCAGCGATGTTTTCAGTTCTGAGGCAGCACAAAAACTGAAAGGAAAGTCAGGCATTGGTCATGTTCGCTATCCAACCGCGGGTTCGAGTAATTTTGAAGAAGCACAGCCTTTTTATGTGAACTCACCTTTTGGTATTGCCTTGGCACACAATGGTAATTTACATAATGCCGAACAATTGAAAGAAGAGCTGTTTGTTGAAGACCGCAGGCACATCAATACGCAGTCTGACTCAGAAGTATTACTCAATGTGTTTGCCCATGAATTACAAAATGCATCAGGCTTACACATCACGCCTGAAGCGATATTCCATGCCGTATCTCGCGTTCATAAGCGCTGTCAAGGCGCCTATGCCAATGTGGCGATTATCCCGGGCTACGGGATCGTGGCTTTTCGTGATCCAAATGGCATCAGGCCATTGGTTTATGGCGTGCGTAAAAGCGAAGCGGGTGATGAATACATGGTGGCTTCTGAGAGTATTGCTTTAGATTCTCATAATTTTGAGTTGATTGATGATGTGGCGCCAGGTGAGGCCATTATCATCACCGAAGACCGCCAGTTGATAACCAAAGTGTGTGCCACAAAAACACAACTTTCTCCCTGCGTTTTTGAATACGTTTATTTCGCCAGGCCAGACTCAATGATTGATGATGTCTCGGTGTATAAAGCCCGGTTGCGAATGGGTGAAAAACTGGCAGAAAGAATTTTAGAACGCTGGCCTGATCATGACATTGATGTGGTGATTCCAATTCCTGAATCTTCACGTGTTAGCGCCATTCCATTGGCCTACCATTTGGATGTGAAGTTCAGAGAAGGGTTTATTAAAAATCGATACATAGGCCGCACCTTCATCATGCCAGGGCAAGAGCAAAGAATTCAATCCGTTCGCCGCAAATTAAATGCGGTACCCTTGGAGTTCAAAGGAAAGAATGTGTTGTTGATTGATGACTCCATCGTACGCGGTACAACGTCACAGCAAATCATACAAATGGCCAGACAAGCCGGCGCCAATAAAGTGTATTTTGCATCAGCTGCGCCACCAGTCCGCTACCCCAATGTTTATGGTATAGATATGCCGATTTCAGAAGAGTTGATCGCACATAACCGAACGGAAGAAGAAATCTGTGAATTGTTGGGTGCCGATGGTTTGATATACCAAACTTTGGAAGATTTGGAGGCGGCTTGCAAAGAAGGTAATCAAGAGATCGATCGCTTTGATTCGTCATGTTTCTCTAATGAGTATGTTACGGGTGTCGATTCTGAGTATTTCAATCAAGTGAGTGACAAGCGAAACGACCAAGCCAAAAAAGGAAATGGCTGAACCTGAAAACGATATTTGGTTTGACTTCGCCATAGTTGGCGGCGGTATGGTGGGCATGGGCTGTGCTTTGGCTATGGCTCAGGCTGGATTGAGCGTGTTGTTATTAGAAGCACAGGCAGAAGATGCCTTTGCAGTATCGGCGGCTTCTTTTGATGACAGAACTTTGGTTGTCAACCCTGCCAGTATGTCTTTTTGGCGTGATTTAGGGATTTGGCAAAAGCTTGAAGATCAAGTGGTACCTATTGAATATGTTCATGTCAGCAACCAAGGTCATTTCGGTGTGGTTAATTTTTCAGCGTCTTCCTTTGGTCTGTCTGAGTTAGGTGCTGTTGTTGGTGCAAAAGATTTAGCTCAAGTGCTGTGGCAAGCAGTCAATGCACATGAAAGCATCACCACAAAAACATCTGCACAACTCAACAATTTTGAAACCAATCAAAACGGCGTTCAATTATCAGTCCAACATAACAATCAAGCTTTAACCTTCAATGCAGCTGTTATGGTTGCAGCAGATGGCGCACGATCTGCAGTGCGTGAACAATTGAGTTTAACCAGTGAAGTCAAGTCTTACAAAAGAACAGCATTGGTTTGTAATGTACTGTTTGATAAGCGCCATCAAGGTTGTGCTTTTGAACGATTGACACAAAGTGGTCCATTGGCATTGTTGCCTTTCCATCAGGGTCGTTGTGGACTGGTGTGGTCAGTAGAAAGTGATCAAGCACAGCAGTTGCTTGAGTTGGATGAACAGGATTTTATATCGGCGCTTCAGCAACAATTGTCTTTTCGAATGGGGCGGTTGACTCAATTAGGGCGTCGCAGCAGTTACCCTATTTACCAAGTGAAGGTGCCTAATCAAATTGCTCAATCTGTTGTGTTAATGGGGAATGCAGCTCATGCGGTCAGTCCAGTTTCAGCGCAAGGATTGAATTTGGCGGTGCGAGGCATCAGACGTTTGGTTAACATCATGGGGGAGGCGCACCTAAAAGGTCAGTGTTTGAGCGATATGAAATTGTTAATGCGCTACCAATCAGACTCTGAAGAAGATCAAAAGGCCACATTGAATTATACCGATGACTTGATGACATGGTTTCAAATCAATTCGCCATTGGTCAATGGCATGCGTTCCGTTGGTTTGTTAACGGCTGACGCTGTGCCAGCAATTAAAAACTATTTATTTGAAAGGGCAGGAGGGCTGAAAACATGAGTCAAACTTATGATGTGGTCATCTCTGGTGGTGGCATGGTTGGTTTGGTTGCCGCATTGGCCTTGTCTCAACAATTTGACCGTGTTTTGTTGGTTGAGCGAGGTACTAAGCCAGTATGGGATGGTTCCCAAGAAAAACAGCTTCGGGTGTCTGCCATGGCTGAAAAGCATTGGCAGTGGTTTGATGCTTTGGGGATGGGGGCGCATTTCAATCAAAGTCGCTTAGGTCCTTATCGCCACATGTCAGTTTGGGATAACCGATCCGATGCGGCTTTGAAGTTCACGCAGGAAGGTGGTAAAAAGTTGGGCTCGATTGTTGAAAATAATCATGTGGTTGCAGCTGCTACAGCCGCTTTGGCTACTCAAAATGGGGTGACAATTTGCTATCAAACTGAAGTTTTAGCGTTTGAAGATTTAGGCCGTAAAGTGCGGGTAAATTTGTCTAATGACACACACATTAATGCAGGTCTTTTGCTTGCAGCAGAGGGTGCCGGTTCACCCATCAGAAACAAAGCGGGTATTGACATAAACCAATCTGATTATGGGCAGCAGGGTATTGTTTGTTATATCAAATTAGACAAGGCTACAGCTGAAACGGCTTTTCAGGCATTTAACCCCACAGGTCCTGTTGGGATTTTGCCTGTTGGTAACGGTGTGTTTTCGATTGTTTGGAGTCTGGCGAATGATGCGGTGGACACATGGTTGACTTGTGATGATCAAAAGTTTTGTCATGGACTCAAGGCGCACATTAACCGTGACATGGGTATGCCTGAGTTAATCTCAAAACGTGCGGCATTTCCGTTGCGCAAACAACAGGCCGCTCAATATGTCAAAGGCCGCGTGGTTTTACTTGGTGATGCGGCGCATGTGGTTCACCCGCTGGCTGGTCAGGGTGTGAATCTGGGGTTGTCCGATGTGGCTTGGTTAACAGAACAATTGTCGAAGACATCCCTTAAAGATACAGATGCATTGAACCTTGTGCTGAAAAAATACCAAAGGGTGAGAAAGTCGAAAGTCACTGAAAGTATGTTGATGATCGATGCGGTACATCATCTGTTTACTCAGCAGAAAGCGCCTTTGCCTTGGATTCGTGCCATGGGTATGAACACCATCGACAGAATCAAGCCGTTGAAAAATTGGTTGATGTCACAAGCAGGCAGCTAACTTGTGAAGTGCCTGCGAATTCATGGTATTTGAATCGCAGGCATCAGTTTGATGTTTATTGTTGTTTGATTTCGCCGTCTTTCATTGCGATTAAAGTGGTATTGGCGCCGCGAAGTGCAAACAAACCATTACATACCACACCTGGAATTTGATTGATTTTAGTTTCAAGTTCAACAGGGTCTATAATTTTTAAATTGTGTACATCGAGTATCCAATTACCGTTGTCGGTAACGAAGCCTTCTCTGTATATGGGTTGACCGCCTAGCGCCACCATTTTTCTGGCCACCATGCTTCTGGCCATGGGAATGATTTCTATGGGTAAAGGAAATGAACCAAGTAAATCAACCATTTTGCTTTCATCAACGATACAAATGTATTTTTGAGAAGCTGCTGCGATGATTTTTTCACGTGTTAATGCGCCGCCGCCGCCTTTGATTAAGCGGTTGTGTGCATCACATTCGTCTGCACCGTCAATATACAAAGACAAGCCGCCGGATTGATTCAGTTCTATCACTTCAAAGCCCAGTGCTTTTAAGCGCTCAGTTGAGGCTTCAGAGCTTGATACACAAGCGCGGATGTTATCTCGGACTTGTGGTAACAGGTCAATAAAAGCATTAACAGTTGAGCCAGTCCCAATGCCCAAAGTCATGTCATCTTCATTGATGTATTTTATGGCAGCTTGTGCCACTTTCTTTTTCAGTTCGTCTTGATTCATGTGGTGGTTGGTTTATTTTTGAAAAATGAGGTGTTGTGACTCAGTCACTATACCGTCCAGTGTAACATCCCAGTCATCATGGGGCAATGATGGCCAAAACTGACAATCATGCGCGACACCAATGAGCTTTGTGTTGTGTCTGTTGTTTTCAAAGTAACGGTCATAGAAGCCGCCACCCATGCCGAGTCGATTGCTCTGTTTGTCATAACCTAAAAGGGGCATGAAGCAAATGTCTAACTCTGCTTCAGGTAAGTTGTCGATAAACAACGGTTGTTTCATGCCAAGTGAATGCGGTTGTATCTTTAAGCTTTCAGTCCATAATTGAAACTGCATGTTGAGCTTGTTGATGCTGGGGATGTAACAGCTGGAATCTGTTGATAACAAGGGTTGTAAGTTCACTTCATTGCCAAAAGGGAGGTAAATGCCAATGTGTTTGTGTGTACCATCTAAATAAGTATTAATGATTTTTTGACAGATAGAATGGCTGTGTTGAGTGACTTGGTCAGCGGTCAAGGCTTGTCTCTTGGATTTGAGTTGTTGCCTGATGCTGTTTTTGTCATTCATGGTTTAAAAGGGGTAGAGATGTTAACCACTTGTGCCGTATTGAGCCCGCGTCCCTGGAACCAAAGGTTCAAGGCGGATGCCCTTCAAATTCTAAGGCTTCTCACTGCAATGGTGAGCATGCACACTGAAGTTTGAAAAAGACACCCTGTTAAGTATAATTAGGGCCAAGGCATATGCAAACACAACCTCGAACACTGCAGTTAACATCTGTGCTCAAATTATACGCCTTGGCTTAAAGCTTGTTCAAGTTTCTCATTCAGTTTTTTGATGGGATTCACGATTTCACTGTTATGTTGCTCTAACAGTTGCTGGGCTTTAATTAACTCATGAGCTATATTCATGGCAGCCATTAATGTGACTTTGTCATTACTCATGGTGCTGTTCATGGATTTAATGCTTCGCATGGCATTGTCTAAACAGTCGGCCGCAGCAATCAATGAAGCCCTTTCGTGATCTTCACAGGCGAACTGGTATTCTTTATTAAGTATACGTACACTGATTTTTTGTTGACTCATGCGCTTTGCTCTAAAGTTTTTAATCGTGAAATCATTGACTCTAAGCGATTTTTTGCTTGGTCATTTTTTAATAATAACTGGGATTTTTCAGTATTTATGGTCAATAGTTTTTCTTTCAACAGGTTATTCTCTGTCTGGCATTTTTGAAATGCTTCAATTAATTGACTGACTGATGCTTCTAATAGTTCAATGTCTTTCATGACGTCCAAAATTAACAAATACGGGCTCAAATACTATAGGGTTTTATGAAATCAAGGTCAACAAATAGATGAGAAATAATGCCCAAGTTTTTGAAAAATATCATAAAATATGGCCATTTGTTAAGAGAGTGTACATGATACCTTATCAACCTTTTGCAGAACACCTTAAAAAGTTACAAGTTTTGGCCTCGCCAAGTGAATTACAAGCGCATGCTACAGGAATGTTATGTGTCAATCAGTCGATGGATTACAAAATGTGGTCTAAATGGGTGATTAATGAATATTGTGTAGATGGTCAGGCTGGTGAGGGGTTGGACATGGTTTTATCTGCAGTGTTTGATCATACAAAAGACATGTTAAATAAAGAGGACTATTCGTATTCTTTGCTTTTACCCGAGGATGAGCCCAGTATATCAGCCCGTTTAGGGGTTTTGTCTGAGTGGGTAACGACTTTTTTGTCGGCTTTGGGTTTGGCAGGTTATTCAGGAAAAGAGCATGTTTCGAAAGAAGTAGTGGAATTTGTTGAAGATTTGGATAAAATTGCGCGGGTTGAACAGACAGCAGAAGATACCGAGGGTGAAGAATTAGACCTCATGGAGATAGTTGAATATGTCCGAACCGGTGTGATGATGTTAAGCGCGGAGTTGAATCAATTGAAACCCGCCAATAACACCATAAATTAAGACTGTAGATACTGTTTCAATTGGATGTTCAGATTTGTTGTAAAGAAGACCTCAGGAAAAAGCTTTGGCAACCAGTCTCAGGACGAAAATAATTATCAAATCGCTTGCATCTGAAGACGGAATTAAGTACCATTCCCGCTCTTTGTAAATGGCGGTGCTTCAAAACATGATTTTTGGGGCCAAAACCACGGGTAAAAACAACAGAATAATATGAAAACATTTAGCGCAAAAGCAGAAGAAATCAACCGCGAATGGTTTTTGATTGACGCAGAAGGAAAAACATTGGGTCGCATGGCATCTGAGATTGCCTTGAGATTGCGTGGCAAACATAAACCTGAATTCACACCTCATGTAGACACAGGTGATTACATTGTTGTCGTGAATGCGGAAAAATTGCATGTCACTGGTAACAAATTAAATGACAAAATGTACCATCACCACACAGGTTATGTAGGTAACTTAAAATCTATCGCATTGAAAGATTTGTTAGCCAAACACCCTGAAAGAGTGATTGAGAAAGCAGTCAAAGGCATGTTGCCAAAAAATAGCTTGGGTCGCCAAATGTACCGCAAGTTGAAAGTTTATTCAGGTTCTGAGCATCCACATGCTGCACAAGAACCTAAAGTATTAGATATTTAAAGGTTTATTATGGCTAATCAACAGTATTACGGAACAGGCAGAAGAAAATCTTCATCAGCTCGTGTTTTCATCACTCCAGGCAGTGGTAAGATTGTCATTAATGACAAAGACATCAGCGAATATTTCAGCAGAGAAACTGCGCGCATGGTTGCAAGACAGCCTTTAGAAGTGCTTGGTATGGCTGATCAATTTGATATTAAATGTACAGTTGTCGGTGGTGGAACTACTGGCCAAGCTGGCGCCATCAGATTAGGTCTTTCTCGTGCATTATTGGAGACTGATGAAACATTACGTCCTCAATTGAAAGAATACTCATTCTTGACACGTGATGCGAGAAAAGTGGAAAGAAAGAAAGTCGGTTTGCGAAAAGCCCGTCGTTCTGTACAGTTCTCGAAACGTTAATTCGTCGAGTACATGTATTCAAAAGGCCGGTATTTACCGGCCTTTTTTGTATTTAAAATTTGAGGTAATGAGTATGACTAATAATAAATTAATTTGGATAGCAGGCGCGTTGTTGATTAATGGGTCTGTGCATGCAGCAGATAATGACGCAGAAGGAAAAGGTACTGTTTGGTCT
The DNA here is from genome assembly GCF_009671245.1 of Marinicella rhabdoformis. Classification (NCBI taxonomy): domain Bacteria; kingdom Pseudomonadati; phylum Pseudomonadota; class Gammaproteobacteria; order Lysobacterales; family Marinicellaceae; genus Marinicella; species Marinicella rhabdoformis. The sequence goes on from NZ_VTFS01000002.1 coordinate 38,178, forward strand.
GGTAAAGGGCAGCTTGGCTTTTCAATGGCTTCAGGGAATTCAGATTCAGACAATTTGAACGGCTCTGTTGAATTAAAAATTGAAAGTGAAAAGTGGGTGAATCAATCGAAATTAGAAGCCCAGTATGCTTCATCTGATGGTGAAACGACAACTGATCGCTTTGTCTTCAGTGGTAAGACAGGTTATAAGTGGAGAGATGCTGATCATTTCTTCTATGCTTCTCGTTATGAAAATGATGATTTTTCTGGCTACGATTACACCATGTCAGCTTCTGTTGGCTGGGGACATAAGTTTTTTGAGTCTGATAAAAGTAAATTATTAACTGAGTTGGCTTTGGGTTATAAGGTGCAAGCGGTTGATGCTGATCGCTCAGAGGTCAGTGGGGCAATCTTGGTGGGTAAGATGGATTACATGCGTCAATTAACTGAAACAACCAAATTTGAAGATGTGCTGTTGATTGAGTCGGGCTCTGATAACACTTACATTCAAAATGACATGGGCGTGGCCTTGAAAGTTAATGAAGCCTTTGCGGTCAAATTAAACTACCAGTACAGGCACAACACAGATGTTCCTGCAGGTAAAGAAAAGACAGATGAGTTGATTTCAGCGAATTTGGTTTATGACTTTTGAAAATTAAAGTTTAAAACAAGCCCGCATAAAAGCGGGCTTTTTTTGTCCTGGAAAATTATGACAGTGTGATTTTAGCAAATTTTCTTTTGCCTACTTGGAATACACCTTCAGTACCAGCAGGAAAAGATTGTTTGGGGTCGGTTAATTTTTCACCGTTCAATTTAACAGCACCTTGTTTGGTCATGCGCATGGCATCAGAAGTACTTGAACATAACCCTGAGTTTTTAAGTATGTGTGCCAAACCCATTTCTCCACCTTCTGTGGTTAATGTGATTTCGTCAATGTCATCGGGTAAAGCACCTTTTTGAAACTGTGCTTTGAAACCTGCCAGTGCTTGTTCTGCAGCTTCTTTGCTGTGGAACCGTTCAATGATTTCTAAAGCCAATTCAAATTTGGCATCTCGTGGGTTCTTTCCAGCTTCAACCTCAGCTTTGAGTTGGGCTAAATGTTCATTAGATTTAAAGCTTAACAAGTCAAAGTAACGCCACATCAAGTCATCAGAAATGGACATGATTTTGCCAAACATTTCTTGTGGCGCTTCATCAATACCAATATAGTTACCCAGTGATTTAGACATTTTCTGTATGCCATCTAAGCCTTCTAATAAAGGCATAGTGATAACAATTTGAGGGTCCTGTCCTGCTTGGTTTTGCAAATGCCTGCCCATCAATAAATTGAACTTTTGATCTGTGCCACCGAGCTCCACATCAGCCTCAAGTGCCACAGAATCATAGCCTTGAACTAACGGGTACATGAATTCGTGGATGGCAATCGGTTGACCCGATTTGTAGCGTTTATCGAAGTCATCACGTTCTAGCATGCGTGCAACAGTGTATTGAGACGTTAATTGAATCATGTCTGCAGCGGTCATTTTGCCAAACCAATTTGAATTGAATTCAATGATGGTTTTGTCTTTATCTAAGACTTTGTAAATTTGTTCTTGATATGTTTCGGCATTTTCTAAAACTTGTTCGCGGGTCAAAGGCTTTCTGGTGACATTTTTCCCTGTAGGGTCTCCAATCATTCCAGTAAAGTCTCCAATCAAAAATATCACATCATGTCCTAAGTCTTGGAATTGACGCATTTTATTTATGAGAACCGTATGACCAATATGCAAATCGGGTGCTGTTGGATCAAAGCCTGCTTTGATTCTGAGCTTTTTGCCGGTCTTGAGTTTCTTTTCCAGTTCTTCTAGTTTGATGACTTCATCTGCGCCACGGCAAATCAAATCCAGTGCATCTTGTACTGACATGTTGTTAAAATCGTTAAAAAGGGGTTAATTCTACTCAAATTAGCATGAATTTAGAACCACAATTGATTCACAGAGGCAAAAAATCATCTATAATTCGTTTCAGTTAATTGTTGAGAAAGAACCATTAAAACGCATGCCATCCGTAAAAGTGCTTCAAAAAGCCAATCTTTCACGTTGTCTGCTGTTCCTGCAAAGAAAATAGCAGGCCAGGCTTTTTCGTTGATAAAAAAAATCACAAATAAAAAAGCTGTGGTGGTAGCCGCTGCCATATTTTCATTTGTTGCCATCAATGACATGTTAACTGTCGAAGCAGAAGCAAAAGTGCCAAAGGCTGATGTTTCAGCGCAAATTGAATTGCCTTCTATGCCTTTATTGAGTTTTTCTGAAGCTGGACTGATTGGTCAAGAGCAATTTGAAACACTGAATCATAAAGTTAAAAAAGGCCAAACCATGTCTGGTATCTTTACTGACTTAGGGTTGTCTCAAGCGTTGTTGTTAAAAATCATTAAACACAATGAAGACGGTAAAAGGTTGACTAAGGTTATGCCTGGCACGGTTCTTAATTTTAAGATTGATGCACAAAAACAACTCAAATCTTTACAGTTTGACCCATCCGATAAAGAAACATTGTCGATTGTTGTTAATGAAGGTGAAGTTTCCACAGAATTAGTTGCCCATGAATTACAAACCCAGTTGGTTACTGCCAAGGGCAGCATCACGCACTCTCTGTTTGGCGCAGGGAAACAAGCTGGATTAACTGACAAGATGGTCATGCAATTGGCCCATATTTTCAGTTGGGATATTGATTTTGTTTTGGAAATCCGTCAGGGTGACAGTTTCAGTTTGATTTACGAAAAAGTTTATAAAAACGGCGAATACATCACCGATGGCAAGATCTTAGCCGCAAGCTTTACTAATCAAGGTAAAGCGTATGAGGCGGTATATTTTGAATCGGAAGAAGGTGATGGTGCTTATTATGCGCCGAATGGTCGCAGCATGAAAAAGGCTTTTTTACGTGCGCCGTTAAATTTTTCTTACATCAGTTCAAACTTCAATCCCAGACGCAAGCACCCGATTACCAAGCGAATCAAGGCCCATCGAGGTATCGACTATCGAGCGCCTAAAGGCACGCCCGTTTTTGCTGCAGGTAACGGTAAAGTGATTCAATCTTCATATAATAAATTCAACGGTAATTATGTGTTTGTTCAACATCCGAATGGGATTGTGACTAAATACTTGCACTTCAGTAAGCGTGCAGTTAAGAAAGGTGCGCGTGTCAAGCAAGGTCAAACCATTGGGTATGTGGGATCGACAGGTATGTCAACAGCATCACACCTGCATTATGAGTTTGTTTATAACGGGGTACACAGAAACCCACGAACAGTTTCACTTCCAAAAGCAGAGCCTTTAGCCAAGAACAAAATGCCAGCGTTTGAACGCATGGCTTCACCGCTGTTGGCGGAATTGTCTGGCTTGAATCAACGATTGGTGGTTGCCAATTGATCTACCTGGGACTGATGTCAGGAACATCATGTGACGGCATTGATGCAGCTCTGGTTAACATTGACGACTCAGGTATTGAATGTTTGGCGACTTACCATGAAGTCTATCCGAACAAGTTAAAAACAATTTTGTTGTCAGTCATTGCTGGCAAGGCTGCATCAGCACGTCTGTTTTCGAACTTAGATTGTCAGTTGGCGACCTGCTATGCACAAGTTGTCAAATCCATCCTGAGTCAAGCCAATGTCAGGCCTGAACAAGTACAAGCCATAGGGTTACATGGTCAAACCATTGATCATAATCCTCCAGTCAATACTTGGCAGTTAGGGTCGGCGGCTCATGTGGCTGCACTGACAGGCATTGATGTGATTGCAGATTTTCGCAGTTTAGATGTTGCTTACGGTGGACAGGGCGCACCTTTGGCGCCAGCATTGCATAAAGAAGTTTTCTATCAAGGAAAGCCTTTGGCGGTGCTTAATTTAGGTGGTATAGCCAACCTGTCTTACATAACTGAGCAAAGGGTGATTGGGTTTGATACGGGGCCTGCCAACTGTTTGATGGACTTGTGGGCCAATAAACACCTGCAAATTGATTACGACCAATCTGGCCTGTGGGCAGCAAAAGGTGTTGTTTGTGATGATTTGCTACAAGCTTTATTAAGTGAACCCTATTTTTCCAATAGACCACCTAAAAGCACAGGTCGAGAACTGTTTCATTTAAAGTGGTTGGAAAAGCATTTGGCCGATTTAGAAACCTTATCGCCACAAGACATTCAGGCCACACTGTTGGCCTTGACAGTGATGACCATCTCCAATGATGTTGATACATATGCAGCGGATGCATCCCAATTGATTGTTTGTGGAGGCGGAGTCCATAACACCACGTTGATGTCTCAATTAGAAAAGCAGCTCCATATGCCTGTTATAAGCAGCCAAAGCGTAGGCGTGAACCCAGATCATGTGGAGTCAGTGTTGATGGCTTGGCTGGCTTCAAAATACCAAGATCCTTTGGATTTGATACAAATTACTGGAAGCAAGGTTGCTCACAGGTTTGGGGTGTTATACAAAGGTAAGGTTGAGACTAAGTCAAAGGAAGCGGACAGTTAATTAATTTCGATCACCAAAACAGTGATGTTGTCGGAGCCGCCATTTTCTAAGGCTTTAATCAATAACTGATCTGCTAATTCTTTTGGGTGTGCATTTTGAGACATGATGGCTTCAATTGCCATGTCATCAACTTCTTCGGTTAAACCATCGCTGCACAGCAAGAACTTGTCACCTTTTTCAAATGAGGCGTTTTTAGATGCAACTTTAATTTCGCTGTTATCAGTTACCCCTAAAGCTTGTGTCACAACATTCCTGTGAGGATGGGACCTGGCTTGTTCGGTGGAGATTAATTTTTGGTCTACCAATTCTTGAACATAAGAATGGTCAGAGCTGATGGCTGTTAAAGATTTGTTTTGATAGATATAGGCCCTGGAATCGCCAACCCAAGCACAATGGTAATCATTTTGGTCCAGTTTGACGATAATGACTGTGGTTCCCATTGGCAAATCGCCTGGCTTTTCTGAAGAACTGTTGATGATTTCTTGGTTGGCAGTGAGGATGGCTGTTTCTAAATCCATGCCTTGTTCTATGGCAGAAAGGATGTTGTCTCTGGCCAAGGCGCTCGCAATTTCACCATGGTCATGCCCGCCCATGCCGTCAGCAACCAAATAGACATGCTTAGGATTATTTACACCATAGGTATCTTCGTTATGATCACGTTTGATGCCAGAGTGCGTGGTATGTCCAATTGTTATATTCATTCAATAAGAAGTGTTTTCCCCTTTGTTTTCATAATATACCACAAGCCATAACGGTTGTGGCGCAGGAATCGTTTCTGTGAAGTTTGTCACGGATTATCGGCTATTTGACTCCAGGAACCTTTTTGTTCTTTCCATTTAAGTAGTTGCTTATAAGTCATGATGTTTTCTACATATAAAACCGCCGTTTTTCCATCAGCCATACCGTGTTTTAAATGCTGTGCAACAATCGGGTTGTTGAGCTCAGGCAAGAAAAGTGACACATCTTGCCATAAATCTGGATTTTTTCCGTTGCGCTGCGTTAATATCCGTGCATCTTCTAAATGACCATAGCCTACATTGTAAGCGGCCAGAGCAAAAAGTGTTCGGTCTGGTTCTTCAATTCGTTCAGGTATTTTGTCTGACATTTTTTGAAAATAAGCAGCTCCACCTCTTAAGCTTTGTAGTACATCAGTGCGGTCAGTTATACCTACATCTTTAGCAGCCCTGCGGGTTAACATCATCAAGCCTTTTACGCCAGTTGGAGAGACGGCCTTTGGGTTCCAATGAGATTCTTGGTAACTGATGGCGCCTAACAGTAAATAATCAAAATCAAGTGCTTTTGAAACTTGCTTTACCTGGGTCACGATTTTTGGCCAACGGCTGTATAAATAATCTAAAAAAGTGACGGTATTTGCCGTGTTAATTTCAGGAATATAGACACTTAATTGATTTTTTAATTTTTGAACTTCACCTGTATCAACGCTGGTTTTGATGAAAGGGTTTAAGTGATTCAGCACTGATTGGCTATTGGGTCTGAGCATCCAAGCAATGTCTATTGATGGGGTTAATTGGATTGGGGTGTAAAGTCCGGGTATGAACTGTTGATAGATTGAAACAATAGAAGAATCTGCCAAAGTAAAATCTATTTCTTTTAAACTCACCATTTTGATCAACTCAAAGAGCGATGAGTGCTTGTCTATACTTAATTTTTCTAAATTAAACTCAGGGTGATCATCGAGAAATTCTTGGTTGCTGCTGAATGAAGTTACCCGCCCATCGGCTTGGTTTAATTCTGACATTTGCTTGATGTCTTTATACCTGTAGTGAGTAACCAGATTAACATGTGACTCATCAATTGGAGCGGAAAATAAGTAGCTTTTCATGCGAGAATTGGTCACGCTGAGGTGACCGCCGGCGATGTCAATTTTTTGTTGATTCAGTGCTTGAAACATCGCCTGGTTGTTTCTGAATGTTCTGACTTTTAGGGTTAAGCCGTGCTGCTTACAAAAGCGTTTTAACAGCTGGTATTCAACACCAATTTTTTCTTCGCCGTTATTGAAATAGGACAGTAATGACGTGCGAGTGCCATAATTAATGTACCCCCTTTCTTTGATTTTTTGCCAACTGTTTCGGCTTTGCCAAGGGCTGGTGAAAATCAATACCAGGGCAACAGTCAAAAGCAGAAACCATTGCTTTTTTGCGTAGAAATAATGAGGCTTCAAATCACACCAGTTACAAAATTCATTATGTTTGATTATAATGCATGCGCTGAATAATGTCGAAAAATGTTTAATTTATGAAAGTTACAGGTTTTTTAGTTCGTTGGTTTTTTGCCCTTTTGCTTGTGTTTATCACCTACAATCCTACAGGTTATTCTTTGGCCCATTGGGTTTGGCCTTTCGGTGGAGAGCAATTACCTCTAAAAATATTGGCTTCATTATTGATCTTGGGTGGTTATGTGATTTATTTAACGGCTACTTTCAGGTCTTTAGGGTGGATTGGAATCATATTGGTGTTTGCTTTTTGTGGCACACTGGTCTGGCTCTTTGTTGATCAAGGTTGGATGGATATCAGTAACCCAGGTATTTTGTCATGGGTGATGATACTGGTTTTAGGGACTGTGATGGGTCTGGGTATTTCGTGGTCACACATCAAGAAAAAATTGACCGGACAGTTTGATACAGATGATGTAGGAGAATAAAGGATGAGTTTGATTAATACCCCAATTTCAGTGGGCGAGTTACTGGATAAAATAACCATTTTAGAAATAAAATCGGAAAAGATAAAAGACGCTGAAAAATTAAAAAACATCAATCATGAGCTTTCTTTGTTGACTGAAATTTGGTCGCAAGGTGGTTTTGATGGTGAAAAAATGGCTGAGTTAAGACGTCAACTAAAAACAGTCAATCAAACACTTTGGGTTATTGAAGATGACATCAGAATCAAAGAAAAAAATCAAATCTTTGATGACTCCTTTGTCCAATTAGCAAGAAGTGTTTATTTCGAAAATGACACCCGAGCCCAAGTAAAAAAAGACATTAATAAGCTTACTGGCTCTGAGCTGGTCGAAGAAAAATCATACGAAGATTACAAATAAGATGATAGCGAGTTTGGTATACTGAAACCTCATGAATCAAGGTGACATGCGTGGATAAGGACCTAATACATACTAAAAGGACTGCCAAAGAAAATTTGGTGATTGGTGTTTGTGCCGCCTATGGTATTTGTATCTCTTTTTTTGCCATTATCAGGTTCATATCACAAGATTGGGTGATTGGTACAGTCGACTCTATTTTGGTCTTGTTTTCTTTTTATGTTGGCTATCATGTATATTCGACCAGGCAAACACTCATGGCCAGCCACGCGATGGCGGTCATTGCGGTATTAGGGACACTGGCATCTATTGTTTTGAAAGGCAGTGTACAAATTTATTGGGTTTATCCAACCGCGATTTTGGTGTACTATTTGATTCCACCAAAGACAGCATCTTATTTTAGCTTGGTGTTTATGGCGCTTGTGGCCTATTTGGTTAGGGATTTACCTGCCTTTACATATATAACTACTTTGATGTCAATTTTGGTCACTGTCTATTTTTCCTACTTGTTTTCCATTCAGTCCATTGCGAGCCATGAAAAATTAAAAATCATGGCAACAGAAGATATGTTGACCGGAATTGGTAACCGCAGAGCCTTTTATGAAATGATAGAAAAGATCAGATTGAATAGTTTGTCTGCATCTGCAATTGTTATTGATGTAGATAATTTCAAGAAAGTGAATGATTTATTGGGTTATCAAAAAGGTGATGACATATTGAATGACACAGTTGATATCATAGATTGTCAGGTTGCTGATGATGACATTTTATATCGATTGGGTGGTGCCAAGTTTATTTTGATTTGTCAGAACAAAGATTTTGATTATGCCTATAAGGCTGCACAACGAATACGCTGCGCGTTCAATGAGTCGCATTTATACCAATCAAATGGAGTTTCTTTGTCAATGGGCGTGGCCAGGAAAACAGCTCAAGATTCAACTTCTGAATGGATTAAACAATTAAATTCAGCCGTATTCAAAGCCAAAAAGACAGGCAAAGATCGCATCATTAAAGCGATTAATTATTGAGTTTTAAAAATCTTTTATATTCTCAAGTTTTGAGAAAGCCTGCCGTGATAATATGTACTTGTCTTTGCCTCACATGGAATCATGCACCAACGTCAGATTAAATTATACTTCAGTCATTCGGTAGAACACTTGGCTGATAGATTGAATCATCAGTTATCGCTACAGCGCCAAAACAGCAGCAACATCCTCAATCCAGCCGAAGTGATTGTGCCCAATGGCAACATGCAGAAATACTTGCAGTTGAATATGGCATCACGAGACGGTATTTGTGCCAATGTGGCTTTTCCTTTTTTGGAAACGGGTCTGTTCCAAGCGACACTGAAGTTGCAAAATAAAGCTGCTGTTCGGATGTTGAATCAAGGTGATTTGGCATTGAAAATTTGGCACAAGCTAGCTGACAGTGATGATTTAGATCCAAAAGTTTATCAACCGATACAACACTACTTTTCATCAGAAGAATCAGCCGCTTTGCAAAGCAAGAAGCATTGGCAATTGAGCCAAAGGTTGGCTTTGTTGATGATGGACTATGAGCTTAAACGTCCTGAAATGGTGCAAGCTTGGCTGACCGGTGGTTTGATTTTTGAAAGCAGCCAAGACGAACGGTTGCGAGCCCTTGAGGTGATGCAAAAAGATTTGTATTTGAGCCTGATGAATGCCCAGCAGCTACAAAGTGATGGTGCGGAAAATGAGGTTCAACAATTGACCTTGTTTCAGTTGTGGCAACAGGCAGATTGGTCACAGGTTTCAGTACCAGATAAAGCCACTGCCATTCACATTTTTACACCCACCCGTTTGTCACAATTTCACCGCCAATTGTTGTGTGATTTGGCGCGCAGTTATGAAATTCACATTTACCAGCTGAACGTGTGTGCCGAATATTGGCAAGACATGCAAACCGAAGGTGAAGACATTTGGCACCAAAGGTTATTGGCACAGAAAGTCTCGGCCACTGATTCAAGTGGTGAGCCCATATCAAACGACACGAGTGACATTGAAGTCGCAGAAAGTTTTTTTGAGATGGACGATGCCCTGATTGAAAACCCTTTGCTTAAAGCCTGGGGCAAGCCGGGCAGGGAAGCGCTCAAACTGTACAGTGAGCTTGAGGAAGATGCGATTCATTTCGATGTCAGTTTCAGTGATGAATGGTTGGATTCAGAGCAACGAAGAGAGGACACTTTATTACACTTGCTGCAGGATGCGATTTTATTCCGCAGCCAAGGTGATAAAGAGTTAACCCAACCGAATCAACTGGCCAGTTTACAAATCACCCAAGCACCTTCAATTTACCGTGAAGTGGAATCGGTTTATCACAACATTTTGTGGCATTTGAAACAAGATGAAACGCTGGAACCGTCAGATGTGGCTTTGTTGGTCACTGACATGGACAAATACCGCTTTGTGATTGAGCAGGTGTTTGGTGAGTTGAACCGCCAGCAAGGCGTCCATTTGAACTATGCTTTGGTCGACGCCTCTGTGACGGTGGAATCCAGTTACGCGCGCGCTGTGTTGTCTTTGTTTGATTTCTTGGCAAACGATTTCATGCGTGCCGAGGTGTTTCAATGGTTACGCAATCCTTGTGTCATGTCGGCGTTACAGCTGACAGATGGTGATTGGGATGATTGGTTACAAACTGCCAGCCAGTTGGGTATTTTTGCTGGTTTTGAACAATTGTATCAAGCTGTAGATGAGGCGACTGAAGACAATGATGACCTGGGCAAACGCTTCACTTGGTCTCAAGGTTTAAGGCGCTTGCATGTTTATTTGGCCAATGAAACCACAGAACACAGTTTATTGGATGCCGATGGCATCGGTAAATTGAGCGTATTGTTGGATTATTTGCACCACCAACACCAACTGCTCACACAAGCGCGCAGTGCCCAAGCATGGGAAGCTTTGTTAAGCCGTTTGTTCGACACGCTGTTGGCGATCCCTGAAACATTACCCAGAGAGCAATCGGTACAAATGGCCTTGTCACAATCGTTATTGAAATTATCCAAACAAGTGCCAGACATGACTTTGAATTTTCATGATGTGCGTAATTTTATAGAAGCTGAGTTGAATGATTTGTCAGCCAGCAAAGGGCATTACCTGACCGGTGGTGTGGTTTGCGCTGCCTTACAACCGATGAGACCAATTCCCTTCAAAATCACCTATGTTTTGGGTTTGGATGCACCGAGTTTTCCGGGCGGCTTGCGTTTTGATACCTTGGATTTAAGTAACCGGTCACGCCGTATCGGTGACATCAATCAAATTGAAAACAAGCAGTATTTGTTTTTGGAAACTTTGATGTGTAGCCGTGAAAAACTGTACCTGTCCTACGTCGGTGAAGATTTACGCAAAGCGGAGCAAATTGAACGCTCATCGGTGTTGGATGAATTGGCTGATTTTGCCATGACATTCATTGATGAAGCGCAAATGGGCCAATCTTTAGCTGTGCCTTCAAATGCACCTTTAGCTGCTTTTCCAGAAACAAAATTACCATTGGACAGCAAAAACAGTGCGCCATTCAGGTTTGATGACAGCAGCTTTGCAGACATGTCAGTGAATTTTTCATTGGCCGATCACTATTTGGCTTGGGCAGAAACTGCACCCATGCAAGCCCAAGTACATGCAAAGGCACATGCCAAGGACATGCTCGTTCAGGGTGACCGCCAGCAACAAGCTGCCGCACAGCAGTTTTTGGATTTATTCGAAGCATCAGATGGTTCTGAAGTTGGTGCTGTTACAGCTAAAGACAATGAAACTAAAAACAGCAAGGTCGATGTCAAAGCCGACATCAAAGTCGATATTGGGGATTTGGCCAAGTATTTAGAAAATGCGATGTCAGAAGTGTTGTTGCGCCAAGGCATGGTGAGCAAGCACCCAGATCAAGAAGCCTTGGTGGAACATGAGCCGTTTGAATTGAATGGCTTAGATAAGCACATACTTTACCAGCAAGCCGTTTGGGATGTGGTGAATGCAGCAGATACCTTGTCGTTGGCGGGCAGCTTGCGAGCCAAATATCAGCAAATGGCAGCACAATCGACGCTGCCTGTTGAATTTTTTGTTGATATTGACGAATTATCAGAAGTGGCTGAAGAACCAAGTTATCAGTCCATGATGAAGGATTTATCGGAATTAACTGCCTGTTCTGGCCCTTTGGTTTTTGGAGAAGCGGTGACCGACGCCACGCCAGTTCAAAGCACATCAGCAATAAGCATTCCATTGCCTGATGGTCGAAACATTCAATTACATGGTGTGGTAGATGGTTTGTTTTTAGCTGGTGAAACATACCAAGCACAATTGGTGGTCAGTGGTGGGAAAATTAAGGCCATAAAAAGTGACACATTGTGGGATAAAAAGTTAATCAGGCCGTTTCTTAATTGGTGCTTGATGCAGTTATCAACTGACGTTAAAACAGCAGAAAATATGATGTTGCACTTATTTTATGCTGACCATTGTCATACCAAAACATTACAGTTTTGGGCGACGGATGAAGTTTCATTTTCAGGGCCTGCTTATGTGCGTCAATATCTGGCAGATGTATTACAAGATTATTTGGCCTTGGATGGGACTTTTATCAATTGTGAGCAAGTCAACCAAGCGAAAATGCCAAGGACTGATGAATTAACGACTCAGATTCCTTATTTACCAGCTAAATCAAAAGCCAAAACTGTTCACCCTTTCAATTATCAAATAGCAGATATTGATCCCTACACCATAGCTGCCATTCAAAGCACTTATAAGGACAAAGCGCAGTTCAAGGACTATGAGGAAATTGCCAAAATTGTTGAGCTCAAAACTTTTGATGACGTGTTACCGGTGATGCACAAACGCTACTGGCCTTTGCATGCCATGATGTTGGCGCAATTGCCCGATGAAACGTTTTTAGTCAACAAAGATAAGGAGGTGAAATGATGTCTGAATTTATTTTCATTGATTCACCAGTCGAAATCGATTTGAACCAAGATGCGGTGATTGAAGCCTCTGCTGGAACCGGAAAAACCTACACCATCATTGAGTTGGTGTTGCGTTTGCTCACAGTAGAAAAAATGTCTCTGGATCAGATTTTGTTGGTCACTTTCACAGACAAAGCCACTGCTGAATTAAGGTCCAGGATTCGAGAAGGTATTCACGATGCGATAAAAAAGTTTGATGAAAATGGTTCAGGTGTTGCACCAAATGCTGTTGCAATTCAGGCACATTTGGACAGGGCATTAAAGCAAGTCAGCAGCGCGCCAATTTATACCATCAATGCTTTTTGTCAAAACATGCTGCGCGAATTTGCTTTTGAACAAGGCGGCGTGTTCGAGTTTGAATTGGTCGATGACCAAGAGGTGTTTAAGCAACAATTAAACCAATTGAAACGCCAATGGCCTTCAGATCCTAGCATCAAAAAAGCCTTCAATAAATTGGGCAAGTCAGCGAAAGAGGTTGAAGAGTTGTTGCTTGATTTGTTGGGCAACATCAATTTAGAACGGGATTTGTTGTGGCCTGCATCAACTGAAAATTTGGCTGTTACCAGAGGAAAAATATCAGCTTGGCTTGAGGACTTTGATTTTGATGCTTTTACGCAAGAATTGGAACCATTAGAAAGCATAACAGCCAAGGTGAAAACGAACATGTTGAAAAATGTCACCACAGCTTGGGCGACTTTAAATGAACGATTAAAGCATGCCACAGATGACAGTGATTACGCCGCCGAATTTAAGTCGGTTTACAGTAGCCACCTTGATATTTCTAAAGCTTGTTTATTCAAATATCACAAAGACTGGTCAGCTAAAGCACCAGAAGATGAACAAAGCAATGCGCCGAAGTTCAATGAAATGATTGAGCAATTAAGCCATGCAAATCAACAGTTTGTCGGAGCCGACTTCGACATCATTCAGTCATTGCTGAAAGACATCACTCAAAAAGCAATTGATTACAAGCTGAATAATGGCCTGATCAGTTACGATGACATGATCAACCGACTGCATGAACAAATCATGGCTGAGCGCCGTTTGCCTGTCGATGAACAGTTGTTGACGCAACAATTAAGACAGAAGTTCACTGTGGCAATGATTGATGAATTCCAAGACACCAGTTTCAATCAATGGGAAATTTTCAAAACCTTGTTCTTTGAGTCCACTGACCACCAACTGACCGTGATTGGCGACCCGAAGCAGGCGATTTATGCTTTCCGTGGTGCCGATGTACACACCTACATAGATGCCAAAGATGACATGCTGGGCATTGGTCAGGCCAAGGGTTACCGTTTGGCGACCAACTACCGGTCCTTGCCCGATTTGCTTGAAAGCTTCAATCAGTTTTTTGGTGATGAGCTGGTTGAACAAGGTTCTTGGTGGCAGGCTGATGCAGTGGCAGTGAAATCAGCACCTGATGAACACATCGCGCAGCAAGGGCCGATGCTGCTGCTTGATTCAAATTCAAACAATGATACTTCCGCCACACAGGCCATCAATGACCATGCCATCAATAGTTACGGCATTCAAGGTGAGGGCTTTCAAGCCGAAGATTTTAAGCAGTCCATGGCCAATCAAGTCGCTTTATTGGTACAACAACATATTTTGAGCCAGCCCATTCAGGTGAAACTCAAAGGCAAAAACAAAACCTTGGGTTTGTCTGATGTCTGTGTTTTGGTTAATGCAGCCACAGAAGCTGAATTTCTGGAAAAGGCCTTCACGCAATTAGCCATCCCTTACAACTACCACAAGAAGAAAGACCTCTACAGTTCCGATGAGGCATTACATTATCAAATCGTACTGACCGCTTTGGCGCACGACAACGACCGCAGGCGCGTAAACAATGCCTTGGTTACTTTGTTCTTTGGTTTGAAGCCCGCACAATTACAAGATTTTGCCGATGAATTGTTGCCCGAAGTGAACCAGCACTGGTTGGCTTTGAAAGAGGCTGCAGCGGATGGTGATTGGTTGCGTTTGTTTGACCTGTTATTGCATGAATCTGGCGTGTTGATGCGTGCCAGCCACCAAGGTTTGACCCGACGTGTGGCGAACCTCAAACACATCAAACAACTGTTGTGTGAAACCGCTTTGGCACAAAACTTAGACGTCAAAGGTTTGTTACAGTGGTTGATTGAAAAACGTGAAGCCAAGGCGTCAGAAGACTTGCATCAAAAAGACAACGACCGCCAAGCGGTCAACATCATGACCATGCATGTGAGTAAAGGTCTGGAGTTTCCTGTGGTGTTCCTTTTTGGAGGTTTTGGCTCTGGTAAGAGTACAACACAGAAGTACACCAAATACCGTGATAAGAAGTCAGGTCAGATTGTCTATGACGTGAACAAAAACACCGAGGCTGAGTTTGCTTATGACGCCGAAGAACGTCAGCGTTTGTTCTATGTGGCGATGACGCGAGCGGTATTTAAACTGTTTTTGCCGGTGTATGACAAAGCGCAATATGGTGAGGCTGATAAATCACATTATTGGCACAAAGTGGTCAACCGTTTAATGCAGCTGCGCGAAACCCAAACCGAGTCATGGTCACAGCCCATTATCAAGTTGGATGACAGCGAAATGAAGCCGTTGAAGCCAGCGGTATCGAAACAAGGTTCGATGCCAAACACATCTTTGTCACCTTTGTCACCACCCAAAGGTTTGTGGCAACGTCAGCGCAAAGTGTATTCTTTCTCGTCACTCAGTCACAGCAAACAGTCCAGTCGAGTCAAAGATGGCGCCAGTTTCGGTGAAGCCAGCCAGAATGAAAAAACAGCGATTACCGGTGATGCCGTGGCGCAAGGGCCACAACTGGTCACTGAAGCTGCAGATTGGACCAAGGTTTTGCCCGGCGGGGTCAAAACGGGTCATGTCTTGCACGGCATTTTTGAGCATGTGGATTTCCAGCGCTTCAATCAGATCCCAGATTTAGCCAGCCTGTGGCAAGATGAACGCATCATGTCTGTGGTTGATGCACAAATGGAACAATTCAGCATGGACAACGGGGACATTTTGAATGACGAAGGTGAAGTGGTAAGGGAACACCGACAAGAGTTGGCCGCTTGGGTATGGCACACCCTGAAAAAACCATTGGCAGCACTTAACGGTGGCACTTTGGCTGATGTCTTACCCGAAAACCGTTGCCATGAAATGTCGTTCTTTTGGCAAAAGGAACAAACCCATTTAACTGGCTTTATTGATTTGTTGTTCGGTGTCAAATGTGACCCCAAAACGGATAAGGGCAGCATGGATTATTTTATCCTCGACTGGAAAAGTAATTTCAGTGCAGCAGGTTATGCGCCTGAGGTGTTGAACCAAGAGGTGATGGCGGCGCATCAATACCATTGGCAATATGAATTGTATGGCATGGCAGTACAAAAATGGTTCGACTCATTGGGTTTGGAAAATGCGCGTTTGGCTGGGGCCATTTACTTGTTTTCACGTGGTATTGATTGCCAAAGCGATGACCAAAATGGTGTCTATTATGATGATTTTTCACAGTCAAACTACGATGATCAAAAAATCGAAACAGAACTGCTCACCATCACGCAAAGTCGCATAGGAGGTCAATCATGAAATTCAATGTCACCACAGCCGATCTCAGGCGTGTTTTTCCTGGCCTCAATCTGCCAGCAGAGCATTTGGTCAATCAGTTGAATTTGGACCTGGGGCATTTACAGTTGTTGCGTGACTGCTATAAGACATGGCAGTTTGATGCAGCTCCCAAAAACAATATGGATGCTAACACCTTAAATCAAAACAGGGACTTTTGGATCATGCTGTTGACGCTCATCAGCGAGGTCAATGAAGGTTCTTTGTGTTTGCCAATAGCCGCACAAGAAAACGCTACCCCAGTGCTTTTTAATCAAGCCCAAGCCATGACGGTGTTCAATAGCCAGCCCTTAAGTTTTTACCAATTGGACGGTGCGCAAATCCTGTCTTTTGATGGCGAACGTTTGTATTTTTATAAATACCACCAAGCCGAGTTGGCTGTTATGGATGCTTTGATTGATTTGGTGGGCCATGGCCAAGCTCAAAGCTTTGCTGCCGATGAGGTGAAACAAGCCATCTCAACGGTACAGCAATCGGTTTCATTTGCCATGAGTGGCGAACAGGTATTGGCGATGGCAACCTGCTTAAGCAAGCCGTTCAGCATCATTTCTGGAGGTCCGGGCACCGGTAAAACCACTATTATGGGCAGTGTGTTGCGCTGTTTGGTGCGCTTGGGCTTCGATGCCTCTGATATCGCCTTGGCTGCGCCGACAGGCCGTGCGGCTTATCGCATGACCGAATCGTTGCGCCATGGCTTGATGTATGATGTTAAAACAGCGCTGACAGCAGCAGAATTGGCTTTACTGGATGCTGAAGCCACCACCATTCACCGTTTACTGGGCGCTAACCCGAGCCGAAAACAACACCGCTACCACCAAGGTAACTTGTTGCCGTATCAAGTCATTGTGATTGATGAAGTCTCGATGGTGGACATGATGCTGATGAAACAATCATTGCAAGCGATACCATCTGGCTGTCGTGTCATATTATTGGGTGACCAGTTCCAATTGCCCTCGGTCAGTTCAGGTGCTGTGTTGGCCGATTTGATGCCAGACGTGAACCAAAAGTTGGCGATGTCTGCCGCCCAAAAAACCCTGATGCAGCACGTGTTACCCGTGTCTTGTGTTGATATTCTGGATAGGTTTGATGCATGTGATGGTTTAGAAATGCAAAATAATGGTGCCGTGTTACTGGATTGTGTCACGGTATTAACCGACAGTAAACGTTGCCAAGCCGATATTGCGCATTTGAGTGAGTTGGTCAGAAAAGGCGATGTTCAGGGTTTTATGCACAGTTCAAAACTACAAACCGTGGCAGAACCAAGCCAAGGTGCTGCCGGTTTTTACTGGAACGATGCCATCATGAGCAACAACTCTAAAATATGGCAACAACATTACCTCGACTGGTTGGCAAGGCATTATTTTGAACAAGGTGACTATCAAAATTTGATGACCCAGTTAAAAGGCATGGATTACCAACAATTGCCTCAGCACACAGACGCCATTGACCAAGTCTTCCAATGCATCCAAAGCAACCGTATATTGACCTTGGTTAATCAAGGCGAAGTTGGTACACAAAACATCAACTACCATGCCTGTGAAATGATGAAACAACGACTGGATGTCACCGGCCATGAACACCTGTTCCATGGTGCCGCCATCATGGTCAGGCGAAACGATGCCAGCTTAAAACTGTTTAATGGTGATATTGGATTCCTGCTTGAAATCGAACAAGGTCAACTTAGAGCCATTTTCCCAACAGCGAAAGACAGCAACGTAACAGCCTATCAAAGCTATTCCATACATGTCATCCCCGAATTCACTGCCGCCTTCGCCATGACCGTACACAAAAGCCAAGGCTCAGAATTCAACCACGTGCTGATGCCATTACCCCACGACACCGACCACCGCCTGCTCAGCCGCGAAATCATCTACACCGGCATGACCCGCGCCAAACAGTCTGTTGAACTGGTCGCCAATGAAGCCGCCCTGAAAACAGGCATACAACGCAAAAACCACCGCCAAACGGGGTTGAAATTGTGGGAATAGTTGAACAATATAGCGTGTAGGGTGGGCTCTGCCCACCACAAAAGAAGTATGAAATCAGGGCTGTGATTAATCGCCTTACAAGCCGGCATCCAACGCAAAAATCACCGCCAAACCGGGTTGAAATTGTGAGGTGGTTGAATGTATTCAACAAAAACGCTTAAAAAAAGTGAGTCAAGACATGAGGAAGCATCATGAACACATCCAAAGATATAAATAATTTAATTGCTGAAGAGAAGTTACAAGTATTGGATCAAGTTTGGGAAAGTTTGATTTCCCATGGAGCCGAAATTCCAACGCCACATTGGCATGAAGCGGTACTTGAAAACAGGCTGTCAGGAGTTGAAAGTGGTGAACTTAAATTTAAAAGTTTAGATGACGTTAGTAGTGAACTGCTTTCTGAAACTTTTACACCTGAGGCGTGTCTAGTACACTCAGACCTTACAAGAGATAACAAATTAAAATGAGATATGTGATTGCGAACTTTTCTGTAGTTTTAACGCTTATGCTTCTTAGTTATCAGTTATTAAATCATTTTCTTAATTTAAACCTGTTTTTTTCTATTTTACTGATTGTTGTCTTGTATTTTATTTGTGGCTTTTCGTAGAGAAGAAGTTGTCAAATTATATCAATAAAGGCATAGATGTATTTTTTAAAGATAAAAATGTTTAACAGAGTATTTCCGATTTCTGTTTTTTAGCGTGTAGGGTGGGCTCTGCCCACCACAAAAGAAACATGAAATCAGGGCTGTGATAAACTCTTTCAATGCCAAATTATAAAAGGATTTTTATTGAAAACAGTTATGTTTTTATCACTGTTGCTATCAACAATCGTAAACGCAGTCTTTTGACTGAATATATTGATGAATTCCGAATGGCAATAAAAGCAGCTAAACGTAAAGTTCGGTTTGAGATTTATGCCATCTCAGTTATGCCTGATCATTTCCACATGATCATTAAGCCCAATGTTATAGCTGAATTCCCAAAGGTGGTTTCCTTAATAAAAATACATTTCACGAAAAGTTTGCCAGAACAATTAAAATTTAAACTATCAAAAGAAATTTCTACGAGTAAAGTCAATAAAAGAGAGAGTGGGGTTTGGCAAAGAGGGTATTATGAACACACCATTCGTGATGCATCAGAATTAAATCATTTAACAGATTACATCCACTTTAATCCTGTGAAACATGGGTATGTAGATAAACCATGTGACTGGGCTTATTCATCGTTTGCAAAATTTGTAGAGAATGGGTTTTATGATAAAAATTGGAGCGATTTCACTCAATTGAATGAGTATCATTGATTGGTGGGCAGAGTCGGGCCTCCAGGTTTGTTCTGGAGCAGTGGAAATTAAACCTTGGCTTGGGGGGTGGTGGGCGGAGCCCACCCTACCAATGTTTGTTCATTGGGGTGGTGGAAATTAAGAGCGGGTTAGAGATTGGTGGGCGGAGCCCACCCTACGGTTCTTATGGTTGATATTCAGTATAAGCAATGTCTCCAACCAGCTTGACCCTTTGTTTTAAATCTTTGATAATGATTGTTCTATTCAGCGGAAAGAACAATGGAAAAAGTTAGAGGCGTGGGTGGTTTGTTTTTTAAATGCAAAGAGCCCGAAAAATTAGCGACTTGGTATAAAGAAAATTTGGGTTTTGAGTTGGCGGCGCCGTTTTGTGCGGCATTCACACCGGGCAATCACAAAGTGGGTGACCAAACTATTTGGGGTGCGTTCAGTGCCGATACCACCTATTTCGAGCCATCAAAGCAGGATTTTATGTTCAATTTCATTGTTGATGACGTCGAAGCGATGTTGTCACAAGTTGAAGCGGCTGGTGCAAAACGAGCCGGTGACATTGTGAAAGAGGAATATGGTGTGTTCGGTTGGTTCCTTGATCCTGAGGGATTTAAAGTCGAATTATGGCACCCGATAGCAGAAGGGATTGATAAATAAAGGCGTCATTTCGAGGGAGCCTAAGCGAGTTGAGTAATCTCCATTAGGCATACGATGCAATTGTCATGATTATACGAATTCAGCGCTCAACAACTCTAAATGAGCAAGGGGTTGGTGTGGGTTTTACTGTGAACTGTATGAGGTCCCTCGGCTTCGCTCGGGATGACGGGGTTTAGGTGCTTCGCTAGGGATGACAGTTTATTCAATATCAGTTAACATCATCAAATGAAAAATATTACAGATTTACGCATCCGTTTTGTCGGTGCAGGGAATATGGCGGCCAGTTTGATTGGTGGTTTGATCAACAAAGGTTTGATGCCAAGTCAAATCACGGCCAGTGATCCAGGAAAGAACCAACGCGAGCACATTGAAAAACAGTTTCAAGTGCAAACCTTCAGTAACAATACCGAACATTTTGGCATGCCTGATGTGGTGGTGATTGCGGTGAAACCTCAAATCATGCAAATGGTGCTGGAAAGTGTTAAAGCCGATTTTGCTCAGGTTAATCCTTTGATTATTTCTGTTGCTGCAGGCATCACGACGGATCAAATTGCGCGTTGGACGCAAGTGGATGAGACAGATTTAAATCATGCCATTGTTCGTGCCATGCCAAATACACCGGCCTTGATTGGCCAGGGTGCCATCGGTATGTTTGCCAATGCGCATGTGACGGATGAACAAAAACACCAAACCGAACAATTGATGGATGCCGTCGGCACGTCGATCTGGGTAACTGAAGAAGTGAACATTGATGCAGTAACGGCTTTGTCAGGCAGTGGCCCAGCATACTTCTTCATGTTCATGGAGCATTTACAGAAGGCGGCGGAAGATCTGGGTTTGTCACCTGAGAATGCCGCCTTATTGACCAAGAAAACTGCCACTGGTGCGGCCTTACTGGCAGAGCGCAGCCCAGAGTCATTGCGCACACTCAAAGACCGTGTGACTTCACCGAATGGTACCACCTATGCCGCCTTACAAAGCTTTGAGCAAAGTGCGACTGATAAGACGGTTAAAACGGCATTACAAGCGGCCTTTGATCGTTCGATTGAGATGTCTAAGGAGTTTGATTGATGGGATTGCAGACATTTCCTGTTACCCAATTTTTGTTCAAACATGAGAATTCGGTTTTATATGTTTTAAAGGCTTACTTGTTAAGTATTTTATCCACCCTTCCCATCGTTTATATGGCTATGTGGTTGTTTGAACCTAAAGCGACACCAGAATTTGACCTGACCCGTAAAACGATTTTTTTGGCGGTTTTTCTGGCACCCATTCTTGAAACTTTGTTGATGGTTTTGATTATAAAAACCTTATCATTCTTTAGGTTGGCAATGTTGCCAACTGCTTTTATCAGTGCACTGATTTGGGCGGTACTTCATTCTCTGTCTGTTCCATTTTGGGGTGTGGGTGTTTTTGTTTTATTTTTTATCCTTTCAATAAGTTACTTAAATTGGCGGAAAAAATCTTTTACATCAGCTTTCTGGATAACTGTTTCAATCCACATGCTAAATAACGGGGTAATTTTTGGTTTCATGGGTTTGTTTGGTTAAGTTTAACAAGTAAAATAACCTGATGTTTTTAATGGCCATTTGATTTTTATTATCATGAAAAGATTAGAAAAAATCTTCGACAAGCTCAGCCTGAATAACTTGGATGCATTGTTGGTTTTCGATGACCACAACATCACCTACCTCAGTGGCTTTACGGGCCATGCGGCAACGGCTTTGATTTTTCAGGATGCCGCTTATTTGCTGACTGATTACCGCTATTTTGAGCAAGCCAAGTCTCAGTGTGATGATTTTCAAGTGATTTGTCGCGATCGGGTTAACCAGAGTTTAGCGGTTTTGATTTATGAATTGTTGTTCAAGCATGCGGCTAATAACTTGGCTTTTGAAGCTGATCACATCAGCCATGGTGTGTGGTTGGATATGCAACAACATTGGCCAGAAATTGAGTGTCACAGGGCATCACGCTGGGTTGAGGATTTAAGGTATGTCAAAGATGCAGGTGAAATTGAATCCATTCGAAAAGCGGCAAGCATTGCTGATCAGGCGTTAACCAACTTATTGGACATGATTAAGCCTGGGGTGACTGAACGTGAATTGGCGACCGAGTTGGAGTATCAAATGGCTTTACTGGGTTCAGAAGCGCCTTCATTTCCAACCATCATGCTGGCTGCGGAACGCAGTGCCTTACCGCACGGCATTCCGGGTAATAAAAAGCTGGCCAAAGGTGATTTGTTGCTGATTGATTTTGGTGCGGTTATCAGTGGTTATCATTCAGACATGACAAGAACTTTCTTACTCGGGAAGGCCGATGACAAACAGCGTGACATCTATCAAACCGTGTTTAAAGCACAACAAGCGGCCATCAATGCATTTAATGCAGAAATGACGGGTGCTGAGATTTATCATCATGCACTACAGGTGCTCAATAAATCGCCCTATGCTGAATACCAAGGTGAAGGCTTGGGTCATGGTGTTGGCATGGACTTGCATGAATTTCCGTTTATTGGTTTAGGTTGTGATTTAACCGTAAGAAAGCATTGTGTTATCACGATTGAACCCGGCATTTACATCCCAGGATGGGGTGGCGTTCGCATAGAAGATGATGTGGTGTTGACTGATAATGGACTTGAATATTTAACTCAATTTCCCAGAGACTTGATGGAGCTTCATTGATGAATGTTTATTTCTCTAAATTATTGGCTTTCATTGTTTTAGCTTCATTCTTGAGTCCGTTGTATGCATGTGGGCATTTAACATTTGAAGAAAGGTTTCAGCGT
Organism: Marinicella rhabdoformis; assembly: GCF_009671245.1. Lineage (NCBI taxonomy): Bacteria > Pseudomonadati > Pseudomonadota > Gammaproteobacteria > Lysobacterales > Marinicellaceae > Marinicella > Marinicella rhabdoformis. The sequence continues at coordinate 61,012 of NZ_VTFS01000002.1, forward strand.
GAAAAAGACATCATTGAAGAAGAATCAGCATTTGTTATGGGTGTGGCTATGGAAGCTGATTTAATTTTTATTGCTTTTGTTATTGATGAAATATTAAGAGAGCCTAAGCAAGAGGTAGGTGACAATTTTTTTGACGTAGAATTTGATGAAATTCAAGTTTTAAAAGGTGAGTTTTATTCAAATATCTATTGGGTAGAAAAAGATTTAAGGGTTATTGTCAGTTGTGAAAAACAAATTAATCCCATTGGTTCGCTTGATGCTGCTGATAAATATTTGGTATATGTCAAAAATGGTGAGATTTTAAGAGCCAGACCCTTTGAACAAATGCCTGTGTTTACTGAGGCGGATGAATTGAAGGCACTTGATGCTGCGTTATCTAAAAGGAATATAAATGAATCAGATTAACCTCATATTAAAACTCAATGCCTTGAGCTGTTTGTTGTTCGGGGCTTTGTTTGTTTTTATCCCTGAAACGATTATCGCTTTTCTTGCTGACAACAATCATATGCCTAAATTGGTGTTGGTGGCTTTGGGTGTGGTGTTGAACTTGTGGGGCATGTTGCTGATATGGTTGTCTAACCGTGAACCGGTGCCGAATGTTTTGCTTTTGATTGTGGCTATGGGTGATTTTCTTTGGGTGGCGGCGACTGTGGTTTTACTGTTGATACAAGTTTGGGTCAATTCAAGTAACGGCATTGCTGCAGCTGGTTTGGTGGCGATGTTAGTGGGATGGTTTGGTTTACAACAGTTTCAGCATTATAGAAATAACAAATAAATAGGCGTCAACTAGGCAGCTAGTAGACCAGTCATTCGTTTCTACCTAAATTTCACATTGTCAGGATTAAACTGCGTCAAAATTAACAGGATTAGGGTATGAAGATTAAACATGTAATGACTTTAGCGGCGAGTTTTTTGATTTCAGGTTGCAGCAGCTTGGGTATGCCAGCATCGGTTAAACCTGTGCAAGGCTTTGAGCTGAATAGCTATTTGGGCACTTGGTATGAAGTGGCGAGGCTTGACCATTCCTTCGAGCGGGGTCTAGAGCAAGTCACTGCGACGTACAGCATGCGTGAAGATGGTGGTGTAAAAGTCATTAACCGTGGTTTTTCTACCAAAGACAATGAGTGGGATGAAGCCGAGGGTAAAGCCTATTTTGTTGAATCAAGTGAGCAAGGGTATTTAAAAGTATCTTTCTTCGGTCCTTTTTATGGGTCTTATGTGGTGTTTGATACAGATCCTACGCATCAGGAATATGCTTTTGTATCAGGGCCTGATACATCTTATTTGTGGTTGCTTTCGAGAACACCTGAGATCTCTGATGAACTGAAAAGTAAATTCACTTCACAAGCAGAATCTTTGGGTTTCGATGTGGATCAATTGATTTGGGTGAACCAAAAAGCCCCTCAAGTTAAGATAGGGTCACCCAATTGATGGTCTGTTTTTATTCAATAGGTACTATTTTTTTGGCTATAAAATCACTGCCCCAAAAAGCAGTCATGCTTTCGACAACCCCTTTGTCAGTGGTGTTAAAAGTAAACCTGATGTGTGAGTCACCCTTGAGGTAAAAATGATTATTTTCCACTGCCACCATTTCTCTTTTCTCTGATTTTGGAGCCATCAGGTACAAAATTCCATTTTCTATAATGACTTCAAAAATAAAGTCAGGGCGTAGTTCATAAAATCCAATGTATGTTGTTAATAGATTTTCAGGCAAATGTATGGCTGTTAGCTTGGGTAATGGCTTGTCAGTTTTGTCCCAAGTTTCATCTGGATAAATGCTTTTTAAAGTGACTGAATCTATTGTTCCTGAATTATTTCTGTTAAAGATTAATGAGTTGATGCCTGTTGCAAAAATAAAGTGATCCTTTGCAACAGCGAAAATTTCTTGTTTTTGAGTGCCTAAAGTAGAATAAAGTTTACCTTCCTCTGATGTGATTTGCCTTTCACTGCTGTCGTTACCACCCCTTAAATAGACGGCTGGGTACTCAGACATGGCCTGTTCACTTAAAGTGGTTTTTGTATTTTGATAAGGTTTGTTAATGGCCATGGCAGCGATTTTATAGGTTGTGTCATATGGCAGTTTGCATCCGCCACAATTGACAAGAAGTGCCACAAAAACATTTTCATTAGGTAAAAACCGTGATTCAGAAAAAAATCCGTCGATGCCGCCGTCATGGAAAATCATGGGTTCGCCTTGAATATTTCCTATAAACCAACCGTAACCATAGTTTAGCTCTGTGCCATCATTTAGCTTGCCTCTTTTATGTGCCAAGTCTCTGCTTTTTTTACTGATGATTTTGTCATTCATTACAGCTTGATTCCAGATATATAGGTCGTCAACAGAAGATCGCATGGCACCGGCAGCATAGGGTTGTGTCATGCTGATGTAGTCTGCATTGATAATTGCATTTTCCTCATTGAATTCATAACCTGCTGTTCTGTTTTTTATGATTTTTGTAGCAGAGTTATAAAAAGAATCGTGCATATTGAGTGGTTGAAAAATGTTGTTATTTATATAGCTCTCATAACTTTGACCAGAAACTTGTTCAATAATATAGCCAAGAATAAAGTAACCGGAGTTGTTGTATCGGTACTGGTCGCCCGGTGAAAAATTCATGGGTTGATCCATAAAAATTTCGATCATCTCTTTTGGTGCCAAATCCCTCTGTTTGAACGCCTTATCTCTGACCTCTAATTCTGTGTAACTTTTGATGCCAGATGTGTGACTCAATAAATGTTTGATGGTAATTTTGTGGCCATGGGTTGGGTAATCTTTGATGTATTTGCTGATGTTATCATCTAATTTTAATTTACCTTCTTCTGCTAGTTTTAAGATAGCGACCGCAGTGAACTGCTTCGTAATAGAGCCAATACGGAAGGTGTGTTCAGGAGTCATTTTGACGCCCAGCTCGATATTAGCCATACCAAAGGCTTTTCTGTAAATGGTTTTACCGTCTTTAACGACCAATGCCACAGCACCGGGGCCATTTGGGTCAAACATGTCATTAAGTAAAGCGTCAATCTCTGTGCTGAAATTTTTAGCACTAAGTTGAAAAGAGAGAAATAAGCTGATGATGTAAAAAGTCAATTTAATCATAAGGAGCTGTTATCAAAATGAATCATTCTAACAGATGCATGGAAAGATGGTTAATGCGCTTGTATAAGAACAAAGGGCGCAGGCTCTTTGTTCTTATACATGATTATATATTTAAGGAATAGGTAGGCAAAACAGTGTTTTATTAAATTTACCACATCGCCAGCCAAAACCCCAAACACAGGCTTTCCCTGATACATTCAAGCAAGCTTTATTGCCACTGAGTTTTAAGTTAAAACAAAGGTCAGCTTTAGCCAAGCCAACACTGGGTGAGTAGCAGATTTTTAAGTTGTGTGGATCAAATTGGTAACTGGTACACCAAACTTTTGAACCAGCCACTATCAGGCAGACTTTTAATTCGGCAGTCCAGTTTGAACTGTTGGTGCCGCATAAAGTTAAGTCACCACTGATGCCTATGACTTTGAATAAAGAGACACTGAAGGATTGCGTATGGCAATCTCCTGAACTCTTAACTGCTGAAATTTGTGGTGCTGGTATTTCGTCGGCTTGTTCAATTTGATCTAAATTTGAAAGTGCGTCAAGCAACTTAACTTTCAACTCTTCAGCTGGAATACCTGCATGTTCTGACATGCGTTGCCAGTCGGCGTCACTGACTCGAGATTTTAATGATTCTATTAAACTCATTACTTTTCTCCTAAATGCCTCAAATAAAGCCGTTAAAAAGCAGGCTGTGTTATTTGAGCTTCAGTCTTACTTTTTACCTTTCAGTGAGGCTTCTAAAAGGCGGCAGTTATGCATTAGCATCACCACCCAAGATTTGAACTTGAGTTTTTGTGAGGATGCAGTAGTAGGTGTTAGTTTGAGGGTAATTTTCTCAGCAAAATATGATAATGGTTGTGAAATGCCTGCGTTGCTTGTATTTGATTTGTGAAACGGCTAAGGTTCTGTTTTTGATTTATACAATATCAGATGAAGTTATATACCTACTGGCGCAGTACAGCGGCTTACCGTGTTCGCATGGCTTTGAACTTAAAAGGTTTGGCTTATGATGCTGAATCGGTGCATTTGGTTAAAGGTGGTGGTGAGCAACACAGTGCGACTTATCGGGCTTTGAACCCTCAGGGTTTGGTGCCCGCTTTAGTGACCGATGACGGTGATGTGATCACGCAATCGATGGCCATCATGGAATACTTAGAAGCCGAGCATCCTGAAGTCGCTTTGTTACCGACAGGTGCAGTGGCGCAAGCCCAATGTAGAGCCATGGCACAAATGATCGTTTCTGACGTTCATCCTCTGAATAACTTGCGCGTGCTTCAATACCTTAAAAGACCACATTCGGACAAAGAAGGTTGGCAACAAGAGCAGGTCGATGAATGGTATGCCCATTGGATTCACCAAGGTTTTACTGCATTAGAACAAATGATGACTGATTCAAAATATGACTTCATGAATGCAGATTATCCCTGTATTTCTGATATTTGTTTGGTGGCACAAATTTACAATGCCCAACGTTTTAATGTGCCTTTAGACGCTTATCCCAAGTTGTCAGCCATTAATGTGCGTTGTTTGACTTTGGATGCGATAAATCAGGCGCGTCCTGAAAACCAGTTTGATGCCACCTGAAGGCTGGGTTGCACTGATATGAGTCAACATTTGAAAGTGGTTTTGATGCTGTTGAGCCTGGTGATGGTTGGTTCATTGGGCAGTGTTTGGGCCAAGATGGTTTTAGATCAGATGTCGATGTTTACATTCTTATGGCTGATGGTAGCCTCGGGGTTGGTGGTTTTGCTGCTTTATACTTTTGTCTTTCGGCGTAAAACGGTTCCCATGCTAATTCTTAAAAGGCATGGTTTGAAGTTGTTGCTGATTGGTTTATCGTACTTTTTTATTTATCGACTGGCTTTTGTTTTTGCACTTTCAAAGTTACCGGTAACCACCCATGCTTATGTGATCAATTTTACCGGCTTGGTGACCATGATCTTGTCGGTGATCATGTTGAAAGAGCACCCAAGTCGCAGTCAATGGGCTGGTGGCATTTTGGCGCTTTCAGGCGTTTTTGTTTACTTCAATGAATTACCTGATTTGACTGAGATTTTGGCTTTGTCTGTTTTGAGCTTCGGGGTCTTGTGTTTGGCGCTGACCAATGTCTGGATTCGTCAACTATCAGCACAACAAGACAGTGGCTTGTCGAGCACCATGTTAGCGACCAGCACCATTGTATTGGGCGGTTTGCCTTTGGTATTGTATGGTTTGGCGACAGACTTACCTTTGGTGCCTGTTTCATCTTTTCAATGGTTTGTGATTGTTCTGAATGCATCAGTGGTGCTGGCTTTTGGTTTGATCATTTGGTCTTATGCTTTGCGCACCATCAGGTCGTATGAGGCATCTGTTTTGGCCTCGTCTGGGGTGATATTTGTTGCACTGTTTTCAGTGCCGATTTTGGGTGATCAAATTGAATGGTTTGAATGGTGTGGTATTGGCATCATGTTATTGGGTTTGATATTGATGCAAAAGCAGCCCAAAGCCAAAAATTTAGTAGAAAAGGAAGTGAAAGTTGTAAATGAAATTCTATGATGTGATTGTTTTAGGTGCTGGCGCTGCGGGCTTGATGTGTGCGTTGAAAGCAGGGCAGAAAGGTTTGTCAGTTTTGGTGTTAGAAAAGGCCAACAAACCCGGAAAGAAAATTTTGATGTCCGGCGGTGGCCGTTGTAATTTTACCAACCAGTATGCGACGCATGAAAACTACCTGTCTAAAAACCCGCATTTTTGTAAATCTGCTATGAGTCAATATACGGTTTGGGATTTTATTGCCATGGTTGAAAAGCACAACATTCCTTACCATGAAAAGGAATTGGGCCAGTTGTTTTGTGACAAATCCTCTAAAGATATTTTGAACATGCTGTTGGATGAATGTGATCGTGCAGCTGTAAAGTTAATGACAAGTTGCGAAGTCCAGACGGTTGACTTCATGGCTGACCAAGCGGTTTTATTGAAGACTGAAGTTGGTGATTTTGAAACTAGAAATTTGGTTGTTGCCACCGGTGGACTGTCTATTCCTAAGATGGGTGGATCGGGTTTTGGTTATCAGTTGGCCGAACAACTGGGCTTAGAAGTGTTGCCCAAGCGGGCAGGGCTGGTGCCGTTTGTTTTCAGTGACCAACACAAAGACCTGTTTGCATCCTTGTCGGGGACTTCTGTACTGGCATCATTGACGGCCAATGGCCAAACTTTTACCCACCAGGTCTTATTCACGCACCGTGGATTGTCAGGGCCGGCTGTATTGCAAATTTCAAGCTATTGGGATGTGGGCCAAAGTTTATCAATTGATTGGATGCCTGAAGTTGATGTTGCGGATGCTTTAATTGAAGCTAAGAAACAAAATGGCAACATGAGTTTATTGAATTGGTTGAGCCAGTTTTGGCCGAATAAATTGGCCGAAGCTTGGTTGGCGCATGAGTGTCCATCAATGACTCGTTTCACTTTACAGCAATTAAGTAAGCGACAATGTAGCGATCTGGCTGATTCTATTAACCGCTGTCAATTGAAGCCTGCTGGCACCGAAGGCTATCGCACTGCTGAGGTCACATTAGGTGGTGTGAATACAAATGCACTGTCATCAAAAACCATGGCTGTCAATAACCAACCTAATGTCTATTTTATCGGCGAAGTGGTAGATGTGACGGGGCATTTGGGTGGTTTTAACTTTCAATGGGCTTGGGCATCAGCCCATGCAGCTGCGTCCTCTTTATCTTGAAAAAAAGCCGGTTTTGGTGCATTATCTTTAAATGAGTAATGAAGATAAATTCCAATCACCGATAGACCGTTTATTTTTCTGGGCAGCGCAGCAACCTGACCAAATTTATCTTAACCAGCCAATAGACAATCAAACCATTACTTATTCATGGCAACGGGTGGCGCATGAAGTCGCTTGTATGGCCAATCAGTTATCCAGTTTACCTCCACAAAGTAAAGTGGCCATCATTTCACTCAATTGTGCCCATTGGATGATGGCTGATTGGGCAATACAAATGGCGGGCCACATTGCTGTGCCGATTTATCCTACCGCCACACAAAAGACCATTGGATATGTGTTGTCACATGCTGAAGTCATAGCAGTGTTTGTTGGTAAACTATTAGATTATGAGCATGTGATGCCAACGATTCCAGACGATGTACTGAAAATGGCATGCTATTTGCCTCACAGCGGTTTACCGTTTTGGGATGACATGGTGGCGAATAATCAGCCAATGATTTATCGTGCCGTTGAATGTCAGAATGAATTGATGAGTATAGTTTATACATCGGGTACGACAGGGGAACCAAAAGGTGTGATGGTTTCTTATGCCGCGGTGCACTGTTCGATGAGTTTGATAAAAGAAAGGGTGCGTATCACTGAAGATGACCGTTTTGTGTCTTATTTGCCTTTGGCGCATGTGGCAGAGCGGATGGCTGTAGAAATGTCATCACTTTATAAGGGAGCGCAGGTGTTTTTCGTCAGGTCTTTGGACTTGTTTGTTACCGATGTGGGGCGTGCCAGACCGACCATATTTTTTGGTGTGCCGAGGATTTGGCAAAAAATGAAGATGGCGGTTGAAGATAAGTTAGGCGGCGCTGAACGGGCTAAAAAAATCCTAAATATGCCCGTTTTGGGCGGTTTATTTAAGCGCTTGATTAAGCGACGTATGGGCTTTTCACAATTAAAGTTTGCTTTGTGCGCTGCCGCTTCTGTACCGAAAAACGTGCTTGAATGGTATCAAGATTTGGGCATTAAATTAAACGAAGCCTATGGTATGACAGAATCTTGTGGCCTTTCTCATATGACCAAAAATGAAGACACGCTCTTGGGCAGTGTGGGGCAAACATTGTCAGGCTGTGAGTGTCGAATCAGTGATGAGGGTGAGGTGTGTATAAGAAACCCTGCATTGATGATGGGTTATTACAAAAATCAGGTGATGACTGATGAAGCCATAGATCAAGAAGGGTGGTTACATACAGGTGATTTGGGTCATATTGACGACCAAGGTTTTTTATACATCACAGGTCGGGTGAAAGACATTTTTAAAACAGCCAAAGGCAAGTATGTGGCGCCTATACCAGTAGAACAACAATTGATCACTTTGTTGCCTTTAGATCAAGTCGTGTTGATGGGGTCTGGTATGGGTCAACCTATTTTGGTCGTGTCAATATCAGAACAAGACGTTGATATGGCGCATTATAAACAGCAATGCTTAACGGCATTGACTGTGTTGCAAACTGAATTAGAGGCACACGCCAAACCGAGTCACTTGTTTATTTCTCAACAGGAATGGACTTCTGAAAATGGTTTGTTGACACCGACCTTAAAAATTCAAAGACAACATGTTGAAAAACATTATTTACCTTTGGTTGAGCCACATTTGAAAAAACCTGGCATTTATATCATTTAAAATCGTTAATACATACCTTTTCGGTTGGCTTTGTTATAAATGGCGCAAAACAATTCTGCCGTTTTTTCAGTGTCGTACAATGCCGAATGGGCTTGGTCGGATTGCCACTCTATTCCGGCCTCTTTGATGGCCCTGGCCAAAACCGTTTGACCATAAGCCAGTGCAGATAATGTTACGGTATCGAAGCAACTGAAAGGGTGGAAAGGGTTTCTTTTAATGCCCGCGCGTTCAGCAGCAGCATGAACAAAGCCGAGATCAAAGTGGGCATTATGACCCACTAAAACAGCTCGGGTACAGCCGGTTTCTTTGATGGCTTTTCTGATGGGGGTAAAAATTTTTCCCAACGCTGCATTTTCGCTCAGCGCCATGCGCAAAGGGTGGTTCAAATCTATGCCGGTGATTTCTAGTGATTTCGGGTCGATGTTAGCACCTTCAAAAGGTTCAACATAGGCATTAATAGACTCACCTTTGACAAAATTACCATACTCATCCATTTCTATGATGACGGCTGCGATTTCCAATAAAGCATCGGTTTGGTTATTGAAACCACCAGTTTCTACGTCGACCACAACGGGTAAAAATCCTCTGAATCTGTCTTTGATGCTTGGCATGTGTGCTGTTTTTTTCAAAGGCTTGATTGTAAATTATTGAAGCAAGAAAAGACAGTAAGGTGTTTTTTATAAGGCACAAAAAAGGGCGGAAAAACCGCCCTTCATGGAATTGTCAGTGTTTATTGCTGTTCAAATCCGCTGGTAAAAATAATGTCATTACTTTCTGTTGTGCATTCTCCACCATTTACAAAAATACATTCAACCCACTCAGGGTGGTCAATGAATGGGTTTCTGTTTTCTTGGTAGGAATAAATGCGTTCATTTCTGTCGCGCTCGATGTCATCAACTGGGTCGGCTTCATGCCATTCCAATAATACAGACAATAAACCCATATAAGGGTCATCTTGGTTGATGAGATTGGGGTTGTCAGTCAGTTGTAAATCTACTTCTCCTGGCACATCTCCGGAATAACGAACGTCCATATAAAACATGGCACGCGCGATGTCACCTTTGCGGAAGTCCCAAACTTCATAAGAGTTAGTGTCGTATTTGTTACTGATTCCGGCGCCACCTTGACCGTGGTTTGCCGTCGTGACATCTTCTGTGCAGCCGCTTGAACAATTATCAAAGTATAAATTATCTCGATGTTGGTTGTAGATTTTGTCTGACATCATTAAGTGGTGACCATCGGTTCTGGCTGCATTATTAGTTCCTAATGCAGCAACTTTAAATCCATAAGATTGTGGCCAGGTATGCTCTCTGTTATACACCTGGTCTCCGCCACCAATAAATGTGTAAGAGTTGTTTTTGTAAACCATCCAAACTTTAGTTTGATCTGTTGGGTCTTCGTCAGCAAATGAAAGCATGTCCCATGTGTTAAACGCTGATGGGCCACTGGTGTAATTGCCCTTAACATGGTCATCGATGATTTCATGTAATGAAGTACGCAAAGTGCTGGCATCTGTGTCATCAGCTGTGGCGTAATATTCGCCAATGGGACACAGGCTGTTGGCCAAGCCAGGAGTAGGGTCAACGGCTTGGTAGGTTAAGCTGTTCAAAGACCCGCCAGAGCCATTTGGACAACGCGCTAATGATTCAGATGCTGCATTGCTGTTGGCATCTTCATTGACCTGTGCTTGCCCTATATTCATCAATGCCAACAGGTCTGTGTCATCAGATTGTCCAGAACCATAAACCAAAGCATCTAAGATGTCGGTACTGGTGATGGCGGAGCCATTAGGAAAGTTCGCCACATCTGAATAATATATCGCTATAGCATCAGCACCATCAGCAATGCTGTCAGGTGGTAATAAGTAATTGGGTGTTAAGCTGCTGTCACCGATTAGGAAATAACCTTCTGCAGTAAATGTGTTGCCTGATAAGTCATAAGCATCAGACACTTGGTTTGTGCCACCGTCATACATAACCAAAGTCACACCATCGGTACTGCTGTTAGGGGATCCTTTTAATTCGATGAATTCAGCGGTGCCTACGGCATCTAACTCATTGATGATGATTTGAGGTGCTGGTGGATTACCGGCAGCGGCATTGGGTGTGGGTGTAGATTCAAAGAATGTGTTGTTCAAGTCTTCTGAGGTTTCATCACTGCCTGTGATGCCATTACCGCCAGTTGTGGTTTCATTGCCTTCATTCATGTTGCTGCGTTGCCATGAGTTTCCATCTGCATGTTCAAATGAAGTAAAAATTGCTTGATTGGCAATGCTGGTGTCGTTTTGGTAAGTGCTGCTGTTACTGTCACCGTCTGGGCCATCAATTGACACACCGGTTTTATCAATGGCTTCGGTTTTGTCTCCCCATAATACGTAGTCAATGTCTTGCATCAAATCACTTTGGCCATTCCAATAAGCTAAAACCACGACTTCGCCATCATCAGTTAAGCCACTGTTCAATCCATCTATTGAACCTGTGCGTGCTTCACGCATGTCAGGTACCGCACTGGTGTTAGCAATTTCATAAGTGGGGTCTATACCGTATGCTGTGTTGAAATCAACGGCGCCATTTAAAGCCACTGTTTGGTATGCACCTGGTGCAATGGAGGCACCATCCGGAAAACGTGCATAGAAATCGGCAAAGCCACCGCCACCGCCACCGCCTGTGACTAACTGGTAATAATAAGTACCACCGTTTGAATATGTGGCATCCGTTAAATAAACGTTACTTAAATCGATTGGAGCCGCACCTTTGTTGTGAATTTCAATAAACTCACCTGTGGCGGGTTTGGCTGCGATTTCTGTGATTAATAAGTTGGCTTGTTCTGGGGTGCCGGCATCAACGTTGAAAGCGGCAAAAGAGGCTGAAATTGCAGCCCAAAGTTGTAAATTTTTTTTCATTGTTTTAAAAGTAGGGGAAAATCGGGAAAACGATTCTACAATGAAAAATATGTCAAATGTGTGAATTGGAGATAATTATTAAAAATTATCCCCGGTTTTTATTAGTTTTGAGAAATTTGTCGGTGCTGTACGCTTAAGTTTAACCCATGGGTGTAATCAACTTGTCAAAAATGGCAAGAGCAAATCCGGCTATTAACAGTGTTATGCCAACGACAGGCATAACAAAATACAAAGTTAAACCCATAACGGCCAGAGCCAAACCTTTAGATGTAAAGTCTGATTGTGTTCTACCAAATTCATTGGCATTCATTAGTTTTGCTGCTAAATAATCTAAGCTGAATTTGCCGCCACCGTTGAATACCAATGGCATCAACATGATGACAAACAGCAGTGGCAGCTTGAAGTTACCAAAACCATCGTCACTGATGGCGTAACCCTGCCACAACTCAGCCAAAGAGCCATAGTCAGCTGGCCAATGTACGGCTGCGGTGGCTACAGAAGTGATGACGATAAGTGAGAAGGCCGCAAATCGAGTGCCCAAGCCAATCAGCAACATCACCGCAAAAACCATTTCACCCCATGTGGCCATAAACCAAGAAATCTCTGTGTCAATGTAGTTAAAAGGGAAAGGAAAGTTGTCTTTGATGTGACTGAACCAATTGTCTCCGCGGTATTTTTCTATACCAGATTCAAAGAATTCCCAAAATAATATCAACCGCAGAAAAAGTGGCGGTAACCACTCGCCGGCTGAATTCAGTCTGGCCATTTTTACTTGGGCTAGGTTTTGTAATTTATTGAAGGTATTCATGATGTGGTCCTGATGGTGTTTATGATGTTTTGTTGATGCCAATGTTTCAATGTTTGAAGGCCAAAGTTGATAAATTGATTGGTGTCTTGTGCTTTGCTTTGTTTTGCTAATCCCGTCAAATGCTGGCGGCCACTTAAGCTGTTGTTGTTTTTAAGTTGTTCAAATAACAGCGCTGAAAAAGGCTGGAGTTCGGTGAACTTCACCTGATTGTCTTTGTTTCTCCACAGCAACAAAAAAACAGGCTGTTCCAATGGTTTGGTGGGCTGGTTGTTGGCGGAGATTTGGTGAACTGGAAATTGATAGGCTTGCAAAGATGATACTGTATTGATAACTGGAATGTCATCGAGTAAATCTTTTTCATTGACCTTCAGATTAAATTCCACTTCATTTAAATGTTTATCTAAATGTAATTCAAGCCATTCATACAAGGCCAGTTCATAGGTGAAAGGCCTGAGCTGATCTTTTGGCAGTTGTTTCACAAAAGACACAAATTCACGTGGAATTTCTGGGAAATGTGGTGTTTTGTTGTGTTTGGCTTGAAAGAAGTTTCGAATCAACTGTTCCCATTCTTTGTTGCTTAAAATGGTTTTTAAAACAGGAAATGTACCAGCAATCAAACTGGAAATACTGTTAAAAAATAAGTTTCTGTAAATTTCTAAGCGCCTGTCTTCTATGCCACTTGGGGCTTCCTGGGTATTTGGGTTGCGAAGGTGTGCTGCAAAATCCAGTTGAGCTTGCTTAAAGGTGGGCATGGTTTTTGTTGGTTGATTGGTATTGATTTTGCAACGTGTCAATGCGGTTAACTTCTTTCAATAGTTCTGCTACAGGTGGAAAATTGAAGTCGCGCTCTAACAACGTGGGAAAAACACCGTAATTTTTATAAGTGTGTGCTAACAGTTGCCAAACAGATTCTATGACTTCATCGCCATGGGTGTCCACCTTGAGGTCATCAGCTTCATCGAAGTGACCTGCAATGTGAATGTAAGCTATTTTTTCGTGTGGCAAGCGGTCTAAAAAATCAAAGGCATCGTAATTGTGATTGATGCTGTTGACATAAATGTTGTTCACATCTAAGTGAAGTAAACAGTCTGATTTTTCAATGACCAGATTAATAAACTCCAGTTCAGACATCTCTGAACCAGGTTGCGTTAGGTAATAAGATACATTTTCTAAAGCCATGCGCTCACCTAAGATGTCTTGGACACGGAGTACGCGGTCTGCAACATAAGATGCTGCGGCTTCAGTGAAAGGTATTGGCATCAGATCATACAATTGACCGCCATCTGAGCAGTATGACAGGTGTTCAGAATAAATAGGTGATTGTATGTCTGCTTTAAACTTTTTGATGCTTTTGACTAAGGTTTCATTCAGTGCATCTGGCCCACCAATGGATAAAGACAAGCCGTGTAAAACCATGGGATACTTAGACGCAAAGGCCAAAAAGTCTTTTTTTGATTGGCCACCTACTGTGATCCAGTTTTCAGGTGCCACTTCCATAAACTGCACAGGATTAAGGTCGCCAAATGATTGAAACGGCGCAACCAGGCCCCGTCTCAATCCAATTCCTGCGCCTTGTAGCTCAGAAAGCTGCATGGTGCTTATGCTTTGCCACCACATTTACCTTCGGCATCTTTCTTATGGTCTTCGCCGCATTTACCTTCGGCTTTTTTATCTTTGGCTTTGTCGTGACCACCGCATTTGCCTTCACCACATTTGCCTTCGGCATCTTTTTTGTCACCGCCGCATTTGCCTTCACCACATTTGCCTTCAGCATCTTTTTTGTCACCGCCGCATTTGCCTTCACCACATTTGCCTTCGGCATCTTTTTTGTCGCCGCCGCATTTGCCTTCACCACATTTGCCTTCACCACATTTGCCTTCGGCTTTTTTACCTTCAGCATCTTTTTTGTCACCGCCACATTTACCTTCGCCATCTTTACCATCAAATTTTGCGATGGCATGGCCTTCGGCATTCTCATAACCTTGGCTTAAGTCATTTTGACCAAAAGGATTTGAATCGCTCATCATAGAAGCTGAGCCTACTAAAGTAACTGCTGCAGCAATGGCTGCTGAAACTGGTTTTATTTTCATGTCTTTCATTGTTTTCCCTCCGAAGGAATGTTTTAAATTATATTCAAAGCCGCAGATTGAGTGCGGTTTGAACCAATATATTGGCATATTCTGTGTAAAAAGTCAGTTAACTTTTTTTCACTGAATTCAATCAAAAGACCATAAAGCGTTAAAAATATTGCAAAAAAAAAGCGCTCAACTTTCATTGAACGCTTTTTTGAAGGTTTTTAATCGTTCTTATTTCGATTGATTTAAATCCTTGATCATCGCCGCTAAAAAGCGTGCTGCTTCGCCACCCGTCACCGCGCGGTGATCGAATGTCAGAGACAATGGAATGGTTCTGTGCGCTTCCATACCGCCCAACACAGGCACCACTTCATGACGCAGCTTACCTGCAGCAATGATTGAAACACATGGGGGTGTAATCACCGGTGTCGCATACCTGCCAGCATAAACGCCGAAGTTAGACAACATGATGGTGTAATCCTTCATGGCTTCAGGTGGAATGCTGCGTGATTTGACTTGGCTTTTAATCACGTTCATTTCGCCACGAATTTGTTCTGGCGTCAATGACTCGCAGTTACGCATGGTGGGTACAAATAAACCATCTTCTGTATCCACAGCAATACCAATGTCAACATGTCCAATGATGCGACGCGCTAATTTTTCACCATCAAACCATGCATTCAATGCAGGTTCTGCTGCAGCAGCAACAACCAAAGAGCGAATCAATCTACCGGTTATGTCTTGGCCAGGCAACCAAGCATGAATGTCTGCATCGTCCATGATTGTTGTCGGAACGATGTTGGCATGTGCATTCTGCATGACGCGAGCCATGGTTCTGCGTGAGCCTTTGACTTGTTGCCAGTCACCTGTTGCTACAGCAGGTGCCGTTGGTTTTGGTGCAGCTGGAGTAGGGGTTGGCGCTACAGGTGCCGCCGCAGGAATTGGTGCTGGTGTCGGAGCAGCAGGTGCCGCTGGCTGTGGATTTGCCGCAGCTTTTTTCACATCACTCGGGCGAATCACACCGCCAGTACCTGTGGCTTCAACTGTGGCCAAATCAACTTTTAATTTTTTGGCCAATGCACGAACAGCAGGTGCCGCTTTCTTACCGCCGAAGTCTTGCATGCTGTTGATGACTGTATTTGAAGCTTCCATTTGACCTACAACAGTACCAATGGCTTCTTCTTTTGCAGGTTCATCATTGTCTGAGCCGTCTTTTAAGTCATTCAAAACTTCTTCGGCTTCTGCACGCAATTGTGAGGGTGTGTCTTCAGTGCCAGCAGATGTACCGTCAGCTGAAAACTCAATCAAGGGTGCGCCTGTATCGATGACATCACCGGGCTCACCATACAGTTTGGCTACAACGCCTGCTGTAGGAACGGGAACGTCAACTACGGCTTTGGCTGTTTCCATAGAAACCATCGGTTGGTCAACTTCTACAGTATCGCCAACTTGAACGTGCCACTCAACGATTTCTGCATCTGGTAAGCCTTCGCCTAAATCGGGTAATTTAAAAATACTCATGATACCTCCATCACTTTGCGTACTTGATCAATAATTCTGTCTGCGGTTGGCATGTATTTCTTCTCCATCTTGAATAAAGGCATGATGGTGTCATAACCTGTTACACGTTTAACTGGTGCCATTAAGTTGTACAAACCTTGGTCTGCCAAATTGGCAGCAATTTCTGATGACAAGCTGCAATGTCTGGCAGCTTCTTGGATAATCACACAGCGGCCCGTTTTTTCAACAGATTCATGTATGGTGTCCATATCCAATGGACTGATGGTTGCGACATCGATGATTTCAGCAGAAATGCCTTCAGTGGCTAATTTATCTGCAGCTTCAATGGTTTCTTTCATCATCGCACCCCAGGTAACCAAAGTCACGTCAGTACCTTCTCGGTCTACGAAACACATGTCCAGTGGGTACTCTTCACCATCGTCTTCCACTTCTTCTTTATTTAAGTGGTAAACACGTTTGGGTTCTAAGAATAATACTGGATCAGGGTTTCTGATGGCTGCCAATAACAAACCGTAAGCACGGCTTGGAGATGAAGGTGCGACCACACGTAAACCAGGAATGTGTGCAAACATGGCTTCTGTGCTTTCTGAATGGTGCTCTGGCGCATGGATACCGCCACCGTACGGTGCGCGGATAACCAGAGGACAAGTTAATCTTCCACGAGTTCTGTTTCTGAACCTTGCAGCATGACAAACAATTTGTTCAAACATGGGGTAAATAAAGCCCATAAATTGTGCTTCGGCTATGGGCTTCATGCCTTGGGTTGCCATGCCGACGGTTAAACCTGCAATCATGGCTTCGGCCAAAGGCGTGTCAATCACTCGGTCTTCACCAAATTCTTGAGCCAAACCATTGGTAGCTCGGAATACGCCTCCATTGATACCAACGTCTTCACCCAAGATAACCACATCTTTGTCATTTCTTAATTCGTGTGCCAATGCCATGGTTACGGCATCTACCATCGTCACTTTAGCCATTAGACTTCTCCTCTTGCTCTAACGCATACCTGCGTTGGGCTTCCAGGTCATGCGGTAAATCGGCATACATGTAATCAAACATGTCAGTGATTTCGGGTTTAGGTACATTTAAATACTCTTCTACCGCTTCATCCACTTCCGCTTTACAGGTTGCTATCAATTGATTTTCTAATTGTTCATTCCATTGACCTTGGTTGGTCAAATATTTTCTCATGCGCTTGATGGGTTCGAACTCACGTGCGTTTTCTACTTCATCATCTGGTCTGTAGCGAGAGGCATCATCCGCAGTGGTGTGATCACTTAATCGGTAAGTAATGGCTTCAATCACTGAAGCGCCTTTACCTTCTTTTGCACGTTTCAATGCAGATTTAAC
Source organism: Marinicella rhabdoformis (assembly GCF_009671245.1). Taxonomy (NCBI): domain Bacteria; kingdom Pseudomonadati; phylum Pseudomonadota; class Gammaproteobacteria; order Lysobacterales; family Marinicellaceae; genus Marinicella; species Marinicella rhabdoformis. The sequence continues at coordinate 78,149 of NZ_VTFS01000002.1, forward strand.
CGCGGTGTAAACTGCGATGTAGTCATTGCCGTCTACTTGAATACAAGGTAAACCGCCAGCGACACCTTTTTGAGCCAATGTGCGACCAGCACTTTGTTTTTTGCGTGGTACAGAAATGGCCCATTGGTTGTTGACGATCATTAACACCATGGGCAGTTGGAAGGCACTGGCTGCATTGATGGCTTCTAAGAAGTCACCTTTTGAGCTGCCTCCGTCTCCAACGACGCTGACAGCTGCACGTTGCTCACCGCGCAGTTTAAAAGCCAAGGCGGCGCCTGCTGCATGCATACATTGTGTCGCAATGGGTACGCACCATGGGAAATCATGTTGCGGTCCAGAAAAGTTGCTGCCACGCTCGTCGCCACCCCAGTAATTCAAAACTTCAGACATTTTAACGCCACGGTAAAACTGTGCGCCGTACTCACGGTACATGGGAGCAAAGACATCGGATTCTTCCATTGCTGCGCCAATACCAATGTGTACCGCTTCATGGCCTAAGCAAGATGCATAGGTGCCCATTTTTCCGGTTCTTTGTAGTGCCACCGCTTTGGTGTCAAAAGTTCGCGTCATTACCATCAATTCATAGATGGATTTCAAATGCTCGTAATTAGTAGCAATGTTGGGTTTCTTGTCACCCACTAAATCACCATTAGGTGACAAGTATTGCAAGTAATTGATCTCAAAAGATGCAACAGTAGTCAAGTTCACTCTCCGTTAGGTTTGGATTTGGGACTGTGGTTTGGCGGCATATGGGGCGCGCCATGTGTTTTGTCATGAGCCAAGTTTAATATGGTCATATGGTGGACAAAACTTTATAATTTGACTTGTTGCTTACCAAGGTAGGCAACAAAGCGGCAGTATTATAGTTGAATAATGAAAAATAATAAAGGCCAAGGGTCTTAAATAGCGTGCGGAAATAGAGGACTGATTGAATGTCAGACGAAAACTTAAGAAATTTAGAACAGGGCATCAAGCTGGATGTGTCAGAACGACGCAACTACGGTGGCTATTTGTGTTTGGATACGTTGTTATCAGCACAACATCCATTGAGTGAGCCGCCGCACCATGATGAAATGTTGTTCATCATTCAACATCAGACGTCAGAGTTGTGGCTGAAGTTAATTGTTCATGAATTACAAGCCGCCATTGAATGCATTCAATTGGGGCACGTGGGTAGGGCGTCAAAAATTTTGGCTCGTGTGAAGCAAGTGCAACGACAGTTATTTGAACAGTGGTCTGTTTTAGAAACTTTGACGCCGAGTGAGTACATGCAGTTTCGTCATGTTTTTGGTAATGCGTCTGGTTTTCAGTCCGTTCAATACCGCATGGTAGAGTTTCTGCTGGGTAATAAAAACGCCAAAATGACAAAGGTATTTCCCGAAGGTTCTAAATCCAGAGCGCAACTTGACGGTGTTTTACATGCCCCAAGCGTGTATGATGTATTTATTTCCTACTTGGCAAAACAAGGTTTTGATTTGCCTGATGATTTGTTGAATCGTGACTTCAGTCAGCCACATGTGTTTAATGAAGCATTGATGAGGCAGTTGGTTAAGGTGTATCAGCAGCCAGATGCACATTGGAAGGTGTATGCCTTGTGTGAACAATTAGTGGATGTTGAAGAGTCGTTCCAGTTGTGGCGATTCAGACACATGAAAACTGTTGAGCGAATCATTGGCTTTAAACATGGTTCAGGTGGGTCTTCTGGTGTCAGTTTTTTAAAGAAAGCATTGGATTTGACTTTTTTTCCGGAGTTGTTAAGGCTAAGGACCGAGTTATAAATTGTTTTTTATTTGCTTTCTGGAATCAAATTGAAATTGGGCAAAACCGACATTGGCAAAGCTTCCTGCCTTGACATTGGTTTCATGTTCTTCGATGAGTAGTTGCATTTCTTTTTGAAATGCGAGCATTTTTTCTTCGATGATTTGGTTGATTTTGTCATGCTTGCTGTCAGGGATGCGGCCAGAATACACCGATGCCAGGTTCAAGTGTTCAGCTTGATTCTGTGAATACATCTTCTGATAGAAGGTGTCAAATAACCTTTTGGTTGTGACATCTACTTCATCAGCTAAGTCTTTTTGTGTGCTGAGTTGTTGGTACAAAGCTTGGTTAATGTGAAACTTGTTGTTAATTTTGCTGATCACCTCTTTAGACAATAATTCTGTTACTACGGCTTTGGCTCTGATGTGGCCACCGTATATATTATCTATCAGTTGATTGAGTTTTGATGCGGGAAGGTCTGTTGTGCCTTGGTTTTTTAACCTTTGTAGTGCTTCTAAAACCAAGTCCATTTTATTCATGCTTTTTTCTGGTGTTTTGGTGATCTTGTTGAACTCTGCAATGGCCCGTCGATCAATGCCGGTTTTCACGGCGATTGCCTGATTGGTTGGTTTGATGCCTGATTCGTTCAATAACTCAATAGCCGCTTGAATGTAGGCCAGTTGAATGTTTTGCTTGAATTCATGGCAGTGTAACCCGAATTGGATAACCATTTTGCTGACAGGAACCAGCGCTTTTTGAAGTGATATTTGTGGTGTTTCTCTTTGCATTACGTTTTTTTTGCGCACATATTTGTACGCAATATTATCATCAATCATCATTTATGTAAAATAAACCCATCCTTATGTTACGAAGTCATTTCTTTCTCATTTCGCAATTTCGTAACGGGGGGAGGTAGGGTTCTTTCTCCAAATGTTAATATGGACACATTAAGTACCTACAGCAAAAGCAAAACAATACAGAGTTTTGTGGGTTGACGTTTTCTCTCTGTGTTGTTTTGTTTTTTTTTATGCTTAAAATAAACGTCAATTCTGAGATTATTTACTTCCTTTGTTTAGCTCATGCTTATTAGTTCGTGGCTATTTCTCTTGAATGTTGTAGAATTCGTTTTTTTGTATCAGTGACAAATGAATGACAGCATTGAGTGTCAATTTAAATAAAATTGCTTTGTTGCGGAACTCTCGCGGTAGAGATTATCCCAATGTGGTTGCCTATGCGCAAAAATTAATCAACTTAGGCGTGTATGGTCTGACCGTGCATCCTCGACAAGATGAACGCCATACCACTCGCCAAGATGTTCGTGATTTAGCGGCATTGATAGCACCGCTGGAAACTGTTGAGTTTAATGTTGAGGGTTATCCCTCAGATGACTTTATGGCGCTGATAGAGTCCGTAAGGCCTGATCAATGCACATTGGTTCCAGATGCACCAGATCAACTGACATCAGATCATGGCTGGGACATGCACCAACATGCTGATTATGTGTCTGATTTATCAAAGCAGCTTAATGCTTGGGGTGTGCGTTGTTCAGTGTTCTTGGATCCAGATGAATCTCAGGTGCGTTTGGCCGCAAAAGCAGGGGTTGACCGCATTGAGTTATATACCGAAAGTTATGCACATGCACATGTAGCCGGTGATTTTGAATCCTCATTGTTGCAATACAAAAATGCGGCTTTATTGGCCAATGAATTGGGACTGGGTGTCAATGCAGGACATGATTTGGATTTGGTTAATTTAGCCGACTTCTTAACGATCCCAAATATCCTTGAGGTTTCAATCGGTCATGCACTGACAGTGGAGTCTTTAGAATATGGGCACAAGCAAGTCATTGCTGACTATTTAAGAATTTGCAAAAACGCGGCGTAAAACTGTGTAATAGTGTCAATTAAAATTTCAATCTTGGGTGTGCATGATATAATTTCACGCTTTTTTAACAATAACAACGGCCTTGAGCCTATTTTTTCATTCAGATGATCACAGTAACCCTAACTGACGGTAGTCAAAGAACTTACGAAAACGCTTTAAGTGTTTCAGATGTGGCCATGGACATAGGTCCTGGTTTAGCCAATGCCGCACTGGCTGCAAAAGTCGACGGTGAAATGGTGGATTTGTCCTATGTTGTAGACAAAGATATACAATTGGCGATTGTCACACCTTCATCTCCAGAAGGCTTGGAAGTGGTCCGTCACTCAACGGCCCATTTGATGGCACAAGCTGTTCAGCGCTTGTATCCCGATGTTCAGGTGACTATTGGTCCTGTGATAGAGGATGGCTATTACTACGATTTTGCGACTGAAGCACCTTTTCAAGAAGAAGATTTGGCAAAAATCACAGCTGAAATGAAAAAAATCGTGAAAGAAAAGCTGCCCGTTGAGCGGTTTGAAATGTCACGCAATGAAGCGGTGACATATTTTGAGTCAAAAGGCGAAAAATATAAAGCGGAAATCATCAGAGACATCCCTGAAAGTGAAACGCTGTCCTTATATAAGCAGGGTGAATTTACTGACTTGTGTCGTGGGCCGCATGTGCCCAATACGGGTAAACTGAAAGTTTTTAAGCTGATGAAAGTAGCAGGTGCGTATTGGCGTGGCGACAGTAACAATGAAATGTTACAACGCGTCTACGGTACGGCTTGGACAGATAAAAAAGATTTAAAAGAATACCTGTTCCGTTTAGAAGAAGCGGAAAAGCGCGATCACAGAAAATTGGGTAAACGCATGGAGTTGTTCCATTTTCAAGATGAAGCACCTGGTATGGTGTTTTGGCATGATCGCGGTTGGTCTATTTACCAGTCAATTCAACAGTACATGCGTGCAAAGTTAAATGGTAAGGACTATAAAGAAATCAATACACCTTCCGTGGTTGATTATTCTTTATGGGAAAAGTCAGGGCACGCAGATAAATTTGGTGATGACATGTTTACTGTTGAGTCTGAGCACAAGCAGTTTGCGATGAAGCCAATGAATTGCCCTTGTCATGTTCAGGTGTTTAATCAAGGTTTGAAATCTTATCGAGATCTGCCTATACGGTTAGCTGAATTTGGATCTTGTCACCGGAATGAACCATCGGGTGCCTTACATGGATTGATGCGGGTTCGTGGTTTTGTTCAAGATGATGGGCATATTTTTTGTCAAGAGTCACAAATTGGGGCAGAGGTTTCAGAATTCATTGACTTTTTGCATGAAGTTTATAAAGATTTTGGTTTTAATGAAATCATTTACCGCATATCTACACGTCCAGAAAAGCGTGTGGGCAGTGATGAAATTTGGGATAAATCTGAAAAAGCATTGGCCGATGCATTGGATGACAAAGGCATTGCTTGGGAAGAGTTGCCCGGTGAGGGTGCTTTTTATGGGCCCAAAATTGAATTTTCTTTGAAAGATTGTTTGGGCAGGGTATGGCAATGTGGCACCATCCAAGTTGATTTTTCAATGCCAAACCGTTTAGAAGCGAGTTACATTGATGAGCAAGGTGACAAACAGGTACCTGTGATGTTGCATCGTGCCATCTTAGGTTCCTTTGAAAGGTTTATTGGTATTTTGATTGAACAGCATGCTGGAAATTTGCCACTTTGGTTGGCGCCTACGCAGGTTGCTGTACTCAATATTACGGGTCAACAAGCCGAATATGCGGAAAAAATTGGCCAAACATTGAAAAATAAAGGTTTTAGAGCGATTTTTGACTTGAGAAACGAGAAGATCGGCTATAAAATTCGCCAGCACACTTTAACCAAGACTAATTACTTGGTCATTGTGGGTAACAAAGAGCTAGATGAAGAAACCATCACTGTGCGTTCACATGATGGAAAAGATTTAGGCTCGATGAACCTTGAATCGTTGATTCAGTTATTGGATCAACAAGTAAAGGATAAAATTTAATAATCGGAGGATTGACAGATCGCTAAAAATGACAAAGTACGCAGAAACCAGCAAATCAGAGTTTCTGAAGTTAGGTTGATTGACCAAAACGGAGAGCAGGTGGGTGTATTATCTACCGCTGAAGCTTTGGCTAGAGCCAAAGGTGCAGGTTTGGACTTGGTAGAAATATCTCCCAAAGCACAGCCGCCCGTATGTAAAATTATGGATTTTGGTAAGTTTAAATTTGAACAAGCCAAAAAGAACCAGCAGGCCAAGAAAAACCAAAAGAAAGTTCAGCTTAAAGAAGTTAAATTCAGACCGAACACTGAAGAAGCTGATTTTCAAGTCAAGCTCCGCAATTTGAGAAAGTTTATTTCTCAAGGCAATAAAGTCAAAGTGACGATTCAGTTCCGTGGACGTGAATTGGCACACAGAGACATCGGTTCAGATATGTTGGATCGTTTGGAAAAGGAATTGGTGGACGAAGTGACAGTAGAGCAACGTCCAGCGAAAATGGAAGGTCGATTCATGATCATGTTACTGGCACCAAAGCCTGTAAACAAGTGATTGAGCAGTGAGGTTCATTCCTCACAAAGCGTGACAATCGATACGCTTAGGCAATCGTCATTGAATTGCCTACAAATTGGTTGATGTGGTTTGGATGTACAAGTTGTGCATTTAAACCTCATATGAGCACCTGTGAGTTAAGGTTAAGAGAAAGTCAGTTTTGGCTACTTGCAGGCGTATAAAATGATAACAGGAGGGCATTATGCCTAAAATGAAGACTAAAAAAGGCGCACAAAAGCGCTTTAGAAAAACAGCGAGCGGCTTCAAAAGAAAGCACGCTTTTAGAAGTCACATCTTGACCAAGATGAGCCAAAAACGTAAACGTAATCTACGTGGAACCAGTTTGGTACATGAAGCTGATGAAGCTTCAGTAAAACGTTTGTTACCTTACGCATAATTAAAAGGAGTTAAATCATGGCAAGAGTGAAAAGAGGCGTCCAAGCACGCAGAAGACATAAAAAAGTATTAAAATTAGCCAAAGGTTATTACAACGCGCGTCGTAAGATTTACCGTGTTGCTAAACAGGCTGTTATTAAAGCAGGACAATATGCTTACCGTGACCGTCGCGTCAGAAAAAGACAATTCCGTGCTTTGTGGATTACACGAATCAATGCAGGTGCAAGAAACAACGGCATGAGCTATTCACGATTTATCAATGGCTTGAAAAAAGCTGATATCTCTCTGGATCGCAAAGTGTTGGCTGACATGGCTGTTCATGACAAAGCAGGTTTTGCTGCTGTTGTTGAGCAAGCCAAGGCTGCATTGGCATAATCATTAATCCTTTTCAGTAAGGACTGGCTTTAAAAATTAAAGCAACATAATGATCAAGAAGAGGAATCAGGTGTATATCTGATTCCTCTTTTTTATTTCATAAGGTGAAAAAAAGTGAACGATTTAAAACAATTATTAGCAGACGGCTTGGTACAAATCAACGCCGCCGACTCAACCCAATCATTGGATGACATCAGGGTACAATTTCTGGGCAAAAAAGGTTCAATAACCACACAATTAAAAGAGCTGGGTCAATTGCCTGCAGAGGAACGTAAGGCAGCTGGTGCAGAAATTAATCAAGTTAAACAACAATTGTTCACTGCCATTCAGGCACAAAAAACTGACATTCAGGCCAAAGAACTGAATCAAAAGTTAATGTCCGAGGCTATAGATGTGAGCTTGCCAGGCAGAAAAAATGCCGTCGGTGGAGTTCACCCAGTAACGCGCACCATGGAGCGCATCATAGAATTATTTTCGCAAGTTGGATTTGATGTGGTTACAGGTCCTGAGATTGAAGATGACTTTCATAACTTTGAGGCCTTGAACTTTCCTGCGCATCACCCTGCGCGAGCGATGCACGACACATTCTACTTCCCAGATGGTCATTTACTGCGTACGCACACATCACCGGTTCAAATTCGAGCCATGAAGACGATGAAACCACCCATCAAAATCATCGCACCGGGTAAGGTTTACCGTTCTGACTCAGATCAAACACATACGCCGATGTTTCACCAGGTTGAAGGATTGGTGATTGGCGAAAATGTCACATTTGCCTCTTTAAAAGGTGTGTTGAGTCAATTTGTTAATGCCTTTTTTGAAGACGACTTACAAATCAGATTACGGCCTTCGTATTTCCCTTTTACTGAACCTTCTGCAGAAGTGGATGTGGAGTGGAAAAAAGGTGATGGCAGCATCGACTGGTTAGAGGTGCTGGGTTGCGGTATGGTACATCCAAACGTGTTGCGCTCAGGTGGTATCGATCCTGAAAAATACACAGGTTTTGCGTTTGGCTTGGGTGTTGAGCGATTTGCCATGTTACGTTATGGCGTACAAGATTTGCGTAACTTCTTTGAAAATGACATGGGCTTTTTGAGCCAGTTTCAATCGTAATTAAAGGGATTTATCATGAAAATTAGTGAAAATTGGTTAAATGAATGGGTCAATAACGATTTGACTACCGATGAATTAATGGCGCAATTAACCATGCTAGGCTTGGAAGTTGATGGCGTTGAGCCTGCAGCCGGTGTGTTTTCAAATGTGGTGGTTGCAGAAATCATTTCTTGTGAGAAGCACCCTGATGCTGACAAACTGAAAGTCTGTCAAGTGAATGCGGGCACTGAAACGGTACAAATCGTTTGTGGTGCGCCTAATGCCAGAACAGGGTTGAAAACTGCTTTGTCACAAATTGGTGCCGTGTTGCCTGGCAATTTTAAAATCAAAAAATCAAAATTGCGTGGTGTGGAATCTCATGGCATGTTGTGTTCTGAAGTTGAATTGGGACTGAGTCAAGAATCAGATGGCATCATTGAGTTACCTGCAGATGCACCAGTGGGTGCTGATGTGGCTGAATACTTACAAACGGCGGATCAAATCATTGATATTGACCTGACCCCTAATCGTGCTGATTGTTTTTGTATCAGTGGTGTGGCTCGTGAAGTGGCAGCAATGAATGGCTTGACACAAACGCCGCCTTGCATTGATGTGGTTACAGAAAGCATTTCTGATCAAGTCAATGTTCAAATGAAAGCTGTTGAACAATGTCCAGTTTATATCAGTCGTGTGGTTAAAGGCATTAATAACCAAGCGGTAACCCCGCTGTGGATGAAAGAAAAATTACGTCGTACAGGTGTTAAGTCAATCCATCCAGTGGTTGATGTTACCAATTTTGTGATGATGGAATTAGGGCAACCCATGCATGCTTTTGATAAAAGCAACATTGAAGGTGACTTGGTTGTGCGCATGGCGAAAAAAGATGAAGGATTGGTGTTGTTGGACGAATCAGAAGCCAAGTTGACTCCAGAATTCATCGTGATTGCGGATGAGAAAAAAGCTTTGGCAGTTGCTGGTGTCATGGGTGGGTTGCACAGTGGTGTAACAGCCGAAACAAAAGACATTGTTTTAGAATCGGCATATTTTGATCCTGCAACCATCATGGGCAAATCAAGAAAGTTGGGTGTGCATACAGAATCGGCTTTACGCTTTGAACGTGGTGTCGATGTCGCATTACAAGCCCAAGCGATGGCGCGTGCTACTCAATTAATTGTTGAAATTTGTGGTGGTGAAGTCGCACCAATGAATGTCAATGTTGATGAAGCCAATGTGCCTGCAAGTCAGACCATCACTTTAACTGCTGTAAAATTAAAACGCGTATTGGGTTTTGATGTTGCAGATGAAAGGGTGACTGCAATTTTTGAAGGTTTGGGTTTGGTGACAACATTTGATAATGACACTTGGACAGTCGAAACACCCAGTTGGCGTTTTGATTTGGCCATTGCAGAAGACTTGATTGAAGAGGTCGTGCGAGTGGTTGGTTATGATCAAATGCCAGCCTTGCGGTTACATTCGACTGACGCCATTCGCGTCATTCCAGAACAAATGCGACAAGACAAGCAAATCAAAGCGCATTTAGCTGACTTGGGTTATCAAGAAGTCATCAACTATGCTTTTGTTCCAGAAAAGCAATTACAAGATTTAGGCGTGGCAGACGGTGGTATTGCTTTAGCCAATCCGTTAAACAAAGACATGGCTGTCATGCGCACACAATTGTTGGGTGGTGTGCTTCAAAATATCAAATCAAACTTGGCCCGTCAAAGCGGTGATTTGTCATTGTTTGAGATGGGTAAAGTGTTTGTTGAAAACAAGGCTATTCAACAAAAAGATTATTTGTTGATGGCACGTTGTGGTATGAATCGTCCTGAGCAATGGGGCGAAGCCAGTAGAAAAGTTGACTTTTATGACATGAAAGGCGAAGTGGAATCGTTACTTGGAAAAACCGCTTTGTTATTTGAAGTCAGTGAAGAAAAATATTTACACCCGGGCAGGCAAGCTCAAGTAACTTCTGAAGGTGAGGTTTTGGGTTATGTTGGACAAGTTCACCCCAGTATATGTCAAAAATTAAAAATCAAACAAGACGTGTTGGTTGCGGTGTTTGACGTGGCAGCCATTAAATCCATCAGTTTGCCACAATGGGAAGCGGTGTCTAAATTTCCTTCAGTAAGACGCGATTTGTCAATTATGGTAAAAGAGGATGTGACTTGGTACGACGTTCAATCTGCTGTTAGAAAAGCACTTGGTGCTGATGTTGGCGTGATGAAAGACTTGAGTTTATTTGACGTCTATCAGGGTGAGCACATTGAAAGTGGATGTAAAAGTCTGGCCATGGCACTGATTTTTCAAGAAAATAATCGCACTTTAGAAGATAAAGAAGTGGACAATCTGCTATCAAAAGCGGTATCCTATTTGACAGAACATCTGAATGCGGAATTGAGAACATGACCGAAACGATAACAAAGACCGATTTAGCGGAAGTTTTGTATATGGAAGTTGGCTTAAACAAACGTGAAGCCAGCGAATTTGTCACGGCGTTTTTTGATACCATCAAAGAACAGCTGCTGGCAGGGCATGGTGTTAAGTTATCTGGATTCGGAAACTTTGAATTAAGAGATAAGAAATCAAGACCTGGAAGAAACCCCAAAACATTGGAAGAAATTCCAATCACAGCCAGAAGGGTTGTGGCGTTTAAACCAGGCCAAAAACTGAGAAGTACCATAGAGACCTATGCTGGATCAAGGCCACAATAAAACCCTGCCACCCATTCCTGCTAAGCGTTACTTCACCATTGGTGAAGTGAGCACTTTGTGTGACGTTAAGCAGCATGTGTTGCGCTATTGGGAAAATGAATTCGATAACCTAAACCCGGTTAAACGGCGTGGTAATCGCCGCTACTATCAGCGTAATGATGTGATGATGATTCGTCAAATTCGAAGTTTGTTATATGATCACGGCTACACCATCAATGGTGCCAAACAAAAGTTATCTGGTGAAGTGCCTGAAAAAGAAGCAAGTAAATCTTATCAAGTGATTCAACAAACTCGAATTGAGTTGGAAGAAATTTTAGATTTATTAAAATAAGCAATTGATTTTTTCTGCTTTGTGTTAAAATACGCGACCCAATTAGGCGCTGGCTTAATTGGGTTTTTTTATGTCGGAACGTAGCGCAGCTTGGTAGCGCACCACAATGGGGTTGTGGGGGTCGGAGGTTCAAATCCTCTCGTTCCGACCAAATTTATTTAAATTTTTGATCATCCTTCTGTTCTTTGTAAATTCATACTAAAACTACGCTATTCTTAGCATTCGGCCCGCTTTTTGATAACTTTTAATAATAAAGTTTGCATATTTTTCAATAATACCTATACTTGCCTCCCAGAAGAATTGACCAAGTAGTTAATGTCCAAGTGGTATTGAATATGATTGAGGTTTTATTTTTCCATTTTTTATTTTGTGTTGTTCTTTAAAATTAAAGTCCGCACAGATAAGTTTTTAAATTTTTATATTGAGATACACCATGTCAGAAAGAGTTACCGGCACAGTCAAGTGGTTTGACGAGTCAAAAGGGTTTGGATTTTTAGAGCAACAAGGCGGCAAAGACGTCTTCGCACATTTTTCAGCTATTGTTAATGATAACGATGGATTCAGAACTTTGACCGAAGGTCAAGCAGTTGAATTCGCAGTTGTAGATGGACCAAAAGGCCCACAAGCTGCTGAAATCAAAGTAATCTAAATTCTAGTTTACTGAATTCATGAAAGGTTGGTTACGCAAGTAACCAACCTTTTTTTGTGGGATAAAGAAAAGTACACAGCTGCGTGATATAATGCGCGCGATTTAAGTTTCTTAGAAAATTTTGGAGATCCCAATGAAAGCACCTGTAAGAGTCGTCGTCACTGGCGCAGCCGGTCAAATCGGTTATCAATTGTTGTTCCGTATAGCAGCTGGCAACATGTTAGGTCCAGATCAACCTGTTATTTTGCACTTATTAGAAATTCCACCTGCCATGAATGCTGTTCAAGGTGTTGTAATGGAATTAGAGGACTGTGCATTCCCATTGTTACATGGTGTTGTGGCAACTGATGATGCCAATGTGGCCTTTAAAGATGCTAACTATGCTTTGTTAGTAGGTGCTATGCCACGTGGTCCAGGTATGGAGCGAAGTGATTTGTTGCAAGCCAATGCCAAGATTTTTTCGGTACAAGGTAAAGCGATGAATGACCATGCATCAAAAGACATTAAAGTTTTGGTGGTGGGTAATCCTGCCAATACCAATGCACTGATTGCTCAACAAAATGCACCAGACATTAATCCTGCACAGTTCACGGCCATGACACGCTTGGATCATAACCGAGCTTTGGCTCAATTGTCTGGTAAATTAGATGTGCAAACCAATGACATCAAAAAAATGACCATTTGGGGCAACCACTCATCTACACAATATCCAGATGTCTCACAAGTTTTGATCAACGGTGAAGCCATGAGCGACGTCGATCAAGATTGGTATGTTAATGATTTCATTCCAACAGTTCAACAACGTGGTGCTGCCATCATTAAAGCACGTGGTGCTTCATCTGCAGCTTCTGCGGCTTCTTCTGCTATTGACCACATGCGAAATTGGGCATTAGGTACAAACGAAGGTGACTGGGTTTCTATGGCGATTCCAAGTGATGGCAGTTACGGTATAGCACCTGGTATCATCTTCTCATACCCTGTGACTTGTGCTAATGGCACATATACCATTGTTCAAGATTTACCAGTTAATGAGTTTTCACAAAGTCGCATCGATGCAACTGAAGAAGAGTTGCGCGAAGAGCGAGCTGCGGTTGAGCATTTGTTCTAAATAAATTCTCTTCAAGGCAATTTGAGGCCGCTTAATGCGGCCTTTTTTTTATGTGTAAGCTTTTTTGTAAAGATTAAAATTGTGATAGTATGAAATGGCTTGATATCCCGACCTGATAATGAATGAATTAGTAAAAACTGAAAGTGTTTTATTCCAAGATTTAATTAACAAATCTGTTATGTCTTGGTTGGTTTTTAGTTCTATGGGTTTGCTCATGGTATTTTTACGTTCTGAGATCACAGGATGGGGTGTAAGAGAAACTATTCAGGCTGTACTCTGGATTGCCACTTTGTTTTTGGGGGTGTTTAAAGATAAATTAACTGTACGTTTTAAAGCTGGATCTATGGCTATGATGCTTGGCGTGCTTGCATTACTTGGTGTTTATACTCTGGGTGTTTTTGCCGCTTCGATGCATTTCATTCCTTTGATTGGAATTTTACTTTTGTTGTTTTTCCCAAGTGTGATTGCAGAAAAATATTATTTAATCATTTTATTTTTCATGTCAATTGCTGGTTTATTGTTTGTTTCAATGTGGATTGAGCCCTCATTTGATGCCAATTTATTGATTTCTAGCTGGGAACATTGGGTCATTGTTATGATGTGCTTTATATTTTTTATTTACTTCACAACTTCTGCACTCTTGTTATATAAAAAAAGATTGGTATCGTTATTAACCCATTTAGAAGCCCAAAATCGTCGACTCAAAGATACCAGTTATATTGATGCCATGACGGGATTGCCTCTGTTAGAAAGGGGAGAGCAGTTATTTGAAGCGCAAATTACTGAGTGGAAAGCAAACGGTGATCAAGTGGCTGTTATGTATTTGGATTTGGATCAATTTAAAGTTATCAATGAGGTTTATGGGCATGAAATAGGTGATTGGTGCATCAAAGAAGTATCTTCTCGTTTAGAGGTAATGATGACTGATTGTGGTTTTGTGATGCGTGTGGGCAGTGATGAATTTTTAGTTGTGTATTATGGATTTGATTTAAAAATGCATGCCGTTTCATGGGCTACAAAAATGTTGTCAGAAATTCAAGCGCCCGTCATACTGAATCATGTTAATTTAAAATTAAACAGCAGTATCGGCATTTCTTTCTATCCTGAAGATGGAGATACACTGAGCGCATTAAGGAGAAAAGCTGATTTGGCCATGTACCGGGCTAAAGTTGATGAAAACTTGTCTATATCGACATACAAAAGTGCTACAACCTAGACAGTAACTTCAATATAATGGGGCTTTTGATTTGAGGTCTCCAAATGATCAGTGCAAACATACCGCAAACACCTGCGGTCATTAATGAACCCGTAAGAAACTACATACCAGGCAGTGAAGAGGTCTTGTCTTTACAGCTAAAAATGGATGAAATGGCAGCTGAAGTGTTGGACATTCCCTGTATTATTAATGGTCAAGAAGTTCGCACTGGCCGGACAGAAGCTGTAGTTATGCCTCATAACCATCAACATGTCTTAGCAAACGCCCATTTGGCAGGCAAAGATGAGTTGAATGCAGCGGCAGATGCAGCAGTTGCAGCACAGGCTAAGTGGCAATCACTGCCATGGCAGTCACGTGCAGCTGTTTTCTTGAAGGCTGCAGATTTATTAGAAGGCCCTTACCGCAATGAAATCAACGCGGCCACCATGCATGGTCAATCTAAAAATGTTTTTCAAGCAGAAATTGATTCGGCTTGTGAGTTGATTGATTTTTTGCGTTTCAATGCAAAATTTTATGAACAAATCATGTCACAACAACCGGTTTCATCAGCGGGTGTTTGGAATCAACTGGATTGGCGTCCATTGGAAGGTTTTGTTTTAGCCATCACACCATTTAATTTCACCGCCATTGCAGGTAATCTACCAGCAACACCAGCGATGTTAGGTAATACTGTGGTTTGGAAACCATCAGGTACTCAAATGTATTCAGCGCACGTCATCATGAAGGTGTTTATGGAAGCAGGGCTTCCTGATGGTGTGATTAATATGGTAGCAGCCAATGGCCCTGATGCGGGTGCAGCTTTGTTACCACGTCCAGAATTGGCTGGTGTGCATTTCACAGGTTCAACACCAACATTCCAACACATATATGCTGAAGTAGGCGGTAACATTTCACGTTACAACAGTTACCCACGTTTGGTGGGTGAAACAGGGGGTAAAGACTTTGTTTTTGCACATGAGTCTGCCAATCCCATAGCGGTTGCTACTGCTTTGTCTCGTGGTGCTTTTGAGTACCAAGGTCAAAAATGTTCAGCGGCTTCTCGTGCCTACATCCCCTCATCGATGTGGCCTGAAGTAAAGGCACAACTGTCGACTGATTTGGCGAGTTTTAAAATGGGCAGCACACGTGACTTTTCAAACTTCATTAATGCTGTCATTGATGAACGCTCTTTTGACAAAATCAAAACCTACATAGATTACGCACAGGCAGCTGACGATGCAGAAGTCATCATTGGCGGCACTTGTGATAAAACCACAGGTTATTTTGTTGAGCCTACCGTAATTCTCACCACAGACCCTAATTTTAAAACCATGAGTGAGGAAATTTTTGGTCCCGTCTTAACCATTTTTGTCTATGATGAAAAAGATTTTGAAGCGACATTGGACTTGTGTGATCAAGGTTCAGCTTATGCGTTAACGGGTGCCATCTTTGCACAAGACCGTTACATGATCAATCACATGGCTGATCGTTTGCGTTATGCTGCAGGTAATTTTTATGTCAATGACAAGCCAACTGGGGCTGTAGTTGGGCAACAACCTTTCGGTGGTGGGCGTGCCTCAGGTACCAATGACAAAGCGGGTAGTGCTTTGAATTTGTACCGTTGGTTGTCTCCAAGAACAATCAAAGAAACGTTTGTTACGCCAATAGATTATCGTTACCCATTCCTTGGTTAATAGAAAGTGGAAACAAAAAAGGCGTCAAAAGGCGCCTTTTTTTATGGTTTTTTATTTACCTGAATCAATCAAACATCAAATTTTTTAAGCATCTCGTAGTCAATAACTATGTCTTGTTCTTGGATGCTAAAATCACCCGATTCCATTTCCTTGATGTACCGTTTCAAGGCAGTGATGCCAACAGGGAAAGCCAGTTCATCCCAAGGTATGTCTTCAGGTGCGAATAATTGGGCATCGGAGGTTTCTGCACCCGCACCAAAGTGAGGGTGGGCTAATTCACCTCGAAAATAAACATGCACCTGGTTTCTTTGAACGATGTTGTAAACGCCAAACAAGGTCACATTTTTTAAATCAGCCAAAACTTCTTCTTTGACCTCTCTGATGGCACCAGTTCTGGTGGCTTCACCATTTTCCATAAAGCCTGCTGGTACATTCCAACAACCAATTCTTGGTGCAATGGTACGCTTACCTAATAATATCTTTCCATCATGTTCAATGATACAAGCATTCACGATTTTGGGGTTTTGGTACTGTATGTGACCACATTGGGTGCATACCGCTCTGGGTTTGTCATCACCTTCAGGGATGCTTTGTTCTGATGTGGCACCACAAAGGTTGCAAAAATTAATCTCCATAAAATCTCCTTAAGCCCAATACTTCATAGAATCCACAATTCTTAAATAAGATTCGAACCGGTTATTTTTAATTTTACCTTGCTTTACAGCGAGTTCAATCGCACACCCAGGTTCATGTATGTGTGTACAATTACTGAATTTGCATTGTCCCATAAAATCATCGAAATCTATAAAACCTGCCGCAATTTCATGGGCCTCCATAGACCACAATCCATATTCCCATACGCCGGGTGAATCAATAATATTGGCATTCAACGTGCTGTCATGGTACATCTGAGTGACGCTGGTGGTGTGTGCACCCTTACCTGTTTTGTCAGACAACTTGCCTGTTTTTAATTTCACTTCAGGCATCATTAACTCTGTTAAAGAAGATTTGCCGACGCCCGATTGACCAGCCAAAATGGTGGTCTTATCAGCTAACTGTCTTTTTAAATCAACCACGGTTGATGGGTCTTGGTTATATGTCTTAAATGTCAAATACCCCAGTTTTTCATATTGATTGATGGTGTTTACAAAGAACAAAGGATCCATATCAGATTTATTGAACACCAACAATGGTGTGATGCCTTCTTTCTCAGCCACCACCAAATAACGATTTAAAATGTCTCTAGTGGGTTCAGGTTTGACAGCCATGACAATCATGATTTGATCGACATTGGCAGCAATGTGTTGTTTTCTTCCTCGACTGTCTGCCCGACAAAAGCTGTTGAATCGTTTGTTAATCCTTGTGATTCTGAATTCGCTTTTTAAGTGTTCGACCTCAACCTCATCACCGCATATTGGTTTGAGTTTTCTAGGGAAAAAGGCAGAAATGGCTTGATGATTTTCTGTATGAATCATGCTGGCGGTATTTTTTTGTGTCGAAGTGACGCGGTAAGTTTCAGTCATCAGGCCATTTTAGACTAAAATAGACTTTTTTATGCAGGAAATAATGCCATGGACAAGAAGTCGCATTTGATTTGGATTGATTTAGAAATGACTGGATTGAATCCGATGAAGGACAAAATCATTGAAATCGCCACCATAGTCACTGACAAAGACCTTAATACCATTGCTGAAGGTCCGTCATTAGCAGTTCATCAGCCTGAAAGTGTGTTAGAAGCTATGGATGATTGGAATACCGAGCATCACAGTAATTCTGGCTTGTGGGATAGGGTGGTTTCTTCAGATATCGGCTTAAAAGATGCTGAAGCCATGACGATTGAATTTTTACAAGAACATGTGGACATCCATACGTCACCCATGTGTGGAAACAGTATTTGCCAAGACAGGCGTTTTTTAGCCAAATGGATGCCTAAATTAGAAAACTTTTTTCATTATCGACAAGTGGATGTCAGCAGCATCAAGGAATTGATCAGGCGTTGGAATCCGCAATTGTTAGAAGGGTTCAGTAAAAGTGGACAGCATTTAGCACTGGCAGACATTCAAGAGTCTATTAAAGAGTTGGCTTATTACCGCCAGTTTATGGGTGAAATATCAGGATTGAAATAACCCAAGCAATCAGCACCCCGCGCAAGTCGGGGTGCCCATTAATCTTATTCGCTTAAGTTGGCTTCAATAACTGCTTTCAGTGATTTTTCTGTCACAGGTTTGACCAAATATTCTTTGGCACCTTGTCTCATGCCCCAAACACGATCAGTTTCGAGTTTCTTCGTAGTGACGATAACAATGGGGATGTGCGCTGTGCGTTCATCTTTGCTGATTTTTCTGGTGGCTTGGAAACCATTCAGGTCAGGCATCACCACGTCCATCAAAATCAAATCAGGCAACTGCTCTCTGGCTATCTGAATGCCCTCTTTACCATTTTCAGTCAAAATGGTTTCATGGCCCAGCTTTTCAACAATTTTTTGCATGCCGTACAATTGAGAAGGAGAGTCATCTATGATTAATATTCTTGCCATAATTATTTTGGTATTTAACTTGTTAGTTATCTTAAAGAATATTGCAGAAAAAAGCAAAATAATGTTTTTTTAAAGACGTTTGTGTTTATGTCGCTCAACAAGGGTGAGATTCAGTGAAGGCAGAAAAGTATTGTGCTTTGGCGATGGTGTGCAAACATTGCCAATAATTGTCACAACAAATGGCCATAACGACCATTTGTTGTGTAAAAAAATATTTATTTAGTTAATCCGATCTCTTTCAGGCGTTGGTTCAAAAAATCACCGGCTGTGATGTCTTCATATTTGGCACCATTGCCTTTGCATGAAGGAATGCAACTGAGCATGGCATTAGAATGTGGGTGACAAAAGAAAGGCATCGAGTAACGTGCACTGGTGTCGTTTATAGGGTTAACCACGCGGTGTGTTGTTGCAGGAATGACTTCATTACAAATTCGAGACAACATGTCGCCAGAATCGACCACAATTTGTCTGGGCGTACTGTCAACAGCCAACCATTTGCCATCACGATCCAGTAATTCCAGGCCACTTTCTGTGGCTCCAACCAGTAAAGTAATTAAATTGATGTCTTCATGGGCTGCGGCTCGCAAAGAGCCGGGCAGTGCAAACTCAGTCATTGGTGGGTAGTGTATGGCGCGTAAAATTGAATTGCCGTTTTCTGTCATTTGAGCAAAATAATCCTGAGGTACATCCAATGCGGTGGCCAAAGAACGGAACATCGCCAAAGCTGTTCGGTCTAATTGCTCATATAAGGCATAGGTGTTTTGATGGAAGTTCGCGATCTCTTCAGGCACCACATTGTCACCGTATTCTGCATACAATGGGTGGTCTTTAGCTACATTTCTTCCCACGTGCCAAAATTCTTTTAAATCTGGCTTGTCATTGTTTTTGGCATGTTCTTGTAACATGGGCACATAACCACGGCGGCCACCATCGTGGATGTTGTACTTTTGTTTGACTGCTGTTGGCAGTGCAAAGAAATCCTTAAAGATTTGGTAGTTGGTGTCAACCAAGTCAAAATCAAAGTCATGGGGGTTCAACACGATAAAACCGTAATCGACCAAGCCGTTATAAAAGTTATCAACAAATCGTTGTTTTTCTAATTCGGTACCCTCTAGGTAGTCAATCAAGTTTAACTCGGGGACTTTGCGTACTTCGCTGCTCATTGTTGTTGTCTCTTTAAATTCAAAGTAATTTTATTGTTTGGTGCTGACTGTTGTGAATCAGATTGCCATTGTTTGTCTTCTATGGCGCCGCTCATGCTGATGATGGCTGATAATTCAACGGTTTCAAATTGGCTGAGCAAACGGTTACCTTGTAGGCTGTCGCTGTCAGATAGTGAAATGGTGACTGGCCATTGAAATGGTCCATTTGTTTTCTTAGCGGCTATGGGCATCGGCATACCATCAGTAGATTTAGCAAAGACAAACAAAGTGGCTTCATCAGGGATCTGCTTTCCAAAGACTTCTATGTTGTACAGTGCGGGCTCAGCAGCAGCTTTCGTTTCTGAGCTGACCAATGCGTTTTTCCCTTGTGCTTCACGGGCTTGATTAACTTGTTTAAGTAGTGTGTTTCGTATACCCGGGCTGTCAACCATGGCCAATAAATCGGTCCAAAGCGTTTCAGCTGCCGCAAATTGTTGTTGTTCATACAGCACAATACCATACAGCCACATGGCCTTTTGGTGTTTGGGGTTCAGTTCAATGGCTTGGGCCAATAAGTCACTGGGCTGTCCTAAAAAGCTGCCTGTGTTGTTTCGGAAAGCCACTGCTTCGGCCCATTCTGTCAGGATGGCTGCATCATTGGGCTGCAATTGGTTGGCTTTTTCATAGGCCTTTGCCGCGACATCATAGCGCTTCATCGCTACCATGCTTTGTGCATATAACAATTGGCCTTGGATATCATCTGGGTTTTCTGCCAGTTTTTGTTCCAATTGTTTAATGGCAGATGCCAAATCCGGTGTTTGACCTTGGGTGTTGGTGGCCGATTGTGTGATTTCTGGAGCGTGTTGGTTATCAAACCACAAAGCTTGGAATAACAAAGCAACAGGCGTGATTAACAAAATGGCAAGAAGTAAACCCTTGTGCTTGGCTTGAGGGGCTTGATTAACGCGTGACAGTGCTTCGAGCAAAACCTGTTTGTCTTCACCCGGAGATTGTAACTGCTTTAATAACCAAGACTTTTGATCCTGGCGTTGTTGTGGTAACCAAAAAGCATAGCAAAGGGCACTGACAGACAGGCCGATTAAAAGGTACCAAATCATTTCAGTCATGCTGTGTTCTCCTGATTTTGAAAACCAATATGCCACCACCAATCAACAACAAAACCAAAGGCGAAAGCCACAAGAACAACGTGCTGGCATTCAAGGGTGGCTCATAACTGACAAACTCACCATAACGATCTATCATGTATTGTGTGATTTCATCTTTACTTTTGCCCTCCATGACAAAAGCCGCAACCTTGTCTTTCAAGTCGGTGGCTAAGCCAGCATCAGAATCAGCCAAATTTTGGTTTTGACAAACCAAACAGCGAAGCTCCTTGGTTACATCTTGGTACAAAGCTTCCTGAGCTTCATTTTCAAAAGGATAAACTTCAATCGCAAGCGCCGATCCACAAAAAAGTGTTAAGCCCAAACAAAGTGACAATAATTTCATCATTTCAATTCCTCAATCAAAGGCATCAGTTCATTTTGAATGATTTCTGGCGTCAGGTTACCCACCAATTTATAGCGAATCACACCCGCCTGATCAATCAAAAAATTCTCAGGCGCACCATAAACACCAAAGTCAATAGCCACATCACCTTTGAGATCGACCAAAATTTCATCATAAGGGTTACCAAACTGCTTTAACCAACGGTCGGCATCAACAAATTCATCTTTCCAATTAAAACCGATCACTTTGACCACGCCAGACTCGGCCAGTTGTGTGACCACAGGGTGTTCAACTCGACAACTGGGACACCAAGAACCAAACACATTCATCAGCCAGACTTCACCTTCGAAATCTTTTGGGGTCAGTGTTTTGTTACTGTAAAGGGTGTTCAATTTAAAATTTGGAACAGCTTTACCAACCAGTGGAGAAGGCAATCGCTCTGAGTGAGTGCCCATGTTGACATAAAGCAGCACAATCAAAGTGACAAACACGCTCAGAGGCAAAACGGCAAAAAGTATTTTTTTCATTTCAGTTCCAAAGCCTCACTCATCAAACGATCATGTTGTTGACGTTCGGCTCGTTTGATGCGTGCACTGAACAAAGCGATTAACGCACCAGATAACATCAAAATACCGCCAAACCACATCCAACGGATGAAGGGTTTAATGTAAATACGAACGGCCCAAGCACCTTGGTCATTTACCTGTTCTCCGAGAGAGACATAAATATCTCGTGTGAATCCTGGGTAAATACTGGCTTCAGTCATTGGGTTTTGTTGTTTTGGATAATGGCGTTTTTGAGGACGCAAGGTATCAATGACTGTGTTGTCTTGGGATACGATGACCTGACCTTGTTGGGCTCGGTAATTTTCCTGTTCAACCCATTGAACGCCTTTGAACTCAAAAGACAAGTCATTCAATTCAATCACTTGACCCGGCTTCATTAACACGTCTTTTTCGGTATCTGCATGTTCGACCATCGACATGCCAAATAAAAACATGGCCACGCCCCAATGTGCCACCGTCATGCCAATGAAGCTGGCATTTTTCTTACCACGGTGTTTGATCAGTTGGCCTGTGGTGGCGACAAAAACCCAAAATGCACCCAAGATGCCTATCGAACCTCGAACATTCAAATCACCGACAAGCCAAATAACCAAGCCAGTCAAAATCAATGTCATAACAAAATAAGGCATCAATTCACGTAAGCCTGCTTTCAATGAACCTTTGTGCCAACGAATTTGTGTACCTAATGGCAATAACATGGCCATAGGAATCATGATCAAAAAGAACATCAAACCGAAATAGGGCGCACCAACAGATATTTTCTGGCCCATGGCTTCGAAAATCATCGGGAAAATGGTGCCAAGTAATACAGTAAAAGTAGCGACTATAAAAATCAGAGAGTTACACAACAACATGAATTCTTTAGAATCAAAATGGACAGATTCAGTTGATTTTAATTTATTGGCTCGCCAAGCGAACAAGGTCAACGCACCACCTGCAAACAGGGTTAACAAACCCAATATAAACAGACCACGCGTGGGGTCTGCTGCAAAGCTGTGAACTGATGTGATGCTGCCTGAGCGCACCAAAAATGTACCCAATACACTCAAAGAAAATGCAGTGATGGCGAGTAAAACAGTCCAGCCACGAAATGCATTTTTACGTTCGCTGACTGCTTGTACATGTATCAAGGCGGTGCCGGCAAGCCACGGTAAAAATGAGGCATTCTCAACCGGATCCCAAAACCACCAGCCGCCCCAGCCGAGTTCATAATAGGCCCACCAGCTGCCTAATATAATGCCCATGGTCAAAAAGGCCCAAGCCAAGTTGGTCCATTTGCGAGACCAACGAATCCAATGTTCATCAATTTTGCCACCGATTAAAGCCGCCACCGACAAAGCGAAAGCCACTGACAAGCCCACATAGCCGAAATACAACAATGGTGGATGAACTATCATGCCGAAATCTTGCAACAAGGGGTTCAAGTCATTGCCATCAAAGGGGGCAGGGAAAGTGCGTTCAAAGGGGTTGGATGTGAATAAAATAAAGGCAATGAATCCAGCTGTTATGATGCCCAATACAGACAGCACACGAGCAATTTCATCAAGTTTCAATCCTTTGCTGAATTTAGCCACAGCGGCGACCCACAAGGCCTGAATCGTAATCCACATCAAGATTGAGCCTTCATGTGCGCCCCACGTGGCCGTGATGCGGTAGCGCAAAGGCAATGTCAGTGACGAATGCTTCCAAACATAAGTCACAGTAAAATCTTGTAAGACAAACAAGGCAATCAATATCAAAAAAGATATGAACACGACGATAAACAGCACATAAGCCAAAGGTTTCGCCAGTTGCATCCAAGTGGTGTTGTCTTTGGCATAGGCCACCATTGGCACTATGGCCAGTAACAAGGCCAGGACAAAGGCAACAATCAAATTAAATTGTCCGATATTGGCTAACATCAGTAGCTTGCTCCTTCTTTGTCTTCTGACTTCGCCGCCGCTTTTTTGCCAGCCTCTAATGCTGCAGCAGCTTCAGGGGGCATGTAGTTTTCATCATGTTTTGCTAACACTTCTTCAGCGACAAACAGCTCACCAGTCTTCATGATGCCGATGGCCACTACACCTTGGCCTTCTCGGAACAAGTCTGGCAGGATGCCTTCGTATTCAACCGTGACGTCATGTTGGTGGTCGGTGACAACAAAAGTCGATTTCAAAGAATCTTCAGCTCGGGTTAAAGAGCCGTCTTTAACCATGCCGCCGATACGGAAGCTGCGTTGTTGTGGAAAATCACCTGCTGCAATTTCAGTTGGACTCTTGAAAAACATAATGTTTTCTTTGAATGCCAAAAGGAAAATGCCTGTGGCAATCGCAACGCCGACAAAAACCAATAAAATCAATAACAAACGTTTCTTTCTTGTGGGTGTCATGAGTTATGCTCCTGTTGACTGCTGGGTTTATTTATGGCTTGTTTGGCTTTGCGGTTTTTTGCTTTTTTGTGCATGGCTTTGACCTGCCGTTCCGCTTGTTTCTTCTTCAGCTGCAGACCCAAAAAGTCATAAGCCATGATGACAAAAAAACAGGCCATTGAGCCCCAGACGTAAAATTCATAACCACCCATGTGGAATAATTCAGACATTATTGTCTCCTTTTTCGGTGGTTTGAGACACTTTTAAAGCATCAGCTATCCACTGTTTTTTGGCTTCTGTTTTTAATAAGTAACTGCGTGCACGGTGAAGTACCGAATACCCGTAATAAAATTTGGTTGCCAAAGCCATGACTAATAACGGCCTCAACATGTCCCAATCTTTGATGCCCGAACCGCCAGTCAAACTGACACTTGAGCCTTGGTGGATGCTTGACCACCAATAAACTGAGTAGTGAATGATGGGTAAGTTGACCAAGCCAATGATGGCAACCAGGGCTGTTAAGCGTGCGGCCTTGCGCGGTTCATCATCAAAAGCGGCGTACATGGCCAGCACACCGATATACAAAAACAACAGAATCAGTTCTGACGTCATGCGCGCATCCCAATCCCAGTAAGTTCCCCACATTGGCTTGCCCCAAAGCATTCCGGTGACCAAACAAATAACCGTGAAAGCCGCACCAATGGGCGCTGAGGCAATCATCACAGCTTCGGCCACTTTCATGCGCCAGACGTAAGCCATGATGGCTGCAACGCCCATCATCGCATAGATAAACATGCTCATCCATGCCGCCGGTACGTGTACAAACATGATGCGGTAAGAATCTTTTTGTTGGTAATCAGTGGGTGCAAAAAACAAGCCATCGATCAAACCATAAGCGGTTAATCCCACAGCCAAAAGCAAAAATGGCAGAAGGAAATATCCTGCAATTCGGTAAAAGCTGGGTGGAGAACCCAGTTTGTGGTAAAGCTTTACTAATTTATTCATACCAAATATCACTCTAAATTCACTTTAATTGCTGCACTGGCCGCCAATGGCGCCAAAGTCAGGGTCATCACAAATGAACCCATCAGCAGCAATAAATGACCTTGGGCGGAATTGCCCAAAGCCGTTTCCAGCACCGCGCCGGCGCCAAAAATCAAAACAGGTGCCAAAAGTGGCATCACCAAAACACTGAGTAACAGACCGCCAGAACGCAGATTCAATGTCAAAGCAGAACCGACAGAGCCCAATAAACTGAAAATCGGTGTGGCCAATAGCAGCGACAACATCAACACGCCATAAGCCTGTTCTGGTAAGTGCAGCAGCACACCGATGACAGGTGCAAATATTATCGCAGGTAAGCCGGTGGTTATCCAGTGGGCCAAAGCCTTACTCATTACCGCCAAAGGCAAAGACATTCCTGATAATAGATACAGCGACAAAGAACCATCTTCATAGTCGTCCTTGAAAATGTGTTCCAGTGTGATTAAAGTACCCAAAAGTGCCAAAATCCAGACAACGGCTGGTGCAATTTTTGCTAAAGTCTGCGCCCCTGCGCCCAATCCTAAAGGAAATAAAGTCACAATCAACAGTTGGAATACCAAGGGCTGGTAAATGCCAGATTTTTTGCGCCATGCTGAAATTAAATCTCGCTGACATAAATGCCAAAAACGGTTCACAGTTGGACCTCATCTGGCTGGCTGACTATTAAATCAATGTGGTGGTGCGCCAACTCATGAATCTTCTGTTGGTCATGCGCTGTTAACATCACAGCACCACCTTGGGCAATGTGAGCCGCTATTGTTTGATACAACCAATCACAGCCGGCATGGTCTAAATTGACAAAAGGCTCATCCAAAAGCCAAAAAGATTTATTCAACAGCAACAAACGACTCAAGGCCAAACGCTTTTTTTGGCCAGCTGATAATTCTGAAGCCAAATGGTATTCATAACCGGCCAAATCCACGGCTTCTAAGGCCGCTTCCATTTGTTCAGTTGAGGCGTTGACTTGATTGATTTTTAATGCGAAAGACAGGTTTTCCAAACAGCTTAAGTTGCCCTTATTGCCCAGTTTATGGCCTAAATAGTGACAGTTCGCTAACCACAGAGCGGATTGTTGAGAATCATTGAATGACATGTCCCCTGAGGCCAAAGGCCGCATACCTGCCAAAGTCTCCATCAAAGTGGTTTTTCCTGAACCATTGGGCCCTGCAATCACCGCCAATTCACCTGTATGCAACAGGCAAGAAACAGGTTCAAACAAGTCCTCGCCACCGCGGGCACAAGTGATGTTCGAAATATGTAAATGATGGTGACTCAAAATATGAAAAACCGAATCGTCAGGCGCAAATTAAACAGCCGCCAATTTTAGGTACAAAGCCCCCAGAAGTAAAGGATAACCCACAAATCCGAACGCTTGTTTGGACGTTATATGATTTGGGTCATGATGGATAAATGATGGCACTAAAATAAGTAGGTTGAGTTAAGCTTGCGTAATCTAATAAAACGTTTCACTTGGTGTTGTGTTGTCTTATCTTATAGGAGCTTTACTTGATAAGCATACAAACGAGCATACAAAATTGGGGAGAAGGTTCAATCATCACGAGATACAGCTTTGCGTAGGTTTTTGGTCTGGCCACGTTTGGTTTTTGCATCCAGTCGGCGTTTTTTAGATGCTTTGGTGGGCTTGGTGGCTTTGCGTTTTTTTGTTTGTGCTACTGCTGACTTGATTAACAGTATCAGTCTATTCAGGGCGTCTTCTCTGTTTTGTTGTTGTGTCCTGAATTGTTGGGCTTTGATTATGATGATGCCTTCTTTGCTGATGCGTTGATCTGAGAGGTTTAACAAGCGCTCTTTATAAAACTCGGGCAAGCTTGAGTTGACCACATCAAATCGTAAATGGATCGCACTGGATACTTTATTGACGTTCTGACCGCCTGGGCCTTGGGCACGAACGGCGGTTAATTCAATTTCTGAATCAGGTATTTGTACGGTTTGTGACAGAATTAGCATTTCACAATATCAGCATATCGGCGTATCGGCGTATCATGCCAACGAGTCATGTTTTGGAGAAGTATCATGTCAGCATATCATGTTTCGGAGAGGTGGTCTCAAAATCATTCCCAAATGATGTTTTCTGTCAGTTCTTGGTCTAAATAGTGGCTGTATTTGTTCTCTATTTCATTGCGTTTGACTTTCATGGTTGGCGTGAGCAAACCATTGTCGATGGTCCATTCTTCCTTTAATACAATAATGTGGTCAAGCTTTTGGTGACTTTCTAACTGGGCGTTGACACGCGACAAAACTTTTTCTAACTTTTCTGTCATTGACGCAGATTGGCTTGAACTTGGTTGGCTCAGAACCACAACAGCTATGGGTTGTTTGCGTCCTTGTCCCATAACGCAAACTTGTTCAATGTTTTTGCTGTGCGACAGCAGGGTTTCTATTACTGCGGGCACAACATATTTGCCTTTGCCTGTTTTGAATTGCTCTTTGAGTCGCCCGATGATTTGATAAACACCATCTTGTGTAACAGTTCCCATGTCTCCGGTATGGAACCAACCATCGGTAAAACTTTCTGCTGTGGCATCAGGTCGCTTGTAGTATTCTTTAAAAACCGCGGGGCCTCGAATCAGTATTTCTTGGTTGTCGCCAATTTTCATTTCAACACACTCACAGGCTTTTCCAATGGAGCCGAGCAATGCCGCATCATAAGGCATGTTGCTACAGGCCAGACCCGATGTTTCTGTCATGCCCCAGCCTTCAGAAATGGGGATGCCAATTCGGTCATACCATTGAAGGATACTGGGTGATATGGGGGCTGTTCCTGAGCCAAACATAGTGGCGTTGCCTAAACCCAAGCCTTTGCGAATTTTTTTAGCTATCAGTTTACCTATCAACGGAATTTTCAATAAAGTTTGTAATTTTTTATCTGGGATGTTGTTTAAGATTTCAATTTGAAACTTGTTCCATAACCGAGGAACAGACAGGAATGAGGTGGGTTGTGCTACTTTTACATCATCAATAAAGGTGTCCAAACTTTCTACAAAAAAGATTTTATTGCCTGAATAATACGACAGCACTTCAATTAATGTGCGTTCGGTGATGTGTGCCAAGGGCAGGTAGGACATGGTAACGTCTTGAGTTGTGACTTGCATCAAATTCACATAAGCAGTTGCAGCAGATGAAACATTACCGTAACTGAGCACCACACCTTTGGGGTTGCCCGTGCTGCCAGATGTATAGCAAAGACTGAACGTGTCACTCAACTTAGGTTGGTTGATGATTTTTAATGGTTTGGCTTTGATTAATTCATCCCATTGGTGTTGACCTTTTACGGTTGGGTAAGGGTATGTAATTCTTTTAATATCAGGGGCAATGCCTGCATCAGCTTCATCTAAACTATCTAACTTGCCTACAAAAATGGCCTTGCATTCACTTTGCTCAATGACAAATTGGATGGTATCTCGACCTGCCGTAGGGTAAATGGGGACGGACACCAAGCCAGCCATCATGATGGCCAAATCGCTGATGAACCAATGAGCACAATTTTTAGATAAAATGCCGACCTTGTCTCCCTTAACCAAACCCAATCCCAAGAGGGCAGTGGCCATTCTTCTTGCTTCATTATCGACTTCTGCCCAAGTGAAAACTTTAAGTTTTCTGTCTATCGGTTGATGCAAAAACGGCACTTCAGGCTGTGAGTCAACAAATGCGCTGAATTGTGCCAAAGGGTGGGTATTGTTCATCGGTTTGCCTACTTAAGAATGTTGATGTGATTTAAGGATAGCATATACTATTTAAATTACAGTGTTAATTGTGAGTTAAAAATCTATTGGGGGCAGTAGGCGGGCTGGTGTATCCGCCTCTTGTTAATTTATTACCTCAGAAACCTTGAATTTAATGTTAATAATGCTTCACTTTGGTAGTGGGTTTCAAAATGAATACTCACTATTTAAATAGGGAGAAAAGTATTCAAGCACAAGGTGGTCGGCTGTCTTCCATCAGTATGTCTAACTTGATTTGGGCTTGTTTTGTGTTGTTTAAATCATCGGGCTCTAGCATTTCACATTCATCTAAAAACATCTGATCAATGGTGACTGGGTAAAACCGGCAATCCTCTGGACGATCATGGTAAATGCCACAGCTGTATATATTGTCTTCGGATTTGATTAAGAAAGGGCAAAGGTTCAATTGTTGGCCTGTATTTGGATCGAACCATAATTCGTTGTTGTTGACGTATTGGAATATATCAGGACGTTCAGCTTCCCAAAAAGCTAAATCTTCTTGAGAAGCAGTTAAACCGCCTTCACTGTAATTGATGCAGCATTTACCGCATTGGGTACATTGTTTCAAAAAACATCTCACTGTGCTTTGTTTTCAATACAGTTTTAAAGCTGTTAAGCCACATGGACACTTCTCGTTTGAGTGTTCAAAGCTTGATTGGCTAAATATTCATCATAAGTACCGTGGAAATCGACCACTTTTTGGTCTTTGATTTCGATGATTCGCGTGGCCAGTGTGGAAACAAATTCACGGTCATGGCTGACAAATAACAAGGTGCCGTCCCATTCTTTCAGGGCATTATTCAAAGCTTCAATGGCTTCCATGTCCATGTGATTGGTGGGCTCGTCCATGATCAGAATATTGATGTCGCTCATCATCATTTTGCCGAACAACAGGCGGTTTTTTTCGCCACCAGAGCAGACCTTGGCTTTTTTGTTGAAGTCGTCTTCATTGAATAGTAAACGGCCCAACATGGCGCGAATTTTCAAATCGTCATGTTTGGGTGTGCGCCATTGTGACATCCAATCGAACAATGACAGTTCGTTATCAAAATCTACACTGCTGTCTTGCGGACAGTATCCCAAAGTGGCATTTTCAGCCCATTTAATCTTGCCTTCATTGGCTTCCAACTCATTGACTAAGCAGCGCAACAAAGTGGTTTTTCCCACGCCATTTTCACCAATGATGGCCAGTTTTGCGCCCGCTTCTAAAATTAAGTTACCGTCTTTGAATAATGTTTCATCATCAAAGCCCATCGCAAGATCTTCTAAAATCAAAGCATTGCGGTGCAGCTTTCTGTCTTGTTTTAAGGTGATTGAAGGCGTTCTTCTGCTTGATGACTTAACTTCATCTAAGCTGATTTTTTCTAGTTTTTTAGCACGGGAACTGGCTTGTTTGGCTTTCGAGGCATTGGCTGAGAAACGATTAACAAAACCTTGCAGTTCTTCCATCTCAGCGGCTTTCTTGGCATTACCTGCCAATAATTGTTCTTGGATCAAAGAAGAGGCCGCCATAAATGCTTCGTAGTTTCCAGGGTAAATGCGCAGCTCACCGTAGTCAATGTCGGCCATGTCGGTACATACCGCATTAAGGAAGTGGCGGTCATGAGAAATAACGATCATGGTGCATTTGCGTTGATTCAGGACTTCTTCTAACCAACTGATGGTGTGGATGTCCAAGTTATTGGTGGGCTCATCAAGCAATAAAATGTCAGGATTAGCGAACAAAGCTTGTGCCAACAAAACCCGCAATTTCCAACCCGGTGCCACTTGAGACATCAGTCCAAAGTGGTAGCTTTCTTCAATGCCCGCTTCTAACAGGATTTCACCCGCGCGACTTTCCGCAGTATAACCATCCATCTCGCCAAATTGGGCCTCAAGGTCGGCCACACGCATGCCATCTGCTTCGCTCATTTCTTCCATGGCATAAATGGCTTCACGTTCTTGCTTCACTTCCCAAAGCGCTGCATCACCCATGATAACCGCATCAATAACTGAATAGTTTTCGAAAGCAAATTGGTCTTGACTCAATGTGCCGACTGTCGCACCATCTTTGATGGATAAATTACCTGATGTTGGGGCCAGTTCACCGCTTAAAATTTTCATGAACGTTGATTTGCCACAGCCATTGGCTCCAATCAAACCATAGCGTCTGCCTTTGGCAAATTTAGCAGAAATATTTTCGAACAACGGCTCGGCGCCGAATTGCATGGTGATATTAGCAGTAGAGATCAATTGAGTATTCCTGAAATGTAAACAAAAAGCTATGGTGGGCGGCGCGCACTATAGTGAATTGTCAGCTGAAAGTCGAGTAATGATGAACAAATTGGTTTGATTCTCATGAACTGAATGGAAAAAAACCAATTAAATGTCGAATACGTGGTCGTTCATTCGTTGTATTATTGTTGTGTTTTTCTGTTAGAGATTGACTTGAAGTTATCAAAATATATTTTACTTTTAATAGTTGTCATTGCTGGAATGGCCAGTGCGCAAGACCGATTGACTGAACACACCTACAGTTTGGCTAAAGATGCTCCAATGGGTAAAGGTAAATTGGCAGATGTGGCATGGTTGGTAGGGTCGTGGCAAGGCACTGCCTTTGGCAGCCAATTTGAAGAAGTTTGGAACCCGGCCTCTGCAGGCTCTATGATGGGCATGTGGAAACTGTACGATTCTGAAAAGGGCGTTAATTTTTATGAGTTATTGCTTTTAAAGGAACAAAGTGAAGGTTTGGTTTTATTGGTCAAACATTTCAGTGCTGATTTTGTGGCTTGGGAGGATAAAGCAGATTTTGTGACATTCAGACTGGTTAAGGTTGAAGAGAATGCAGTGCATTTTTCAGGTTTGAGCTTTTACAAAAGTGAGCCAGATAAAATTGATGGTTACATCGTAATGACACAAAAAGATGGCAGCAAGACTGAGCATAAAATTGCTTATGAACGGGTAAAATAGCCACACTATCTTGGCTTCATTTTAGGCTGGTTTATTTTGTTAAAAGGTGGTCATGGCAAATAAGTTTATCCATATGAGCGGGTATGAGATAGAAGCAATGGGAGCCCTCTCTTTATTGAATGTTTCTTTTGTTTAATAGATGCTCAACCTGGTTTTTATGAGCTTTTGCTTTTGGGTTGTTGAATACCTTAAAGACAAGAAAAACAGGGATTAATCCGAAAAAATCTCAATAATTCTTAGCGACACCATAAATGATAACGCCGAACAAAAATCCAATTAATGTGGCATTGATGAGTTGAACGGATTTGATTTTTTTTGCTTCATTGAGTAATTCTTCATCTGAAAACTGATATAACTCTTCTGGGTTCATAATTGTTAAAGTCTTGGGCGTTGAAATGGTTCTAGATATCTTACCAGAAAATTGATTTACCTCATGGTATTAAAATTCAAGCGTTATATGGCGTGATGATTGTTTTACTTGTTCTTTGTCTTGAGGTTGTACTGATAGGTTACAAACTTCATATGAAGCTATAAAAATCAGCTTGGTTAGAGATATAATAATAAATGATGCAGTTTTAAGAATTGTAGTTTTGACAAAAGAGATTATGTCGAGTAAAGGTGTTTTTGAATAAAAGGATAAAAGTATGAAACTATTAATAAAAATCATTGGCATTGCTTTGCTTTTTTTATTAGTTGATGTTGCTTATGGGCAATATGCTATGAAAAAACAAAGCATCAGTAATGGTGGCGGAAAATTGTCAGGCGGTCGATTTGAACTGACAAGTACGATTGGGCAGCATGATTCCAGTAAGGAATTGTCAAATGGAGCTTATTCACTTAACGGTGGGTTTTGGCACGAAAATACAGATTTAATTTATCAAGATGAGTTTGAATAACGGGAAATTATAATGAAAATAAAAATAATCAGTTTGTTAATCCTTTGTATCATTGGGTTTAATCTCAACGCGCAAGTGGATCACAGTTTTACTTATCAGGGAGAGTTGTTGGATTCAGGGTCACCTGCTTCAGGCACTTATGATATTACAATTCTGGCTTTTGCAGACGCTAACGCCTCTGGAAATAGTTTGGCTACCTCAGTACATACTGGAGTTTCTGTGGAATCTGGGCTTTTTACAATAGAAGCTGTTAATTTGGGCAGTTTAATTTATGACGGATTAGATGTGTGGTTACAAGTCCAGGTTAAAGAAACTTCTGAACAAAATTTTACAGTTTTGGCACCTTTACAAAAAATGCATTCAGTACCTTATGCCAATACCCTGGTTGATAATGGTGCCACTGAAGGTCAAGTATTAACGTTTAATGATTCGGCGGGGTGGGTGCCAGCTGCGGCTGACATCGGTACAGACGATCAAAATATAACAGGCTTGTCTCTATTGAATACTTCACTAACTGTAGGTATTGAAAATGGTAACAGCCAGACAATAGATTTGGCTCCAATACAAGATGGTACAGGAACAGATGACCAAAATATTTCCGGTTCTGCTTTGAATGGAACTAATCTAACCATAGGAATTGAAGGCGGTAACAGTCAAGTTGTAGATGTGTCTTCTTTACAAGATGGAACAGGTACTGATGATCAAAATATATCGGGTTCTGAGTTAAACGGTACTGATTTAACCATTGGTATAGAAGGTGGCAATAGCCAAACTGTTGATATGGCGTCGATGATTGATGGATTAGGAACAAAGCTTATACGCGTTTCTGACTCTGCGGTTTTGGGTAAAGTCATTGGGGTGTCTTTTGGTACAAAAGAATGGACAGTTATCAACAACAATGGTTTCCTTATGCACATTAATGCCGACGGGGTGCCAAAATCAGAATCAGCACTCTACAATGATGGCGCTTGCGCCGCAAATCCTTTGTATTTACAGTTTGTTGCGAACTCTAATGCTTCCGGATCAATAGTTGCTGCTCAAGGTATGGTTTTTACTATTACAGATGTAGGCACTTATTATGTGCCTAAAAATACCACTTTGATTGATAATGCCATTTATAACAAGAGAAGAAACTCACCTACCAATTGTCAAACTTTAACTCAACCAATAAATACAGTAATTCCAATATTGGTTAATAATGAAGTTGTCACTGGCGTGCCTGAAGGCGGATACGGGCCAGTGACTGTTCAGTGACTTAATTACAGTGATTTAATTACAGTGATTTAGGGTGAGAGGGTGCTGGTTTGAAAGTTCCTTCTTACTCTAAAATCTTGTGAGCAAGGTCGGTATTTACAATGGGTTTTGACCGGTGATGCTGTTGGCCAGGTTAAAACATTGATGACAAGCGTTCATGAGCTTGAAGTTTTTTGCAGAGATAACAGTGTTTGTGTTGATGGCCGGCAGACAAATTCTGAAAGCCCAATGGACGGTGTTTATAGAATTACTTTGAATGACCCTACTTTGGGTGACGATGACATGCTGTAATTGGAATGGTTTGATGTGATGTTGAAATGTGACTTTGAAGGTTAACAGATAAGTTATTATTAGCGTTATTAATTTGCTCAGTAATCTAAAAACTTTCTTCGATCTTTTCCTGAAGCATTCGAGTCGATTTTATTGGGGTGTTTGATGTCTTTCCATGCGGTTATCATGCGGCCACTATTGAGGTGTGGAAACTCAATTGATGTTGGGGTTGTGGTTTTAATGAATGAACACAGATCGCTTAAACTGTTTTTGTGTTTGATGTTTATGCGAAGCAAATCTTTTCTTTTGGAAAAATATTCAAATACTTGATGCTGGTGGTTTTGATAACAGTAACTTAAGTGCGCATCAGATAAAGTGTCAATTTCGTTTTTTAATTCAAAAGTGTCAGTAAAGCAGCGTTTGAGGACGGGGTTGAAATGGTGGGGCTTATCAAGGTATGGCTGCATTTTGGTCAATAGCATACGAATAGAAGGAATCCATGACTTGATGTCACGATCAAGGTAAACAAATTTAGAGCCTGGGAACAATTGATCCAGTTGGCGATAATCACAAAAGCAAGGTGTGTCTGAAATGGCATCAGCAAGCTTGAATGATTCCTTAGTCAGTGCGGTATGAGCCACTTTCAATCCACCGTCGAGCAATGCGGCGCTGACGCTGGTTGTTCCTGTCCTTGGCAAGCCAATAATAAACAGTTTATTCATGCTTCTTTGATGATTCTGTCATTTTTTGGGCGGCTCGATCTAATAAAACGGCGCCAGTTTGATTTTGCCCGAGTTCATCATCGGGATTATACAGTGGACATTTTTTTAATGACAAGCAGCCGCAGCCAATACAGTCTGTCATGTTGTCTCTGAGTGCGGTTAAAGCATTAATTTTTGTGGTCAGTTGATCGTTCCATTGTTTTGACAATTTTCCCCAATGTGCTTTTGTGGGTGCTTGATCAGTAGGAAGAAATGACAAGGCTTCCTTTATGTCATTTAAGCTGATGCCAACCCTTTGTGCCGCTTTTATCACTGCGATTCTTCTTAAAACATCTGAATAATAACGCCTTTGATTGGCTGTGTTTCTTATTGAATGAATCAAACCTTTTTCTTCATAAAAATGAAGGGTGGATATGTTGACATCACTGCGTTGAGCCACTGCGCCTACTGAAAACCTTGCTGTTCTTATTTTTTTTGCCATTGGGGCTTGACCTCAAGTTAGCTTGAGGTTGTATTATGGGCGTAATAATTATCGAAGTAAACACTCAGGAGAAAATAATGGCACGTTTAGAGCATGTAAATTTAGTAGGGAAAGATATTGAGAAAAGTTTGGCTTTTTATCAAGCGGCCTTCCCGCATTGGTCAATAAGAGCTGAAGGTGAGGGCGAATGGTATGGCAAGCCACGCCGGTGGGTGCATTTTGGTGATGACCATCAATACTTGGCCTTCAGTGATTTTGGCGAAGGAGAAAACAGGGATTTAACTGGGCACAGCATGGGTTTGGCGCACATCGCATTTGCTGTAAATAATTTAGATGCAGTGATCAAAAGATTGAATCAATCAGGGTTTCCAATTTATAAGAGCGGTGCAGATTCGTTGCACAGAAAAAACATTTACTTTTTAGACAATGATGGCTTTGAGGTTGAATTCACAGAATACCTTTCGGACATCCCTTCAGAAAGAAATTCATAAGCCTGAAAAAAAACGGAGAAAATGATGAGTTACAGTGAGATTAAAGTGTCACAAATTGAATTGAACCCAGATCAATCGCTGGAAATAGAGAGCCAACATTCTGAGCACTTTAAGCACAACACAGTGGTGCCAGTAGTGTCAGTTACAAAACCCGTAAAAAAAACATGGTATCAATGTTTCATTGAGAATTCAGTGAATTTAATGAAATAATATTTAGATGACTTAATGCACTGCAATACGATCTATTCAGTTTGTTATAATAATTGTTTCTTGAAAGGGGTAGATGAAAGTGAAAAAAACAGTATTAATGATCTGTGTCCTGTTAATAGCGACACCGCTGCTGGCGAAAAGCAAAAGCAAACAAATGGATGAATTACTCAATGGGCTGTTTGAACCAAACGGTCCAGGCGGTGTTGCATTGGTTATAAAAAACGGTAAAATCGTTTACCGCAAGGCTTTTGGAATGGCCAATTTGGAATTAAACGTTGAAATGGAGCCAGAACATATTTTCCGTATTGGTTCTATAACCAAGCAATTCACGGCTGTCGCGATTTTGAAGTTGGCAGAAGAGGGGAAAGTTGATTTAGATGCTGACATCACTGAATACATCAAAGATTACCCAACCCACGGTCATAAAATAACCGTTAAACATTTACTTAATCACACCTCAGGTATTAAGAGTTACACCGGCATGTCTCAATGGACCAGTGAAACCCGAAAAAAAGATTTTGAGTTGACTGAATTGATTGATTATTTTAAGAATGAGCCGATGGATTTCGCGCCCGGTGTCGATTTCAGATATAACAACTCAGGTTATATTCTTTTAGGTCAGATCATTGAGGTGGCATCAGGTGAAAAATATGCTGACTATATTCAGAATCATATGTTCACGCCGTTAAAAATGAACAGTTCTTATTATGGTTCGACATCCAGAATCATAAAAAATCGTGCATCTGGTTACGATAAAGCGGATGAAATGTATAAAAATGCAGATTTCTTGAGCATGACACAGCCGCATGCTGCCGGTTCCTTATTATCAACTGTGGATGATTTGAGTACCTGGTATCAGTCGGTTTTAAATGACGAAATCATCAGTGCAGAAAGTCGTAAAATGGCCCACACACCTGAAACTTTGAATGATGGTGAAACACTTGATTATGGTTACGGCTG
Organism: Marinicella rhabdoformis; assembly: GCF_009671245.1. Taxonomy (NCBI): domain Bacteria; kingdom Pseudomonadati; phylum Pseudomonadota; class Gammaproteobacteria; order Lysobacterales; family Marinicellaceae; genus Marinicella; species Marinicella rhabdoformis. The sequence continues at coordinate 115,020 of NZ_VTFS01000002.1, forward strand.
GGGGATAGGTAATATCCAAGGTGTACCCATGATTCAACATGGTGGCGGTATCAATGGTTTCTTATCGGCTTCGCTGGTTTTGCCAGAAGAAAAGTTATTTGTAGCGGTGTTGTCGAATTGTAATTGTAACCGACCTGGAGCAGTGGCTAACAAAATGGCAGCCATTGCGATTGATAAACCCTATAACTGGGAAAAAATCGACCTTTCTGATGAAGAATTGCAGTCTTATCAAGCTGTTTATGAACAGACTAAAAAAGGTATGGAAACCGAGAATTTACGAACCATTACTTATGAAAAAGGACAGTTGTTTTCATTAAGGTCAGGTGGCACACGCTATAAAATATTTCCTTATGCCAAGGACCAATTTTATTTTGAAGACAGCTTGTCTACACTTGAATTCAATCGCAATGCAGAAGGTGAAATTGAATCAGTAACTATGAAATCGACCAGAAGTGATCAAAATTGGCAGAGAACTGACAAGCCAATGCCCACGCTAACAGAAGTGGACATGAGCCTTGAAACTTTTGCCAAATACATTGGTAAGTATGAATTAGCGCCAGATTTTTATATTCATATTTTCAGTGAAGGTGGTACTTTTTATACGCAAGCCACGGGTCAGCAAAAAATAGAGTTGATTGCCACTGACGTCAATAAATTCACTTTGAAGGGTACCGATATCAAGCTCACCATGAACAGTAATGATGCTGGTGAGGTCAATGAGTTGGTGTTACATCAAAACGGAAACCACCCTGCAAAAAAAGTAGATTAACTTCAGTCAGCTTAAATGAGGGCTTTTGATAAATGGAGCATTTTGGGGTTGAGTTTAACTCAACCCCAAAGTTTTAATTGCTCAATGATAGGGTTTTTGTTGTGAGCAAATCACAAGCCTTTGACACAAGCTTCTGCTTTCTGTACATTTTCTGAAAGAAAACGGTACAAAGTGGTGCCGATGGTTTTCTTATCTGATGCTGTTTGTATCAGCTTCAAGCCATTCTCCGTGCAAATACCAGCAAACAAGTCACGTGCATAAGAGCGCTGGTAATAATTGTCTCTGTTGCGTTTTATCATAGGCAGGGCCGCTAACATTTCTGTTAACAGTTGTTCTTGCAATGCCACTTGATTGGCAGGGAAAAGGGATTCCATGGCTTTTCTTTGGTGAGACAAAGGCAATGGATTGTCATTGTTTAAGAATTGATCAACCCATTGCTTTTTAATGGCCAGCACGGGCAATGCCGCTTCTGCAGCAATCGCCGCCAACATGCCTGAGTCTGATGGGTCTTTTGTTTTTTCATTAGCAATCAGCGTTTTTGATTCAGGGTGATTTAAGCCTGCCAAACGACTGATCATTTGCCACCTGAAGCCTTGGGTTATGGGTATTTCATTTATGGTCAGTTCCCCAGACAGTAGTTTCAATAAAATGGCTTGTCCATTTTCAGAACGCACGACTGAAAAGAAACTTTGTAGCTTAATGAGTTTGATGTTTTTTGAAGTTTCTTTGGCTTTGATTTGATTCCAAAGCATTTCTTCTAGCGAATGCGACAATGCCATCAAATTTGGGTCACCTTGACGTTCTTTGGTGTTCAATTTGCTGATTAAACTGTTTTGAATTTGGTTGATGATTCGGTCATTTTTCTCAACATACAAAGCATCAATAACCTTCAACAGATTAATTTGTTCATCTGATAATAAAGAAGTCCACAGCATGGAACGCATCAATGGATCTTTAAGTTGGGTAAGGGCGTCAAAGGCATTGTTTTTGCTGACTTCATCCAACTCGACTTCCACAAAGCCCCAGCCTTGGTAGTTGGGGTAAGCAAGGGTTGGACAGTCAAGCCCAATAACAGCAGGTACCTGTGTTGATTCACCAGTGACTTGCAATGGAGTGATGTGATAGGGCTTTAATTCATTGTCTTGCAGCTTGAACAGCGCCAGTTGGGTTTTCTGAGTACGCAGCTGCGGGTGTTTTTCGTCAGCGGTTTGATTGATTGTGAAGCCACTGATTTTATCCGCTTCACATTGAAAATTAATTTTGAATGTATTAACACCTGCTTGGTATAGCCATGATTTTGACCATTCAGTTAATTCGATGCCAGATTGTTTAGATTGTGCAGCAACAAAGTCTTCAAGTTCAGTGTTTCCCCAAGCATGTTGCTTCAAATAATTCGAGACCGCCAAACGAAAATTTTCTTGACCAACAAAATGAGACAGTTGGTTCAGAACAGAGGCGCCTTTTTGATATGTTATGTCGTCAAAAACCTGGAAAAAGTCATTGGTGCTGTTAACAGGGACTTCTATAGGGTGAGTTGATATCATTTTGTCGGCAGTGATGGCACGAAGGTTTACATTCAAATAAAAGTCGTGCCACAGGTCTTTGAATTCGGGCAATTCAGACACCGCAATAGCCGACATCAATGTGGCAAAGCTTTCGTTCAGCCACAAGCCATTCCACCAGTCTTTAGTCACTAAATTACCAAACCACATGTGGGCCATTTCGTGCAAAATGATACTGGCGCGTCGTTGCCTTTGAAACCGATTAGATTCACCGCGTTGAATGACACTCTCAGTGAAAGTTACAGCTGCGACATTTTCCATGGCACCAATATTAAAATCTGGCACGATCACTTGGTCGTATTTTTCAAAAGGGTAGGCAATGTCAAAATAGTTTTTGAAATGACTCAGACCCATTTTTGTGTACCCCATCCACTCTTCAACGGGGACATATTGCGCCAAGGATTGTCTGGCCAGCAAACGAATCGGCACGTCGCCGGCTTGGTCTTCCCATAGCTGATATGGGCCTGCATGCAGTGAAAAGATATAACTTGAGAACTTTTTAGACGGTGGAAAGTGCCAAGTTTTAATGTCATTTGTTTTGCTTACATCGTCTTCGGTCATGGCAGAAACCACTTGCCAGTTTTCTGGTGCTTGAACGGTTAATTCATATTGGGCTTTTAAGTTGGGTTGGTCAAAATTGGGGAACAAGCGATTGGCATAGTATGGCCACAAGTAAGTGTATAAGTAGGTATTTCCATCTTCAGGATCAACAAATTTATGCAGGCCTGTTCCATCTTGGTTATATGGGTGTTGATAGGTCAGGGTGATGCTGTTTTTACCTTGTAACAAAGCGTTTGAAGGCAATGTGACGAAAAAGCCATTGTAGTTTACATCTACATGATTGTTATTTATGGTCACTTCAGAAACTGTACCACCTGTGAAATCTATGGTCAAATCTTCAGTGTTAGCGTTCAGGTTGAACTGAACAGTAACTTGTCCGAGGTAGGCATCTTTGTTTCTCACCAAGTCAACATTGAGAACATAGTTGATGTCAGACAGCCTGTTTTTTCTGGATTGAGCAGTTTCGAGGTTCAATAAGTCAGCTTTGACTCTGCTTTTTGAAACTTGCTTTTTGACTGTTGTTGAGGTTTTTGTTGTGGTGTTATCTGAAATAGGTTGTTGTTGGCAACCCAACAACAAAGTCAACAGCAAGAACAGCGGGTATTTAACGTAAATTCTCATGGCGTCCCTTAATTAGATATGAAATGGTGGTAAGTATTATGATGTTGATTGTATCTTAATACTTTGTGACATTGGTGGTTTGAGGCTTCAGATTCCAAGATTGAAGTTGATTGGTAAATAAATGGGTATGGGTTAATATAGGTAGTGTAAAAAAATTTCAGTTAACTGTTTTGGTATGATTAATGTCTTATCAGCAGAGATGAAACATGATTGGGAACATGAAAATTGAGTGATTCAGACAAGCCAACTATCAAATCTACTGAATCTGGTTCATTGGCAGATGAACCAACGGTGTTGATCGATACTGAGGGAAAGGCCATATTGGCCAGTGCTTTTTCCGGTACATTGTCTCCAGGAACCCGAATCAACCGAATCGTGATAGACAGCTTGATTGGTCAAGGCGGCATGGGGGCTGTGTATTTAGCCTATGATGAGAAGTTACAAAGACAAGTGGCGATTAAATCGATTCGTCCTGAGTTTTTAACCAATCCAGACACCCAAAAACGCTTCATGAGAGAAGCCCGTATCCTGTCTAAAATCAACCACCAAAGCATTTGTCACATTTATGATTACATTGAAACTGATGTGGGTGATTATTTGGTTTTAGAATACATCAAAGGGCAGCAAATTTATCACTCCAGTTTAGACAAGTCAGAAACATTAGATGCATTGATTGCATTGGCAGAGGCATTGGATGTGGCTCACCAACATGGTGTGATTCACAGAGATTTAAAGCCTGACAATGTCATGGTAACGACATCGGGTCAAATCAAAGTTTTAGATTTTGGCATTGCTCAGTCCATGAGTAACATTCGATCGAATCGAACTACTGAAAATTCAACATCAGAAAATAAAACTGTGTCATCGGAATTAACAGAACAGGGTTCATTGGTGGGCACCATACGCTATATGAGTCCAGAACAGGCCCGAGGTGAGGTGCTGACTCCAGCCAGCGACATATATGCTTTGGGTGTGATGGCTATGGAAATGTTAAGTAAAAAGCCAGCCTATGCGGTACTTCAAACTGAGGAGTTGTTAAGAGATGTTCAGAAAGGTAGGTTGCAGCCAGCAAAGAATTTGGCGCCAGACTGTCGTTCCTTGGTGACAGCGTTGACGGCTGTTGAATTTGAATCCAGACCATCAGCTAAACAAGCCGCTGAATCATTCAAAAAAATAAAACAAGCACCTCAAATGAAACGCCGAAAGCGAACTAAATGGTTGGTGCTGTTTTTTGGGTTTGTGGCAACAGGGTTTATGATCTGGCAATGGCAAGTGTACAAATTGAAAGAACAGCAGGCCAATCGAATCATGCGTTATGAAGGGGCAATAAATCAATTGGTGATGGCGAGAGATCAAGTGTATACCTTGCCAATTCACAATGTGACCCAAGAAATCAACGATTTATTTAGCCAGTCGGCTGTTCTTTTTCAAAAAATCAATGTGGATGAAATACTCAATCAACAGCAAATTGATCGATTACATGGTTTGATATTTTTGAAATCAGAACAATATCAAATGGCCGTTAAAAAATTAGAATCAGGTTTGGCCAGTAATGAGCACATGGCACGAGCATGGGTGGGTTTGTACATCAATAAGGTGGCTGCTTATTCGGAAAAGCATGGATACATTGGTGCTGTTCAATCGAGGGATATGCAGTTGAATTTTTTAAGGCCGGCGTTGGATTATGTAGAAAAAGCGTTGTTAGAAGCAGCAGAAAGAGAAGAGTCACAAGACACAGTACTCAAAGCCTTTTGGGTCGCCCACAGTCAAGGAATTTATGGCGCATTGCGGGTGTTGGATGACACCTTAAAGGGCCAGATGTGGAACCATGAACTGGTTAAGTTAAAAGCTTTGTTGTTGTCCACTCTGGCATTGGACTTTGAAGAAAAGGCACAATATGAGTTGTCCTATGACGCAATGAAGAAAACAGCAGACACTTATCGGCAGGCGATTGATATGGCGAGAAGTTTTCCATACAGTTATCACAGCCTGTGTGCCACTGAAATAAACTTAGTCGTTGATGCGGTAAGTAGAACTTATCTTGAGTTTGATTTACACGCAGCGCATGCCATTGAAGCTTGTGAGAATTACCTGTTGGTAAGCCCTGGCTCTACTGCAGGTTTGAATCAGTTAACGCTGTTAAGTTTAATGAAAGCTTTCTGGCATATTTTACATGGGCAGTCGCCCAGGAATGACATTGAGCAGGCTGTCATGTTGAATCAAAAGTCATTATCAATCGCCAAGTTAGCCCAAGCGAAAATATTGACTGCCTACATTTATGCTGTTGAAGCAAGTTGGCTTTCAGCGCAAGGCCAAGGTGTCGAAAACACTTTAGATCAAGCATATAATGCCCTGTCTGTGCTGGTCAATGAGGGTGAAATGTCAGAGGATGATTTGGCCGTTGATTTTTTGAATGTCATCAACTTAAAAGCGGAACAACAGGTTCGCCTATTAGACCCCCTTGATGACTTGATTAATCTGGCGGAAAAACATTTCAATACAGGCATTAATGCGTCATCGTTGTTGTATGAAAATAAAAAGGGTCTAATGGGCAGTATCTTACACACATATACCCAAAACACCTTGTTTAAAAAGCACACAAAAGGTCGTGTTCATGAGGTGGCTTCTGCCTATTTACCTCAGTTTGAATCATCCTATGAGTACATAAAATTCGACCCCAACAGCCTTCTCAATTATGCCCAATTACACCTCTTGATGGGTGAGTATGGCGAGGATGGCAAAATGGCTTACCATGTTAATATGGCACAAAAGTTTGCTGATGAAGCATTTGCTATAAACCAAAGTAGTCAAGCCGTGTTATTGGCTCAAGCAGTGATCATGAATTGGCAAGTTTTTTTACAATCAGGCGAATTTGAATCTGTAGATCAAGCTTTTGAAAAAGCCATTGCAGTTAATCCTGAATGGGCTCAAGCATATCAGGCTTGGGCTGAAGCCAAGTTGATCCAAGCACGCAATGCAGAATCTGAGGTAGAAAGACAAAAAGCGGTCAAAACGGGCATTGAAAAAATAAGCTCAGCGATTGAGAAAGACCCTTTGAACCAAACTTTCCGGGTCACCAAGTCACGTTTAAAGGCATTGAATCATTGATAAAGTTACAGGATTAATTATAAAAAAAGACTCTTGGAAATGGTTACATTAAAATGGCAAAAAAATAAAGCAGAGGCACTGAGTATATATGAAAGTTGTGGTATTAACAGGCGCAGGTATTTCGGCAGAAAGTGGCTTGTCTACGTTCAGGGACAATGATGGCTTGTGGGAAAATCATCGGGTAGAAGAGGTGGCCACGCCAGAAGCATTTGATAGAAATCCAGAATTGGTTCAGCGCTTTTATAACATGCGTCGTGCCAATTTGAAATCTGTTGAACCGAATGCAGCACATGTGGCTTTGGCCCAAGCAGAGCAACAATTTGAATCATTTTTGTTGGTCACACAAAATGTCGATGACCTACATGAAAGGGCAGGGAGTAAAAATCTTTTACACATGCACGGTGAATTATTGAAACAACGTTGTGTTCAATGCCATGATGTTTCAGAAATAATCGGTGAGTTGTCAGTTAATGCGATTTGCCCTAATTGTGACGGTGTGGGTTCGTTACGACCAGATATTGTCTGGTTTGGTGAAATGCCTTATTTTATGGATGACATCATGGCGGCTTTAATGGATTGCGATTTGTTTGTTTCAATTGGAACATCAGGTTCGGTATATCCTGCGGCTGGCTTTGTACAAATTGCCAATCAATCAGGAGCCAGAACAGTGGAATTAAATCTTGAACCAGGTGATCTACAGAGTGAATTTCAACAAGCACAATACGGCAAAGCAACCGCTGTAGTCGGTGAATTTTTTGGCAACCTATGAATAAAGCGAATCGAGCTGCGCTGTTTTACGCCTATGTTTGAAATAATGTTTGCAAAATAGGCTTTGAATCCATATAATCCGCGGACTTTTCCTTGCTGCACCGGCTTGAGTGGAGTTGTTCCATTGGGTTCGGGTGGCATTTTAACCGTAAGGAGTTTTTAATGAGACATTACGAAATTATCATGTTGGTTCATCCAGACCAATCTGAGCAGTTACCTGCTATGATCGAAAGATACAGCGGTATGGTAACTACTGGTGGTGGTACTGTTCACCGTTCTGAAGATTGGGGCCGTCGTCAATTGGCATACTCAATCGAGCGTTTACACAAAGCACATTATTACTTGTTGAACATCGAATGTGGTCAAGAAGTGATTGATGAGATTGTTGACGCATTCCGTTTCAACGATGCCATCTTGCGTCATATGGTTATGGCTAAGAAGGAAGCTGTTACTGAAGCTTCACCTTTGAAGAAAATCGAAGATGAAAAACCAGCAGCTAAAGAAGAAGTAAAGGAAGAAGTTAAAGCAGAAGCTAAAACTGAAGCCAAAGAAACTGAAAAAGCAGAACAGGAGTAAATCATGGCTAAACCACAAAGAAGAAGACGCCCCGCGCAAAGAATCATCAGCCGCAACTGTAAATTTACAGCTGCTGGTATCAAAGAAGTTGATTTTAAAGATTTGGATTTGTTGAAGCAGTTCATCACTGAAACTGGCAAAATCATACCATCAAGAATCACTGGCACAAAAGCAAAGTATCAAAGACAATTAGCAACAGCCGTTAAACGTGCTCGTTACTTGGCTTTGGTTCCTTATTGTGACCAACACGGTAAATAAAGGAGTCAACCATGCAAGTAATTTTATTAGAAAAAGTACAGAATTTGGGTGATTTGGGTGAAATCGTTAATGTTAAAAACGGTTTTGCTAGAAACTACTTGATTCCACAAAGCAAAGCTTCTCGTGCCACTGAAGACAACATCAAAGCATTTGAAGCCAAGAAATCAGAATTGATTGCGAAAGCCAAAGAATCTGTTGCTGCTGCTGAAGCACGTGCAGAATCTGTTAACGGTTTGGAAGTGACAATTGCTGCCAATGCAAGTCCAGAAGGTCACTTGTACGGTTCAGTTGGTCCACGCGAAATTGCTGACAAATTAACTGAAAGCGGTTATCCAGTTGACACAAGCGAAGTCTTGTTGTCAGACGGTGCTTTCAAAGATGTTGGCGCACATGAAGTTCGTTTGAAATTCCATGCTGACGTTGAAGCAACGTTTACAATGAACATTGAAGCTGAAGTTGAATAAACTACAAGGCTGACATAAAGCATTGAAAAGCCGGTCTCATGACCGGCTTTTTTATTGTTTGAAAATTAAACTGATTATCGCGACAAGTTTCCAATATTTGTTATAAAATTCTACCCCTACTTTTTTCTTGTAACCGACCATGCCTGAATTTAATAAAGCCCGTTCTGCTGCCGATGATTTAGACCAAATTAAGATTCCCCCTCATTCAACTGATGCTGAGAAGGCGGTGATTGGTGGTTTGTTGTTGGTCAGTTCTGCTTGGGATAAAATTGCGGGTTTTTTGAGTCAGGAAGACTTTTATCACAACAACCACAGGCAAATCTTCAAAGCCATAGAACACATCCAAGAAAAACAAGAAGCCTGTGACGTGGTTACTGTCAGTGATTGGTTAGATGCCCATGGTTTGGCGAGTCAAACTGGTGGGCTTGAGTATTTGGCTGGCCTGGCTGCAAATACCCCGGGTGCATCAAATATTGATGCATATGGCAAAATTGTACGCGAAAAATCTGTTTTACGACAATTGATTAACATTGGTAATGAGTTGGCTGAAAAAGCGTTTAATCCTGAAGGGTTGGACAGTGATGAGTTGCTAGAAGAAGCAGAAAGGTTGGTTTATAAAATTCGTGAAAAAACCCTGAAATCAAAATCTGGGTTTCACGATTTAAAAGAAGCATTGATTAACACCTTTGAACACATTCAAGAATTAAGTAAAACGGATCAAGAAATAACAGGGCTCCCATATGGTTGGGGAGATTTAGATGGTAAAACAGCCGGTTTGCATAAATCTGATTTAGTGATTGTGGCGGCCCGTCCTGGTATGGGTAAAACAACTTTTGCTATGAATATTGCTGAAAGGGCGGCTGTAACAGGCGCTTCTGTGGCTATTTTTAGTATGGAGATGTCGGTTGAACAAATTTTGATGCGTATGTTTTCATCATTGTCTCGCATCAATCAAGGCGATTTAAAAACCGGTAAATTGTCCGATCAAGATTGGCCTAAAATCACCCAAACGCTGTCTTTGTTGAAACAATCCAAGTTGTTTATTAATGACACGCCAGGTATGACACCGAATGAAATGTTGTCACATTGTCGCCGGTTAAAAAACAGGGAAAGTTTGGACTTGATTGTTGTCGATTATTTGCAATTAATGCAAACCAAAAACACCCAAGAAAGCCGTGTGAATCAAATTTCTGAAATTTCTCGAAGCCTGAAAGGTATGGCAAAAGAATTAGAAGTGCCCGTTATTGCCCTGTCACAGCTGAGTCGTAATGTAGAGCAGCGACCGAATAAACGTCCCATCATGTCAGATTTGCGTGAATCGGGTGCGATTGAGCAGGATGCCGATATCATCATGTTTATATACCGTGACAGTTATTATAACGAAGACTCTCCAAAGAAAAATGCCTCTGAAATCATCATTGGTAAACACAGGAATGGTGAGACTGGGTCGGTTGAACTGGCTTTCTTAGGACAGTACACGCGATTTGAAAACCTTGACAAGCACATTTACATGAATGATGCAGATGAGGTCCCAGAGGCGAGTGATTTCTACTGATGAGTCACGCTCGGGAACGAGGCGCACAAGCCACCATTAACAAAAAACATTTGAAGCACAATTTAGCTCAATTCAGGGCAATGCATCAAGGCCCGATGATTGCAGTGGTTAAAGCCGATGCCTATGGTCATGGAATAGAAAATGTGGTGCCGGCCTTAGGTGCAGTAGATGCTTATGCAGTGGCTACCATAGATGAAGCTTTACAGTTGCGTTCCTTATCACCGGACAAGCGAATTATCTTACTTGAAGGTGTGTTCAATGAAGAAGAGCTGGCTTTGGCTGTTGATAATAACTTTGATATTGTTGTTCACCAAAAATACCAATTGGCTCTGTTGAATCAAATACAAAAAAATAAAAAACTAAAGGTTTGGTTGAAAATTGATACCGGAATGAATCGGTTGGGTTTTGACATGTCGCTATCAAAATCAATCATTGAAGTTTTAAAGCATAATGACTTGATTGATTTACATTTAATGAGTCATTTTGCCCAGTCAGACCAACCCATATCAACCCAAACACAGCAACAAATCCGCTGTAATGAGTGGATTGAATCCCAAGGCTTGCCATTTTCATTCAGTAACACAGGTGCTGTCCTTAATGGCATGTCTCAAGATAAAGAGTGGATTCGTGTGGGTATAGGCTTGTTTGGAATTTCTCCAATGCCTGGGACCATGGGGTCAGACTATCAGCTCAAACCTGTGATGAACTTGGCATCAAAGGTCATTGCAACCAAAAACATCTCAAAAGGTCAGGCTGTTGGTTATGGTGCTCATTTTGTTGCACCCCATGACATGCACTTGGGCATTGTGGGTATTGGTTATGCCGACGGTTACCCTTGGTCTAAATCAGAAAGTATGTCAGTCATGTTGGGCCAGAATCCATGTGCCGTGGTGGGGCGGGTGTCAATGGATATGCTGGCAATAGATTTATCAAGGCATCAAGCGGTTGAGCCTGGGGCAGATGTTCAGTTGTGGGGAGACTGTTTGCCTGTGGAGTCATTGGCTGAGCAATTGGGTGTGATACCCTATGCTTTGGTTTGTGGAATCACCAAAAGAGTAAAGTTTAATGTCATTGAATAAACTGACGCAGTATTTTAAGCAGCAAGTGGCGCCAGGTGAGTGGCCTTTGTTGTTGGCTTCATTTTTATATTTTTTCTTTTTACTGAGCGGTTATTTTCTTATTCGTTCCATTCGTGAACAGATGGGCGTGGTGGCCGGTGTTGAAAATTACCATTGGTTGTTTTTAGGTACGCTTTTGGTGACCTTGGCGATTCAACCCATTTATGGTCGCATTGTTTCAAAATATACCCGCAGGGTTTTTCTTCCTTACATTTATGGCTTCTTTGCATTGGTGATTTTGGTGTTTTGGTTGTGCTTTCATTATTTTGGTATTACCAAAGGTTTGGCACGCAGCTTTTTCATCTTCATCAGTGTTTACAATGTGTTCATTGTTTCCTTGTTTTGGAGCTTTATGGCTGATGTATATACCAAATCACAAGGCAAGCGATTATTTGGTTTAATCGCATCAGGAGGCTCGGCTGGGGGTATCGTTGGTCCATTGCTGGGTGTGGTGTTGGTTGATGTAGTTGGTGCCATAAATTTAATTTTCGTTTCTTTCTTATGCATGTTGCTTGTATTATGTATGCTGTTCATTGTCAGAAGGCATGCGTCAGACTCACAGGTGGATCGAAGCGCACCTATGGGAGGGAGTTCAATAGAAGGTTTTAAATTGATATTTGAATCCAAGTTGCTTCAACAAATCGCTTTAATGACTGTCTTGGCGACCTTTTTGGGCAGCCTGCTTTACACTTTACAAGGCATTTATGTCAGTCAATATGTAGAGGCTGGTAACCAGCAAACCAAAGCGTTTAACCAAATCAATTTAATCACCAACAGCCTCACTTTGTTTTTTCAATTGGTGTTAACACCCTACTTGTTACAGCGCGTTAAAATTCATAAAACATTGGCCATATTGCCGACGTTGTTGGTTTTTGTTTTCGCATTGATAGGTATGGTGCCTATTATTTATGTGGTACTGGGAGGTATCATCATCCAAAGAAGCGGGGCTTATGGCATCATGAAGCCACCTACCGATTGGTTGTTCACTGGATTGGATGCGAAAACAAAATACAAATTCAAAAACTTCCTTGATACGGTGGTCTATCGAACAGGCGATACTTTGGCGCAGTGGATCATAAAAGGCATAACAACAATCACTAAGAACATCCATGTTTTGGCGGCGGTTGGAGTGATCCTTGCAATCTGGTGGGTAAGAAACGCTTGGCGTGTGGGTAAACTTGCTGATGAGCATTATAAAAATAACGGGCGAAGTGAAAAACCCTTAAGTGATTGATTTGACATATTAATTCTTTATTTTTATCCTTGTATGTAGTATAACAATTAACGAAATCATGCAGACAGTTATGATTTTTTACTACTACTCAGGAGACAAATAATAATGAAATTACACCACAAAAAATCGTTGGCCGCGGGCTTGCTTTTGGCCTTGGCTGGCAGTACCCTTGCGGGTGATGTTGTGCTTAACCACAGCAGACTCAGCGCCACAGCCGAAGTCATTTATAACGACACACAAATCCCAACCATTAAGGCCGCAAACGAAATAGATGCGGCATTCGTTAATGGTTATATTCAGGCCAAAGACCGTTTGTTCCAAATGGACTACACCAGAAAGATTGCCCAAGGTAAAGTGGCAGAATTGTTGGGGCCGCCTGCCATCAGTAATGATGTTCAGTTCAGAACCATTGGTTTTGAACGTGCAGCACGTCGATCTATTGCGGAAGCCTCGCCCAAAACCCAAGCCATCCTTCAAGCATTTGCCGATGGTGTGAATGCCTACGTTGCTAAAAATGGCCTACCAGCAGAATATGCAGCATTAGAAATTGATGCTTTTGATCCATGGAAAGGTTTGGACTCTGTCTCTATTGGTAAAGTTGTGGCATTTAATTTGTCCAGTGATATGGAAGAGATTGATTGGACCATTGCCATAAACACGTTCCAACAAGTGGGTGCACAAGCTGGCTTTGATGGTACGGCATTATTTATGGATGATTTGTATCGAGCGGCACCACCGGATGATCGTGTGAGTATTCCAGGTTTTTTGGGTATGATTGGTGGGGTGGGTAAATCCGCACCACAAAATAAAGCATTTACAGATTTTTCTGTTGAATTGGACAACACACAACTGAGTCTACTGAAAAACATTCAAAATGGGTGGAATGCGACAGATCTATTAAAGTCTTTTAAACGAGATTCGTCTGATAAAGGTTCAAACTTTTGGATGGTCAGTGGTGATAAAACAGAAAATGGCCTGCCATTGATTGCCAATGACCCACATTTAAGCCTCAGTTATCCTTCAACCTTTTATCCATTTCATATGAATACCGAGGATGGCCTGAATGTCGCGGGTGTGGGCTTTCCTGGTGCCCCCATCATAGCGCAAGGGTGTAATGACAATTTATGCTGGGGCAGTACAGTGCACCCTGTGGATGAAACTGATTTTTTCTTTGAAGAGTTCACAACGAACTTATTTGGTTTGCCTACACACACCATCTATCAAGGCGAGAAAGAACCTGTTCAATTGATTTTTCAAGTGTACAACGCCAACATCATCGGTGATGGCGTGATGAATAACAAAGAAAATCAGAACGTGGGCTATACATCAGGTGGTTTAACCATTATCGTTCCCAGAAGAAGTAATGGCCCTATTCTAAGTTTAAACTTAGAGACTGGAACAGCCATTTCCATGCAGAATACTGGCTTTAATGCGACACAAGAAATTGAGTCTTTTTTGGAAATGGGACATGCTAAGAATTTTGATGAATTTCAAGAAGCTTTAAGTAAGTTTGACTTTGGCTCACAGAATTTTGGTGTCGCAGATACAGATGGTAATATTGCTTACTTTACCGGCTCAGAAGTGCCGATACGTGAAGACTTACAAACCATGATGGCACCAGATGGTGTACCACCTATGTTTGTTAGAGATGGTACCGGTGTTCATAAAAATGAGTGGGTGCCTGTGAGCAATCCTGGCAGAAATCAGGCAACACCACATGAAGTGATTCCTGAGTCTGAAATGCCACATTGGATTAATCCTGAGCGAGGTTATATTGCCAATGCCAACAATGACCCTGTGGGTTTGTCATTGGATAACAATGTATTGAACCAGCTGAGACCGGGTGGTGGTATTTACTATTTAGGTCAAGGTGCATATTCATCTTATCGTATGGGACGCATCGATCGTTTAATCAAAGATAAAATTGACGCCAATAAGAAAATTTCACATGCTGACATGAAGGCATTCCAAGCCAATCATCAATTACAAGATGCGATGTTGATTATGCCTCATATTATGAATGCTGTGAGTCGAGCCAGTGCCAGTGATGCGTGGCCAGGAATCGCACAATTTTTAGCCAATCCTAAAGTACAAGAGTCAGTGGCTTTGTTTGCTGATTGGGACTTTTCAACACCGACTGGAATCACTGAGGGCTATGACCCTAATGACAACCCATTCGATTTAAGAGATCCTGATGACAATGAAGTGAAAAACTCGGTTGCAGCCACAATATATTCAGTGTGGCGCTCAATGGCGGTTCAAAATACCATAGATGCAACCATTGATGGCATAGATGCGGCGATTGGTGCTGAAGTATTGGGACCTCAACGCCCAGGCAGCACGCTGGCGTTCAACGCATTCAAGAACCTGTTAGACCAATTTGAAACCATGCAAGGATATGGCGCTTCTGGTGTTAATTTCTTTACTAACCCAGCTGCGCCAACACCTGCTGATGCAAGAGATTATATTTTATTGGCTTCATTGCAGCAGGCTTTAGATAAATTGGCAGGAGATGATTTTGCAGCTGCATTCAGAAATTCAGAAAACGTTATGGATTACCGTTGGGGCATGTTGCATCGCATCAGTTTTAACCACACTTTGGGTGCATCATTAAGTGTGCCTAATGGTTTGTTTGGGTTTTCAACTGTCGATGGCTTGCGTGGCGTTCCTAGGTCAGGTGGGTACCAAGTTCTGGATGCTTCTTCTCATAATGTCAGGGCGGACCACGCTGATGGTTTCATGTTTGCTCACGGGCCTGCGAGGCGGTTTGTTTCAGAAATGGCACCTGATGGACCATTGGCAGAGCAAATCATTCCTGGTGGCCAAAGCGGCAATATCATGGATGGCAGTAATTATGTCAATCAATTACCTTATTGGCTAACCAATGCTTATTTACCTTTGATTATTGATATGAATACATTAGAGGCAATTAAGAAAGACACTTATGTATTTGAACCCAATGACTAAATAGATAATATTTAGTTTTAAATAAAGCGCTGTTAGTAATAAGCTGGCAGCGCTTTTTTGATGTAACTGATTAAATTTGTTCAGCGTTTACGGAATTTACTGATGCTGCTGCCCATCAATACGCGGGTAATGCGATCTGGTAATATTTTAGTTAAGCCATAAATCATTTGGTTACGCCAGCCATTGATTTTAACTGCTTGATTTTTTTCGACCGCTTTTAATCCTTGGTCTGCCACTTTATCGGCGGTCATCCATAAGGATTTGGGCAGCTTTGAAACCATTGGACGGGTGCCATTGACATCATGAAACTCGGTGTAGGTAAAGCCAGGGCAGAGTGCAGTGACGTGTACGCCATGGTCTTTACCCTCTAGGTGCAATGCATGACCAAATTTAACCAGAAAAGATTTAACTGCGCCGTACAATGTGTGTCCAGCAGTAGATGGTGTTATACCTGCTAATGATGCCACTTGAATGATTCGTCCATACTTGGCTTGTTGCATCAGTGGGTAAAATAAGTGTGTCAGTTCAACCACCGAATTCAACATCACTTGTAACATGGCGTTATGAGTCTGCCAATCTACCGCTTCAAAGTCACCTGGAACACCATAGCCGGCATTGTTAATCAGCATGGAGACATTCAGTTGCTGATCTTGGCATTGTTGAAAAATATTTTGAGAAGCTTTGGCTTCAGCCATATCTTGGCAGATAAATTGGCAATCAATGTTGTGCTGACTTTTTATTTCTTCGGCTAAGTTTTGCAAAACTTCTTGTCGTCTTGCCACTAAAACGAGGTTCCAGCCTTGTTGAGCCAATTGCTGTGCAAAGCTTTTTCCAATACCCGCAGAAGCACCAGTAATTAAAGCGTATTTATTATTTATATTGGTCATATGTGTTTTTTATGGGTTAAAAAAAACGCCAGCATGTGCTGACGTTTTAGGTATTAAATTATGTGATGATCATTTGATGCTTAAATCCGACAATCTATTTTCTTTCAATGACGAGTAATACAAGGCCACATTGGCAATGTCTTCATCAGTCAAAGTGGCAGCAAAACCCGCCATGATTGGGTTGGCCCGATCGCCTGAGCGATAATCTTGTAAAGATTTTTCCATATAATCCGCAAACTGACCTGCTAATTTAGGATAAGTTGCATCAATCCCCATGCCATCCATGCCATGACAAGTTTTACAAACTTGTTCTGCCTTGGCCTTGCCTTTTTCAACATCAGCTGCTTGTGAACCAAAGGCCAAAACCATGCTCAATAATAATAGTTTTTTCATGTCAGGTTCTCCTTATTTTTTATCGAGTGAGGCAAAGTAGGCTGCAATGTCAGCAATGTCTTGGTCGGTTAAATTACCTGCTTGTGCTTGCATGGTAGAATGGCTTCTTTCTCCATTGCGGTATGCTTTCAACGCGCTGACAATATAAGCTTCATTTTGGCCGCCTAATCTTGGCACACTGTAGCTAGGGTAAGTGTTTTGATAAAAAGGAATGCCGTGACAGCCTGTACAGGTGTAAGCAATTTTCTTACCATTGGCAACATCACCTTCGGCAAAAGTTTGAGATGACATGAGTGTCATCATAATCAATAAAGTTTTTTTCATTTGAACCCTATGAAAATAAAAGCCCACATTATAAGCGCGAGCAGTAGGATTCTCAATAAAAAAGGGGACGTAAACGTCCCCAATTGTAGCTTTGTTTGTCAGGTGCTTATTTTAAGCTGGCGTAATAAGCCGCTAAATTGTCAATATCTGCATCTGTTAAGCCAGCAACCATAGGTGCCATTGATGGATCTTTTCTTTCACCATTTTTGAAAGCTCGGATTTGTTTGGCTAAATAAGCTTCTTTTTGGCCAGCTAGATTTGGCCACAATGGGCTGGCACTGATGCCATCAGCACCGTGACAGGCGGCGCATATTGCAGCTTTGGCTTTACCAGCTTCTATATCAGCAGCTTGAGAAAATGGTGCTGCAACGGTGCCCAAAAGGGCCAGTAATAAAGTAGATTTTTTCATGTGATACCTGTGTTTAATCGTTTGTGCTTAGTTTATGGTTGAAAGTGTATTACTCAAGTCAGATGTCTTTGATTCTTGACATAGGTCATGTTTTTGTCAATATTTAGAGGACCCGGACTTCTTCTTCTAATATGACTCCAAACTTATTTTTAACTGTGCGTTTGGCAAGGTTGGCCAGTTTTTGTAGCTCTTTACCCGTGGCTTGACCGTGGTTGACCAATACCAGCGCGTGGTGCTCATAAAACCCAGCATCTCCTTCGCGAAAACCTTTGAAACCACATTGTTCTAATAACCAAGCGGCACTGGTTTTATAGTGACCTTTTTCGTCTATAGGGAACAATGGAAGGTCTTTGTGTCTGCGTTGAATTTTTCTGATTTGCTGATCAGTCAACACAGGATTCTTAAAAAAGCTGCCTGCATTGGGTAATATTTCAGGGTCTGGTAATTTACTTTGTCTGATTTTTATGACGGCATTGGCAATGTTAGCAAAATTAACTGCTTCTCCAGTTTGAGCAAAATGATCAGCCAATGGTTGGTAGCTTATGTTGGGTTCAGCATCTGGCCTGAGGTCGAGCGCAACACGGCTGATTATCCAAGGTTGATCATGGTATTTGAAAACACTGTGACGGTAAGTGAACATACATTCTTCATTGCTTAGCCTGTGGTAATGTCCTGTTTGCCAGTTATAAACTTCCACCCACACCAGAATGTCTTTGATTTCTACACCATAAGCACCGATGTTTTGAAAAGGCGCCGCGCCAACCAGACCAGGAATTAAGGCCAAATTTTCTATACCACCGTAGCCACGGTTTACCGACCACATGACCAAATCATGCCAAACAGTACCAGCCCATGCAACAACTAAATTGTCTACTTGGGTAATGTATTTTCTTGGCTTGATGTGTGCCACAAATCGAGGTAATGGGCCCGTAAATAGGAAGTTGCTGCCAGCACCTAAAACCAACATTTCTGTTATTTTTATGTCTCTAGGTAGGGCTTCCAAGTCACTCAAAGAGTTGATGGCCGCATAATGATTACACTCACAGTCAACCTGTAAAGTGTTGTCGTGAATCAAGTTGTATTGTTCTGATATTTTCACTTCAAAGTGTTATTAATTTCTCTTATTAAACCGTTGCCTTTGTATACAAAACCAGTATAAATTTGTACCAGATTTGCCCCCAATTTTATTTTTTCAACGGCATCTTTACCAGACATGATACCACCAACTGCAATGATTGGGAAAGTGCTTCCTGAAAACTGACGAACAAGTCTCAAAGTTTCATTGGCCTTTTTGGTTAATGGAGAGCCACTTAAACCACCTGCTTGACTGGTCAACCCTACATCTGATTTTAAGTTTTCTCGGCTCACTGTGGTGTTGGTGCATATGATACCGTCCATGCCTGAAGCTATGATCTGATCAGTCATGAATTTTAATTGATCTTCATTTTGGTCAGGAGAAATTTTAACCAAAATGGGTGTGTATTTTTTTGAATCTTTCTGAGCTTTGACTTGTGCGGCTTTCATGCCTGAAAGCAGCTGTGTTAACTGTTCATCATTTTGTAGTTCACGTAAATCAGGTGTGTTCGGAGATGAAATATTTACGGTAATGTAATCACATAAAGCGTGTGCTTTTTCAAAGCAGTGAACATAGTCGTCAAGCGCATGTTCATTCGGAGTGACTTTGTTTTTACCAATGTTGATGCCCAAAACACCTTTATAGCTGCTTTTTTTAACTTGATTGACTAAATAGTCTATGCCTTTGTTATTGAACCCCATGCGGTTGATGATGGCGGTATCGGCTTTGAGGCGAAACAAACGTGGCTTGTCATTCCCTAACTGTGCTTTGGGAGTGATTGTGCCTATTTCTAAAAAGCCAAAGCCTTGTTTGCTCAATCCATGTAACGCATCACCATTTTTATCAAAGCCAGCAGCTAAGCCAACAGGATTGGGAAATGTGATGCCCATTAATTCAACAGGATTATTGATGCCCTTAACTTTAGACAATGCTGATAATGGTGAGGCCAAGGCTGAAATGGCTAAATCATGGGCCATTTCTGGCGGTATTTTTTGTAATGTTTTTCTGGCCAATAATTCAAACATAGATGGGTTATATCAAATAATAATTATTATTGTAAATCATTCAAAGTCATAGCGACAGTCTTGTTTTATTATGTACAATATGGTTAGGCAAGAATTAAAATTTGCTAGTGTAAATAATCTGAAAACATTAAGTCTAACTCTTCTCGTGTTAATTCTCGGTAAAAACAATCTATGCCAACGACCAAGGCATATAAAATCAAAGCATGCTTTTTAACCTCGACAGGGTCTTTATAAATGCCTGAAAGTAATTTGATTAAGTACTGGTGTCTTTGTTCATATACAGAGGTGACAAATGATTTAACTTTTTCATCCTGAAGGGACCAAGCATTTATCTCAAACTCCAGTCTATTTCCATTCAACGCCCCTTCAATACATTGTTCTCCGAGTATGGCGAGTTTTTTTTTACAATTTTTCCCTTTTTCAGCATTTTTAATAAACCCTTGTGTGTATCTTTGTTTCCAATAATTCAATAACTGTAATTCGTATTCGCGTTTAGATTTGAACCAATGGTAAAAACTGCCTTTGGTCACTTTCAATCTTTCACACATGTCCTTGATTTTCAATGCCCTGAAACCCAATTGGTCCAATGTATAAATGCCCATTTTAAGCCAAGCCAGTTGGCTGTCATTTTCACCATTAATCATGTTGCTGCTGCTTTTTTCAATGATTTATCTCTCGCTTTTGTGATTTCAGTACTTGGTCTTGGTATATCACAGCGGTATCTGATATCAATTTTTATAAGGTTTCTGTTTAAATTATTAGGTGTTAAATTGCGACATACCCAAAGGTATGATACATTGACTCCCTGCATACCTCAAGGTATGTTGTTGCATTGAGGTATTTAAATGCCTGGCAATTCGATTAGTACCTCATTTTATGGATTGATCGATGGCATTGCATATTGTCTTCAATGAGTCTATCAAGCCAAAGATAAAAAGCACATGAAGTATAGGAGTAAGTGATGAAGGTTGATGATTTAAAGTTCAGAGAAAAAATAAAACCTGTGTTTTCACAAGCCGTGTTTTGTTCAGTGGCCACTGTCAACGCCGAAGGCATACCTCATGTATCACCTATAGGCAGTGTGGTATTGAATGACAGAAATTCTGGCTGGTTTTTCCAAAAATTCACTAAGAATATACCCTTGAATGCCGAACACTGTGAATATGCAACCATTATGGCAGTCAATTCGGGGCGGTGGTTTTGGCTGAAGTCATTGATAAAAGGTTCATTTAAACAGCCGCCCGCTATGCGTATTTTGGTCAAGCTTGGTCAAGTGCGGCCAGCCACTGAGAAAGAGGGTCAAAAATTTAAACGCAGGGTTAACATATTCAAGCGTACCAGAGGTTTTGACATGATGTGGAAAGACATGTCTCACATCAGGGATTTTGAAGTCATTGAATACAAACCAGTGTTCATTGGTCAAATGACCAGAAATCAATTTAAATAACAGAATTAGACTTAATTTCAACGCCACTATAATGTGATGGTGTTTTAATGATGTTGTTTCAAGTTGCCTATTTAGCTTGGGTATATCATTTGTGTTACCCTAATAAGTGATTTTAATTAACTGGGGTGGCCGTTGTGATAAAGCCAAGTAAAATATATGTTGTCTTTGTGTTGTTGTTTTTTAACTTTCAGGTATTGGCGGCACTTGATGCCTATATGATGATTAAGGTGAATGGTGGCGTTATCCAAGGGGATGTGACCAGAACTGGATTTGAAGGTTTTTTTGAAGTTAATGAAGTTCATCATTTAATTAAAAATTCGGCACAAACCGAGCACAAACCCTTGATACTGACCACCCGCATGTCCAAAGGCATGCCACTGCTTTTTCAAGCATTAGACCAAGGAAGCCTTGTTGATCTTGAGCTCAAATTTTTGAGGCCAACTAATTCAGGGCAAGAAGAACACTTTTATACCATTGAAATAGAAAATGGAAAATTGGTGGCAGCTGAGCCCATCATGTTAAATAACAATTATCCAGAAAATCTAGTGCATGCTGTCAATGTTCGTTTGCGATTTGACTACGAAAAAATGGAAATTACTTATGAAGATGGTGGAGAGACCGTCATTTTAACAGTGCCTCAGTAACATGCGCCATTTTTTAATAACAGGTCTATTGATGCTATCAATGAATTCTTTGGCATCTGAAATTGAATACCAAATAGATTATGATTATCAATGGCAGGGTGCTGGCTGGTATGGACGTTCAGGCAATGATGATTATAAAACCGATTATGACTCACAAATGGCCATAGGCACACTGCAAGGCGATGATTTTTGTCATGGCTATGTACCTCAAATGGTCAGTATGGATGAACGACCAGAAGCAACAAGAACCAACCAATCCTAATCAGCTTATACCTTTTATTTTGAAGGTGGCAGTCGTTGTTTGGACAATGAATTACAACCATTTGATTTGATATTTGAGGATGGTTTTGAGGGTGATTTCTAAAAACAATGTTAATTTATCGTTAATTATTCTTGACATCTGATATTCGAGGCGTAGAATGCGCTACCAAATTGAACAAGGGCGATGCCCACGAAGTACAAAAAATATTATGAAAAATTATTTTATCAACATACTAGAAAATAAACTAGATACAAACGGCCAGCCGAGTCATCGCTCGTGCATGGTACGCAGTTGATTTAATGCCCTTCAAAATCTTGAAAGGCATGGATGGCCTTTCAGGGAAAATGTAAACCCGATCGGTCAGCCGCATCGGGTTTTTTTATGTCTAAAACATTTCAAAACCCCACAAACATGTCGATTGGGTGATTACCCAATTGACTAACAAATCCAATTCATCTTTGGTCTTGTCTCTGTATGGCAAGCCGGTGCAGCCAGTGTGACTGGCGTGTATGCCGATGAGTGGGTAATAGATAGCCAAGTGGAATAGGCGATTGATTTAGATTCAATTTATTTTATATTCGGAGGTTCGATTCCTTCTCTAAAGTTGATAGCTCAGCGGGTAGAGCAGCAAACATTTAATTTGCGGGTCGCAGGTTCGATTCCTGCTCAAAAACCAGCCGAAAGGCACCACGGCGAAAGCCATATCTATGTTGACGCGTGACGTCATTAAACATCACAGGTCAGTTTCAGTTCGGTGGGCGAGATGTCCTTTGTTGCTGAGCATGTCATCGCATTATGTCGATGGCATCCAAGTGATGACAGCGCAGCAGCTGTCGAACAACGGCCACCAGGAACAGGTGTGAGGTGTGAAAGCATGTGCATGCGATGTTCAAGCCAACAATGCATTGGTCTGCAGTTTGAGCCTATTCAAACTGAGAAGCAAATGAATGAAGCCATAATGCAAGGATGCATCAGACACACAGGGTGAGTGGTGTGGTTTTATGAACTTGTGGAGCCAGAACAACCCATTGTTGACCACTGGTTGGTCGTGAAACTGACTTTTTAATATTTGGATTTCACTTCGGTGAAGTACAAAGCCAACGCAAGAAGGCTTGCGGTGGTGCGGTAGGAGAGGGAATATTTTAAGGTGTCCTTTGGACAGTATTTTAAATTTATCAACGAGGTTTTAATGACTGAGTTTACATAGTTGCGAATGGTCAAACGGTTGGTTTGTCTGTATCGCACAGGAAGGAAGAAAATGATTTTTAGAAAAAGAATAGTGATTGCTGATAATGAACGTGGGTTGTTGTTTCGCGATCGACAATTAACCGAAATTTTAACTGCTGGTGTGTACCAGTTTTGGGACTTTGAAAACCGCATTAAGGTGCGTGTTTTTGATGTCACAGCGACTGAAATAACCCAGAAAGACATCAAAGCGTTATTCAGAAACAAAAACAGCTTGGCTGAAGAGCACTACACAGTGATTAACACCGACGAAAATGAGGTGGCATTGATTTACGTTGATGGTCAGTTTGTTGACTTGATGAAGCCTCAATCTGAAAAATGGTTTTGGAACACCGCTGCGAAAGTAGAAGTGCGTCGCATCAACGTCACTGAACAGATTGAAGTGTCTAACAAAGACATCAATGTGTTAGCAAAAGCGGCCAAGGCATCGGTATTATCCAAAGGTTTGGTCATCAAGGAAGTGGTGAACCAGCAAGTGGGTTTGTTGTTTATTGATGGAAAATTGGAGCGTGTTTTGAAAGCCGGCAAATACGGTTTTTGGAACTTTAACCAAACTGTAACTGTTGAAATCGTCGAAACACGTGCGCAACAATTAGAAGTGGCCGGTCAAGAAATTTTGACCAAAGACAAAGTGAGCTTGCGAGTGAATTTGTCTGCGACTTTCAAAGTTGAAGATGCGGTGAAAGCGGTGACCGAGTTGGCCAATTACAAGGAGTTTTTGTACAACGAGTTGCAGTTGTCTTTGCGTAAAGCAATTGGCACCAAAGTGTTGGATGTTTTATTGGCAGACAAGGAAGCCATTGATACTTTTGTTAAAGCCATTGTGGCTAAGAAAGTGGCTGAATTTGGTTTGCGCTTGATTGAAGTGGGTGTCAAGGACATCATTTTGCCAAAGTACATTAAGCAACCTATAATATCATTAGCAGCGTAAATCTGGTTTATCAGAACAAGGCATTTTTATGAAGCTATAGTCTTTCTCTATCAAATAGAAATAACGAAGTGCTGGTGAACCAGATTTGCGCCCTTCGGGTGAAACATTAAGCCGTCATCTACTTTGTTATTTTGATAAGAAAGAGACTGCTTTTACTTAAAAAAATGCCTAGTATCTGACAGCTTACTGTTTCACTGATAAAGGTATTTTAGGCTGTTTAATGTACTGTATGAAAACCATTTTAAACCAAGTGGTTGAAGCTGAAAAAGCGGCCAAAGCCAACATCATCAAACGACGTGAAGAAACCGCCGCGACCCGTTCTTTGTTGAACACCGCCAAGTTGATGGATCAAAGCGAAACTTTGCGCCGATTGAAAGAGTTGGAAACTTTGGAAAAAGTGGCCGATAAAGTCAACAACATCACCGTGTTTGGCGGCTTAGAAGGTTTGACCAAAGACAGCATCAAAATTAACGTTTGATGCCAATGACAAAAGCCTGTCGAACTCAGTTCGACAGGCTTTTTTGTTTATTCAAATGTGTTTTGAAATATGGGGTCTCCATCCATTAAAAATTGTATGATTTGTGGAGCGTCGGGATTGCTTTCAATGTTTATGATATTTCCTTGCTGCAAATCACACAGGTTAGAGAAAACAGACCCGTCAGGACATTGTTTGTTATCGTAAACTTCATTGAACAAAAAATCATCAATGCCAATATCTGTAGAAAGTTTATAATCATTGTTGCTATATAAATAAGTTGGAGATACGCCCCTTCCTAAATCGTTCAAAATGACACGCTCTGCCAAGTTTTGGTTTTGCCAAATATCGACTGTGGCACCGTTGATGGGTGTTTGGGTCCGGTTATCGAGCAGTTCAAAATACAATCCATTTTTTCTATATGTCGTAAAATCAATTGTTTGGCCAGCGATGTTATCAACGGTTTTTATGGTTGAGACATCACAGCTGCTTAATGAGTTGTAGTGACAGCGGTTGTTTGGCCAAGTCACAGGGTGATTCCAGCTTGAGTCAACCAGAAAATAGTAGTCACCGGGCTCTAAATGAATTTGTTCGTTGTTATTCAGATAAAAAGTTCCTATGTATGATTGACTGTCATCATAAACCTTGAAGTCAAAGCTGGAAATTTCGTCGGTTGTAAATTGGTCTCTTAAGCTGACATTAATGACTGGATTTTCAGACATGTCCATACTGATGTCATTAATGTCATTAAGTGCCACTGAGACACCATTGCCATCATTGATATTGCAACCAGATCCCAGCCCGCCTGGACAGGCGAAATCAGGGTATAAAAGAGTCTGATATTGAAATCCAGAGTTAGATTGAGCTACAAGGTAATAAACTCCTGAATTTAAATTATTTATTTCAGTGATTCCAGCACCGTTACTGAACCCATAAGCAACCCTTTCTGCCTGGTCATTATAAGCAGATACAATCATATTGGTTATGGGTTGATTTTCAAATGTTGTTGTAACATGAATACTTCCTAAGGTATTGAGTACGGCATCTGAAATCACAACTGTTTGTCCCGCTTCAGCAGTGATGGTTTGACCTTGGTTTAGGCACTCTGAGGTTAAATATGATTCGCAAACAATACCAGGGTAAACACCATAAATACCGTTGTAACTGAAAGACAGTTTGAAGTTTTGAAAAGGAATGGACCAATTTAAAATTTGTCCAAGTTCATTGGTATAGGCAGAAGTATTTGTATTTGTACTGCCAATGGGGTGTGCTCGAACACGGACGCTTTCAGCTATATCGCCACCATAGTATGTAAGGTAATCAATGCTCAGTTTGCCTTTTGATTTTAGTTGAATATTAGCTGCAGTTGTTTGATTTGGTGTGATAGTCAATGGATTGTAATCACTCACGACACAGCTGTCATCACACACGATTCCACCGTTAAAAGTGTCGAGGTGTTCGTTGTTCCCCAATGCTTTTGTTACATATTCGGCGTCTGTAGGCAAATCCCCAATAAATGTATAAAAACCATCCTCGTTCGTAGTTGTACCGGCCAGATAAGCTAAGTTGTTTTCATTGAGGGAGTATAAATGAACAGAATGATATGGCATGAAGTCACCGTTTGCATCCCTTACTCTGCCTCTGATTTTCAGCCTAGAAGCGAGCACCATGTTGATGGTTTTAGTTTGTCCCAGTTGTGCATTGATGTTACTTCCTTGGTCAATCTGACAGTTATCAAAACAGCTGATGTTGTTATAAAGTTCGCTGTTATAGCCCGCCAAATCGACTTTTAATTTGATGTTGCCTGAAGCTTGAATGAAAGTGTTAGTTGGGTTCGAATATTGTGTGAATGATGTCAATAAGTTGTTATCTTTGTATATTGAAACTTGTGGCCTATTGTTACCAACAGTACTGTAGCTGTTAATGTTTAAAATAAGCTCAAACTTGGAATCAAATTGCATGTTGTAATTTCTGTATTGACCTGTAGATATTGTCGTTGTTGAAGCTTCATCAGGGTCACAATCGCTGGTTTCAAAGCAGCTTGTACCACCCCAATATTTAGACATGTGAATGCTGTCATCATCAAATGAAAAGAAAAAGCGATAATAACCTGTTCTTAAAGTTTTTGTGATTGATTGTGAGCCTTGCGGTAAGAAAACAGTGTCTACTGTATAGTTGTTGTTTGCATCAATAATCTGTAAATACCCATTATCTTGTAATTCATTGTAATTGAATGTGACAGATGCAATGGGTGCCATTTGAAAGTTTTTTCCAGAAACATGGCTGTTATAGTTGGAAATTGAAATGGTGTTACCCAGTGTGGTCTGACAAGAAGTTGTTGGGCAAGGAATGTTGTTATAAAGCTCGGTTATGTGATTATAAGCTTTGGCTTTGATTTTATAACTGCCTGGGACCAAGCCATGAAAAGTATAGTTACCATCCTCTAAGTAATGGTTTGAGCTTGAAAAGTACAGTTTGTATGAGCCAGATTGGTTGCGTTTATATATGTTAAGAGTAGAGATTAATGCTTCGTTTTGATTGTCAGTAACCCTGCCAGAAATAGAAGAGCCTTTAATTAACGTGATGTTGATGTTATTGACACTTTGGCCCTGAGATACTTGTATCGGTGTTCCAATGGTGACATTGTCACATCTATAAATGGGGCTTTCAGGGTTTATGCATAACCGGTTTCCATAAAGGGTTGGTAAACCTTCATAATTTATTCCCCAAAATGTTTCATAGCTGTAACCTAAAACATAATAACGACCGCTGTTTAAACCAGTGAATGAATAGTTACCATTGCTTAAGCTGCTTCTTTTGACCCAATTTCCATTAGTGTCATACAGTTCAACCCTTAAATCACTGCTGTTGTTTACTCCGGTTAATGTGCCAGAAATAGAGGCTGTGTTAGCAAGTTTGGGGTTGTTTTTTGTGTCTGCACTCGGTTGTGAAGAGAGGACAAATAATGTCATGAGGAGGATGAGCTTTTTCATTGTTATTTCTGTAGAAAACTGGGGGCGTATTATATAGGTATTTAAGTGAAAAAGTCAGAATGAACTAGAATTGTCATTTGAAATTTTATTTTTCAGAAAGACAAAACAGTTCAGAAAGATTGTTATGGGGTGCTATACTCATAATATTAAGCTAAACAATCTGGTACAAATGGAATATTCATTATTCTAATGCCTTTGCTAATCAAATTATTAATAAATATGAAAATAACTTTAATCACGGCTTTGATCTTGATCAGCCAAATAACAACAGCAACAGAATACTTTATTTCGCCACAAGGTGATGACAATAACAGTGGTACTTTGAACAGCCCTTGGAAAAGCTTGTCTCACGGCTTCAACCAAGTTCAAGATGGAGATACATTAACCCTGAGGGGAGGTGTTTATCGCTTGATTGAAGAAACGGATTTAAATACCATCAACACACCGAACCTGACCTTACAATCATACTCAGATGAAACAGTCGATATTTTAGGCTCTTATGGCACAGCAAATGATACCTGGGAAATATATGACGCCAATATTTGGCGAATTTCAGCCGAAGTCTTGTCGAGTGATCCCAAAGGCATGTTCAATGGCCATACACGGGTCGATCATCAATCCGATTTAGACGGTGGTCGTGACCATGACCATGTCAGTAACCTTGTTGAGCCCAACCATTGGACGAAAGCTGACATCAATGGCACACAATGCTTTGCAGATAATGCGGGCTGTTATATTTATTTGTATCCAGCGATTGGAGAAGTGCCAAACAATGAAGTCTATGAATTGTCACAACGCAGCTTAGGCCGCGTGGCCGCCAATGGTCATCACATGGTGGTCCGTAATTTGAATTTTTATTATACCCAAAGTGCCCCCATATTTTTTGAAGGCGCTGATTTTATTACCCTAGAAAATAACAGTTTTGGGCACACCTCAAATGGCAATGACAATTCTTACGCCGTGCGCATTTGGGATTCAAAAGGCAGTGTGGTGCGAAATAACAGGGTTTTCGATTCTGTCTATTGGGGTGGCACATCAAACAGTAAAGGCATCAGTTTCATGGTTACTAAACCGGGTGAGCCGAACATTGTTGAATACAATGAGATTTACGACATCCCAGGTCGTTCAGCAGTGGGTACCAAAGGCGGAACCTCAAACTTAATCGTTCGCTACAACTATATTCATGATGTGTTCATGGCTTTCGAGCCGGGTAGTTTTCGTTGTGTATGGTCCTCAAGTAATAATGATGGCTGTCAAGAAACAGATGAGGAATACAGACCTGCAGGTGACTGGAAAATTTATGGAAATATTGTAGTCCGCTCTGAAATAGGCTTGTGGCTGCCTACATACAATGCCGATAATGACAATAATTTATTATACAACAACGTTTTTTATGATGTTAAATCGGGTGTGCAAATTGGTTGGGACGATACATTTGGCACCGTCATCAGTAATAACATTTTTGTTAACAATGAAGTGGGTATCTACTTATACAGTGGAGGCACCACCACCACAGTAGATGATTATCTGGATCAGTTCGTTTCTCACCACAATTTGTATTTCAATAACAGTCATGCAGACATACATTTAAGGCCCAACTGGGGCGGAAACTTTTACAGCGGAACACCTTATGATTTAGCCTCATTCAGTAGTCAATTTTCTGGCAGAGAATACAACTCGTTAAATGCCGACCCTGAATTTACCAACACCGTTGATTTTGAATTGATGGAAAGCAGTCCAGCAGTGGCTGTAGGAGATGGTTCATTATGGAATTTACCCTCGGTGGATATCGGTGCGTATCCATTGGGCTCGAGCCCTGATTTGATTTTTAAACATGGCTTTGATGACTGAAGCTGTCTACAGTGCTTCATGAAGAAAAATCAGGTACTTTGTTTGGTGGTGTGGTTTCAGTAGTGTACAAAAAACGCTTTAGTTTAAATCAGATGCTGTATATGATGGTGAGCGTTTTTTTACAGATAGCATGTTGGGTTAAAATATGAAAAATTTGTTGTTCTATGCGTTTTTTATTTTCATCGCATACAAAGGCTGGACGCATTTTGTAGGATCTGAAATTGAAATGGATAAAAATGAAAATGGATTCTCTGACATATACATGCCGAATAACTTTAAATCAGACGTGGTTTATATCGTCGCCCCAAAAAACTGTCCTAAAAAGGCAGGAAAAAGAGCAGATGCCTTAGAGCTGGCGCTCAAAAGTCGTGGTGTTACTGTTGTTAGAAGTAACAGTGTTAGCATAAATGCCATTGAACCCAGTGAAGAAACCATATCTAAAATTGAACGTTCATCGACGGTGTTGAGGGGAACCATTCCAGCAGTATTCTTCAATGGTATGGCCAGTTCAAACCCTACTGCTGATGAAGTGTTTGCTCAGTGGAGAGGATAATAAATACCAGATTGTTTGATAAGCCATCAATCATCTCCAAAGCCCAAAGAGTCGAGTAAAGAAAGCAGGTGGGCGTGTAAACCAACAATGTCTATCAACAATTCAAATCCTGCGATGGCTGAGGAATCCTGTTCATCATGATGTAAAATGATCTGGCTTGTGTCATAAAGTATCCAGCCAGAAAATGCCAACACCCCTAAGCCACTGATAAACAGGGTAAAAAAAGGAATGTCGATGAAGATGGACACAAGCATGGCACCAATGATGATGTAAAAAGCCATGTTCAATATGCCCAAAAGGAATGAAAAGTCTTTCTTTGTGCCCCAAACATAGCTTGATAAACCAACGAAGCCCACAATGGTCATCACGCTTGCAGTAAAAAATACGTCAGGTTTCTCATGAGCAACCAAGCCCAAAAATAAACCAGTAATGACTGTGAATAAAGGCATGACAATTTTAATGGGATTGCGCCAACCAAACCAACCACAGGCTACCCAAATGGCAATGTCAGCAAAGAGTAAAGGCCACTTCAACGCGTCTGGAAAAAAGTTGTATGAAAACAAGCCCAGAACGAAAATTCCAAACAACGACAGCAACAAATAACCATACGCTTCAGCGATGAATTTATTCACACCTTGTGGAAACTCTTTGATTTCTTCAGCGGTTAATTCTGATACATAACTCATATAAACTTCCTTGTATTTTTTTCGATTAAATTATAGCTTGGCTTGTATAAAAAAACATACAACAGGATGCAAATATTCAAATTCATGTTACTGAATAACGGTAGGATGGACTTCGCCCATAATTTTCTTTTTTTCTTCTGTTGGATAAAAGAAAGTGGCATTACTACAGGGTGAAATATATCAATCAATGTTGTGATGGGCAAAGCCCAAGTTACCTTACTTTAGGTTTTGACGCCTTAAGGTTTTGGCCCCTTATGGTTTTGACACCTTAAGGTTTTTTTAGGTGGTTCTAAAAGGAGCAAAAAAATTGACTTGGCATAGATTCTGTTCGAGAATAAATATAGACTTTATTTGGTGAACAGCATGAACAAAGCAGGTTATTTATTGATTTTTGTGAGTATTTTAGCTTTTGCAGGCAATACGCTATGGACAGTACAACAATCACCCACAGCGGAAGTTTTTAATGGCATTTCTTCGTCCGATCAAAATTTCACGGTAGCTGTTGGGAATAATGGTGTCATTGTGCATTACATCGATGGCGCGCCAGGCACATTGATACCATCGGGTACCACGGAAAATCTATATGACGTTTATGTGGGTTCTAAAAATTTGGCCATCGCTACAGGCAATGATGTTGTTTTGAGGTGGGATGGTGTTGTTTGGGAAGAAGTGACTTCAGGCTCAAACGACATTCCTTTTACAGGCACTTGGATAACGCCAGAACAAGATGTCATGTTCTACCAAAGTTTAGGCTTTTTTAATTTTATATGTCCAAACCTGCCAGGTGTTGAACCAGGCGATCAACCATTCTGCCGGGGTTTCAATGAACCCATGTTAACAGCCTGTGGAAACAGTGGAGACATAAAGTTTATTTTCGACAACGGAGATATATTGCAATTGAATAATAACTTAGGAGAAATCAATGGCGATGGTTTGGTTCATGATGAAGCCAGTGATTTGTCATTGACTGCAGCTTGGGTAGAAAATAACAATTGTACTTTTGGTTTTGTTCCACCTCGAGAAATTATGGCCATCAGAAACACCAACGAATTTTGGTTGTTCGACGGCAGCTCTTGGTCAAATTTAAACGTCACAGTTCCAAATGATCAAACGCTGTCATGGTTGGGTGGCGTTTCTATCAATGCCCTTTGGGCAGTCGGTTTTAAACCAGACGGCAATGGCGGGAATGAAGCTGTGCTTTGGCATTATGACGGAGCCACTTGGGTTGAAGATGCTTCCTTGCCTGCAGGCATGCCAGGTTTAACGGACGTTGCAGTACATTTTGGTCTGGTGGATTTAATATTTACTGATGGTTTTGAACCCATAATTCAAAGGGTTCCAGAATTAGGTGCATTTACCATTGATATTTTGGCTGCTGCTGAAGAAGGGAAAATGATTAAAGGTGAAATTGCATCACAATTTTTCACCACAACTGTAGCCGATATTAAAGTTACTAAATCATTATTGACCGCAGAACCTATAAGCCAGAATGACGTCATCACCTATGAGCTAACCATTGAAAATTTGGGCCCCCAATCGGCTTCATCAGTAACTTTTGGTGACATGTTTCGCAAGAACATGCATCTGGTAACTGATGGCTGTACTACAGAGGAAGAGTTTGATACCTTGGACGTTCAAATGAGAAAAACGGTCATACCGCTTCTTGAGGTTGGTCAATCTATCACATGTACCATGTCATTTTTGGTTGTATCAGCTGCAGGAACAGAACTGGTCAACAGTGCCCTCGCTACTGATAATTCTGACAATAATGTTGATTTCAATAAATCAAACAACGTGGTTACGATCAAAACGATGGTGCAGTAAATTGGGGCAATATATCTGTATAAAAAGGGCGAATCGATATATGAAGTCTTTTGATGGAATTTAGAATGGTCAATAAATGTAGGTTGGACTTCGCGTTGCTCGCCTAAGGCGCCTACTTGCCTTAAAGGCCCTGTTGTTGGTTGGCAGACTAACCTACCAAATTTCATTTACAAGAAAAGGGCCAAAGCGGCCCTTTTTTATTACCTTAATTTACAAAGGACTAGATATCGAATTTGATGCCTTGGGCCAGTGGTAACTCGGTAGAGTAGTTGATGGTGTTGGTTTGTCTGCGCATGTAAGCTTTCCATGCATCAGAGCCGGCTTCGCGGCCGCCGCCTGTTTCTTTTTCACCACCGAATGCGCCGCCAATTTCAGCACCTGATGTACCGATGTTGACGTTTGCGATGCCACAATCGGAACCAGCTGATGACAAGAATTGCTCGGCTTGACGCAGGTCGTTGGTGAAGATGGCAGATGACAAGCCGTGTGCCACGTCATTTTGTGCTTCAATCACAGCATCCAAGTCGTTGAATGTCATGACGTACAAAATGGGCGCGAATGTTTCGGTTTTAACCACTTCCCAATCGGCTTGGGCTTTGATCACACAAGGTTCAACAAAATGACCTGGGCCATCAACTTTATTACCACCTGTTAATACTTCACCGCCAGCGGCTTTGGCTTTGGCCACGGCACTGAGGTAGTTGTTGACAGACGTTTCGTCGATCAAAGGGCCCATTAAAGTGTCTGTGTTTAATGGGTTGCCGATGGGCACTTGCTTGTAAGCGTTGACCACTTTTTCAGTCAATTCTTCGGCGATGTCTTCGTGAACGAAGAGACGACGAGTGGTTGTACAACGTTGACCGGCTGTACCAACTGCACCAAATACAATCGCAGGAACGGCCAATTTCAAATCAGCTGATTTATCAACGATCAAGGCGTTGTTACCGCCCAATTCCAACAAAGAACGGCCCATGCGTTTGGCCACTTGAACACCCACTTGTTTACCCACTTGGGTAGAACCTGTGAATGACACCAAATTAACGCGCTTGTCATCGACAAATTTCTTCGCCAATTCGTTGCTGTTGTCGTTGAACAGTAAGAAAATCGGTGGGAATCCTGCATCTTTCAAAGCTTCGTTACAGATGTTTTGGACAGCTACTGAACACAAGGGCACTTTTTGGCTGGGTTTCCAAACAGAAACATTACCACAAATGGCGGCAACAAAAGCATTCCAAGACCAAACGGCCACTGGGAAGTTAAAGGCTGAAATGATGCCAACCACACCGAGTGGATGCCATTGATCATACATCCTGTGACCTGGGCGTTCTGAGTGCATGGTGTTACCGTACATCATGCGAGATTGACCCACGGCAAAATCAGCCATGTCGATCATTTCTTGAACTTCACCGTCACCTTCAGATTTGATTTTGCCCATTTCGGCAGCAACCAATGAACCCAAAGCATCTTTGTGCTTACGCAAAGCTTCGCCGACCAAACGCACGGCTTCGCCACGCAATGGGCCGGGCACTTTACGCCATTCTTTGAATACTTCTTCTGCTTTGGTGATGACGTTTTCGTAGTCAGCATCGGATGCTGAAACGACTTTACCCATCAATTCGCCAGTGGCAGGGTTGTGTGATTCAATCAAACCAGCTGAATCGTCAGTTGACCATTCGTTTGGACCAGTACAAGTACCGTAGTTAACGTCTTTTAGTCCTAATTCTTTCAAAAAATCCATAATAACCTCTTAAAGTTTTTCCATCATTTCTGGAATGATGGTAAATAAATCACCAACCAAACCGATGTCAGCCACTTCGAATATCGGAGCGTCTGCATCTTTGTTGATGGCGACTATTGTGCCGGCATCTTTGATACCGGTTAAATGTTGGATGGCACCTGATATGCCGAAACACATGTATAAATCAGGAGCGATGATTTTACCTGTTTGCCCCACTTGCATGTCGTTAGGCACGTAGCCTGCGTCAACGGCTGCACGTGATGCACCCGTGGCGGCACCAATTTTGTCGGCCAAGTTGAAAACGATTTCAAAGTTTTCCTCTGAACCCACGCCACGGCCACCTGAGATGACTTTGCTGGCTGTTTGTAGGTCAGGGCGGTCTGAATTGCCTGATGATAATTCAACAAATCTTGTGTGCGTGGCGGCAGTTTCTAAGCTTGATGAAACAACGGATGCACTGCCACCTGAGGTTTTGTCCGCAGCAAAAGATGCAGTTCGCACTGTTGCAACGTTATTAGCAGCTTCGGTACTGACGGTAACAATCGCATTACCCGCATAAATAGGACGCTTGAATGTTTTGGCGTCGATGACTTCCATCAAGTCACTGATTTGGTTAACGCCTAATAAGGCGGCAACGCGTGGCATCAAGTCTTTACCGAATGTGGTCGATGGACCCCAAACGTAATCATAGCCTTTGCCCATTTCAGCAATCGTTGGTGCAATTGATGCAGCCAGTTGATCGTGGTTGTCAGAACAAGTAACCGCGTTCACTTGGTTAACGCCTTCAAAAGACGCGATGTCAGCGGCTAAAGTGTCGGCGTTTGCAGCAAATAAAACCACGTCGATGCTGTCTGCGCCGAGTTGTTTGGCAGCTGTTAATACCTTGGCTGTGCTTTGATTAACGCTGTTACCGTTATGTTCTGCAATAATTAAAACTGAACTCATGATACCAACCCCTTTTCTTTCAATACGTTGACCAATTCATCCACAGATTCAACCATGATGCCTTTTTGGCGTGGTTGCGGTGGCTCATGTTGCGATACCATCACTGGTGCGCCATCAGATGAAGCGACCAAGTCAGCAATGGCTTGCACGTCCAAAGGCTTTTTCTTGGCTTTCATGATGTCAGGCAATTTAACAAAACGAGGCTCATTCAAGCGCAAGTCTGTAGAAATAACAGCAGGTAAGTCAACTTCAATGGTTTCCAAACCGGCATCTACTTCACGAGTGACTTGGGCTGTCTCGCCATTCAATACCAATTTAGATGCAAATGTGGCTTGTGGGCGGTTCCACAAAGTCGCCAGCATTTGAGGTGTTTGGTTGTTGTCATCATCAATGGCTTGTTTACCCATGATGACCAAGCCAGGTGCTTCTGCTTCAACCACTTTCAATAACACTTGTGCTGCGTGCAAAGGCTGGATGGCTTCGTTACTTTCAACCAAGATTGAACGATCGGCACCCATGGCCATCGCTGTTCTTAATTGTTGTTGGCTGTCGTTGCTGCCGATGGTGACTACCACCACTTCGTCAGCATGACCTTGTTCTTTGATTCGTAAGGCTTCTTCTATGGCGATTTCATCAAATGGGTTGATACTCATTTTGACACCGTCTGTGGCAACGCCAGAGCCGTCAGGCTTGACCTGAACACGCACGTTGTAATCCACGACGCGCTTGATTGCGACCAGTATTTTCATGGGAAATTCTACGCTGTTTAAAAGGCGTCGGATTATAGCACAATGCCGCTGGCTTTAAAACTTGGAGTCAGTAAACCAGCGGCATGTTAATGGTGGTGAGTTAATGTGGTTTAGTTTAAAGCCAGTTTTATATTGACTGGTAAGTATTTATCTTCAAATCTTAAAGGGTTGATTTGATTTACAATTTGTTGCTTTAAAGGCAACCATTTCTTTGGCCAGACGTTTTTGTAACCAATGAGGTATTCAATTATTTCAGCGTGGTTTTGCTCAAAATAAGGTGATGCTATCAAAGCTTTTAAATAGCGATAACTGTGTTCACTTTCTTTGTTAAAAGCATAGTGCATAAAACGATTGAGTTCTTTGTCAGATGGATCAGAGGCCAATGACTCTAGTAGAAAGTCGGCTATTTTTTTATCAAAACCAACTGCCGATACATATCGGGAAGCTTGTTTCATGTCTGTAAATGGTGCTTCCAATTCAGCCATCTGTTGGTATTTTTCATTGTGTTTCCAGCTGTTAAATACATATTTTAATTGTTTGAATACATGCGTTTCCGCTTTCATAGACAAAACAAGAGGTTTGATTTTAGGGTGTGAGACATTCAACTGATCGAATTTTTTCTGAGCCCACATGTCAGGAACTTCAGTCAAAACTTGCTTGATTTGCTCAGCTGATAAGTAATCGACAAACAAATCCAAAGCGGCCACCACAGGCACTAATTGGCCTGTGTGTCGAATACATCCCGAACCATAAGTGTATTGAATTTCATCTTGTAACCACAAGGAATGGTCGACCACTGTTTTGGCGACTTGTTTTGGTGCCAGTCTAGATAGAGCCACCCAGCTGCCAAGGGCCACTTCGAAGCTTTCATCTTTGATCAAAGGCAGTAAATCATCAGCATTGGTGTGCATCGCTATGCGGTTAATGGCTTGGTACCTGAGTCTTTTGCCTTGGTAATCATCTTGATTCAATAAAGAGGTGGTTTTTAATTTATCAATGGCGTCGTCCAGTGACAGTTGTTCTTTGCTGGGGTATTTAAAAAGGTTGTCCCAATTGACCTGTTTGGTTAAGTTTTTGGCGTAAATTGGATTTGTTCTAATATATTCGAGTGAGTGTAATTTACTTTGACGAGGCCAAGCTTGGTAGGCATTGTTGGCCACTTGGTCATATACCGGAATTGATGGGTTGTTCTTTCTTAATAAACCCGCCTCAACGTAAGGCCAAAGTTCATCTTTGTCTAGGAATTGACTCAAGGCATGCAGTAAAGCATTGGCTTCATTGGCTGGGTCTGATTTGATGATTTTATACCAGTCTTTGGTTTTAACTTGATGACCTTCTAAGTCTGAATAACTGTTGACTTCGTGCCAATCATTGCGCTTCATTTGATAGAGATTGCCATTAAACTCTTTGATGACCAATTCAGAAGGATCGGCCACCATCATGGCATGGGATACAGGAAACAGTATGGTAATCAAGCTGAGGACAAGGACAAAGACCCAGGTATTTTTTTTCATATCAAACTCCAGTTATCAGTAATAAGTCGGACATGAAAAAATTCAAATAGGTTCAAACTGATTTGATTTGTTATGAATAAAAAAGTGTAATGCCACTGTTTTTAAGAGTTTACAGTGGCATTGTTGTTGGAGAAAAATATTAATTTTCAAAGCCGTTTTCAAAAATTAAATCAAAACCAAATGGTGCAATACATGAAGGTGAGTTGCTGGCCAATCGGCTGTCAAATAAGTCAATAACGGTTGGATGAAATTCATCATCACTTAAGCCACAACCTGCACCATTAGGAGCGCCAACATGGCAATAACTCATAATCGTACCTTTGCCGCCAGCCGGGCAAGTGGGCGTGCCACCAAAGCAGCTGCCACCTTCACCATTGTAACAATTGTCTAAGGCAGGGGTATAACAATGGGTGTGTGGCGATCCCATGTTGTGTCCTATTTCGTGGGCCAAAAATTGTGCAATAAAACCTGTGCCAGCATTAGAACCAATTCGGTTGACACTGTAACTGCCTACTGTGGCTGTTCCACCATTTGCTAAAAAACCATTTTCACAATACTGGTTAATCCAAGCAATACCAGAGAAACTGTTGGCATTGATGTTTTGTCCACTGAGTAAAGCGGCAAAATTACGGTAGATATGTGATTGATTGACACGCCAATGTTCACCGAAATCTGTCAAAGCTTTGCTGATGTCCGGCTCGTTTGGATAAGGGTCGTTATTGGTTCGCAGTGTTACATCGCCCATTAAGAACTTCACAGAAGCGTCCCTTTCAAAATAAACGTTCATGTTAACAAATAAAGTGTTGATGTAATTCATGGCGGTGTTGACGTTATTAGATTTCCCGTCCATCCATTCAGTATCTGTATCTATAGCCAATATGGCTTCGTAATCGATGCTACCTTGTAAGTTTGTTGAG
Organism: Marinicella rhabdoformis; assembly: GCF_009671245.1. Taxonomy (NCBI): domain Bacteria; kingdom Pseudomonadati; phylum Pseudomonadota; class Gammaproteobacteria; order Lysobacterales; family Marinicellaceae; genus Marinicella; species Marinicella rhabdoformis. The sequence goes on from NZ_VTFS01000002.1 coordinate 153,468, forward strand.
AGGTTGTGGGATTTCATGGCCATTTTCATATCAGCCAAAGGATCACCCGGCTGGTTTTCAATAGAAGATAAGCAAGAGGACGAGGCATCATGTGAATTTTTTGGCACTGAATTAACTCGGAAGTCGAGGCCTGTTTGTAAATTACCTGTGATATTAAAGCTAATCCCTTTTTCAATCACCATGCCGGTTACATCTCCAGTTTTAGCATCAACCAACAAACCTAAGCCATGTTTGGCTGCACTGAATGCCATTACTTCTATAGGCGCAATGATTTGTTTGCCTTGGTCGCTCAGTAACGTTATTTCTGCACCTGGTGCCATCAACTCATAGCGGGTTAATTGTATGTTTTGTATGATGGGTGAAAATTTTTCATTTTCAAGTTTAACCAATTGAGGGAAACCATTAACTTGAATGGCTTGATTAACGCGGGCATCAAAAAGCTGATTCTTTGTTTTAGGGTTGATATGCCAACTTTGTTCAATGGGTGTTTTATCAGGTGAAATTGTCGGTGGTGCTTGTAAAGCATTGAGAACTGAGCTGGTTTCACCGGAAACTATATGGGAAAAGATAAGTAATAATAGAAATAAAATGAAGTTAAATAGTTTGGTATACATGGGTGCTCTTCAAAATAGTGGTGTTCAATGATTTTATCAGAGCTATAGAGGGCACTCACTAAATTTTGGACATATTTTTTGAGCGGGTGAGGGTGTCAGCCAGCAACCTAGAAAACGGTTGCTGGCTGATGTTAAGTTATATCTGGCTATTTTGAGTATGGTTTTCCATTCACTTTGACGTGTCCAGATCCGTCGTCAATTAACTTAAATTCTCCTTGTAAATCAGTGATGTCAATTGATCCTGATCCATCGTCAACGGTGAAGTCGCCAGCCACATGTTTCGCTTGGATTGCGCCTGAGCCATCTTCGATATTAACATTACCACCCATTTGCTTTAATTTAATTTCCCCAGAACCATCATCAATGGTGAATTCGCCAGTGATGTCTTTGGCAATGACATTGCCGGAGCCGTCATCAATTTCTACTTCTGATTGAATGTTTGATAATTCTATGTGGCCAGAACCATCATCAATTTCTACTTCGTCTTTGATGTTGCTTAACTCGATATGACCAGAGCCGTCATCAACTTCAACAGAACCGTCTATATCAGAAATTTTTATGTGACCAGAACCGTCATCTACGATCAAGTCAAACGACTGTGGTACTTGAATGGTTAAATGAATACTGATTTCAGGGTTTGAAAACAGCTTGTCTTTACTCTTTGCTTTCAATAAAGCAAAACCTTGGTCGCGTTTGAGTTCAAATTCCATGTCATCGGCAAAAGCAGATTCAAAATCATCCATGTCATTATACTTGTCTGATTCAATCTTGGCCTCAACTGTAATCACATCGACATCTGCGCCCACAATTTCCATGTGACCGGCACCGGCATCAACTTCTAAACCGTCCACACGGCTGGCTTCTAGAGTCAGTTGTCGATCAAATGACAGGTCTTTGCCTGCATAGGCAGAAAGCGCCAAAGTGATACCAGCTGCCAAAATTATTGTTTTACTTTTCATGCCTAATTGATGCATATAGTTTTCCTCTGTTTTTGTTTTCAATACCATTATAAACGCATGATTTAATACAATGTTACAATGCGTTTTGATTTTTTTGGGAATAGATTAACCATGCTGATTTCAGACAGTCACCAATTTATTTTTGTTCACGTAAGGAAAGCCGCAGGCACCAGTTTGCGACAGATCCTTGAGCAGGTGTCCTTACCGAAAAACAATCAACTTTGGTATAAATTATTGAGCCGGAACGGCTTTGCTGTTGATTACCATAACTACAGTTTTCGCAAACATTCTGCCTTGATTGAAGCAGAAAAAAGCATGCCCGCTGAAAAGTATCAAAACTATTTTAAGTTTGCTTTTGTCAGAAACCCTTGGGATCGATTGGTATCAGAATTTGAATACATCAAAACCCAAAGCACGCATTCTCGGCATAAAAAGTTAAGCCAAATGACTTTTGAGGACTACATTACTTACCAGGGTCAAAGGCCGGCCGCGCATCAGTTCAATGTGCTTTGTAATCAACAGGGTCAATTGGATTTGGATTATGTCGGAAAGTTTGAGCACTTGCATGAATCACTGAAATACATCAGTGAAAAAATAAAGCTAGACTGTACCCAAATACCCCACATCAACAAAATCAAAAAACAACCATTTCAAAGTTATTACAACAAAGAAACGCAGCAAAAAGTGGCGAATATATGGGCCAAAGACATTGAGACCTTTGATTACCATTTTGAATATTAACGAAAAAATAACAATTATCCGTTGACTTTAAGACATTTTTAAACATAATCATCAGACATTGGCGAACGGTCGCCATTTGAATTAATAAATAAGTTCCAAACACAGACGCTAAAGGAGGCTTTCATGAAACAACAATTTAACTTAAAAAATGTATAGCCAACTTACGAACAAAATTCGTTTGAAAGGCTAGGACGCCATTCAGACACACTTTATAGAAAAGCCTGAATGGTTCCATTCAGGCTTTTTTTGTGCCTGCAGTTTTATCTCTGCACTAATACCACAAAATCAGCCAAAATTATTTTGATATGACAAGTTTGCCTTTAGGGGCTTATGTCAGGGGCTTTCGGCTGCCTGAAATAAACCGGCAGTGTATTTCATTGTTGGGGTTTGAGCCTTGTCATTCAGTGATCAGGAGATATGCCATGGGCATACAGATAGAAATAAACAAAGCGCGCGTGCCGATAAAAATATACACAGAGGACGTGGCGCCACAGGCGATTAACCAGTTGGTTAACATCGCGAATTTGCCGATTGTGCACCACCACATCGCAGCCATGCCAGACGTGCATTTGGGTATTGGGGCCACCGTAGGTTCAGTGATACCCACTTTGAATGCGGTGATACCCGCTGCAGTGGGTGTAGATATTGGTTGTGGCATGAATGCGGTGAGAACCAGTCTAACGGCCAAAGACCTGCCTGACAACTTGTACGGTGTCAGACGTGAGATTGAAAAACGTGTGCCCGTGGGCTTTAACCACCACAGCAAGACGGTGGTTAACCGTTCAACGGTTAATGGTTTGGATAAGCCACTTGATGACTTGGTGGCCAAGCATCCTGCTATCATGAAAATGTTGCGTAATTTCAACAGAACATGGCATCGACAATTGGGCACTTTGGGTGGTGGAAACCACTTCATTGAGTTGTGCTTAGATGAAAACGATGACGTTTGGATCATGTTGCACTCGGGCTCTCGCGGGATTGGCAATGTGATTGGTAGGTACTTTATTAATCTGGCCAAGAAGGACATGCAGCGACATCAGCAACATTTGCCTGATGTGAACTTGTCTTACTTGCGTGAAGGTTCGAAGTATTTTGAAGACTATGTGGCAGCTGTTGACTGGGCGCAAGAATATGCCTGGATCAACCGCATGGAAATGATGAATTTGGTGGTGGATGCTTTAAAGGCGTCGAAACTGCCTGCGTTCAAATTGACCAAGAAAGCCATTAACTGTCACCACAATTACATTGCGCATGAAACGCACTTTGGTGAAAAAGTTATCGTAACCCGCAAGGGTGCGATTCGAGCAGGCGAGGGTGAATTGGGCATCATTCCAGGATCAATGGGTGCCAAATCCTTCATTGTCAGAGGCAAAGGTTCGGCGATGAGTTTTTGTTCATGTTCACATGGTGCGGGCAGAAGCATGAGCCGCACAGAAGCCAAGCGGTCATTCAATACGCGAGATTTGGATGAGCAGACACAAGGCGTTGAATGCCGCAAAGACAAAGGCATGTTGGATGAAATACCCAGTGCTTACAAAGACATAGATCAAGTGATGGCCAACCAGAGTGATTTGGTGGACATTGTCCACACATTGAAACAAGTGGTTTGTGTCAAAGGCTGAGTAAGCGAAGAACATGTCCATGATGACCATGTTAATGATGACCATGTTAATGATTAACGAGCCTCAAGTCAGTAGCTTGGGGCGCTTATAAGAGATTGAATATGAAAGTAATAAGTAAACAGATGAAAAAAGAACTTAAACACTTAAAACAAATTAAAGAAATTTTAGAGAATTGTCATGGACAAAGAATTACTCGACGAGTTGATGTATTGCTTATCTGAGGATAAAACAAAAATACACTATTTCAAAGACAAGTACTGCTTGTTTTTGTTACAACAAATAGTCAAAGAAAAAACAAAAGTACACACATTAAAACAAGGTGCCATGGCACATTTGTTCAATAAACCAGTGGTTAAAAATTGGTTGGCATCATGCGGTGGTCAACAAATTCACCCGTGGATGGTTGAACAACTGTGGGGTCTGGATTTACATCACTTTACCTTGACTTTAGGGTCTTGGGGTGGTGATTCACCCAGCTGGCAACAAACCTGTAGAAAAGGTCATAACCTGGTGTTGCAGTTGAACTTTTCATCACAGCATGACCGCTTTTTGGATAAGTTGTCTACAAGAAACGGTGACCAATTTAAATGCCACAGCCACCCAATTCACGCCCAAAAGCAAACGTTGGCTTGGGCCAGATTGGATGTTTCAGATGACTTGTCTGAGGTGTTGATAGAAGAAATTCAAAATGATTGGTTGCGCAAAGCCTTGGGCTGGCATGATTTTTTATCGGGTGAAGAAATGCAAGAAGAGGCTGAGTTTCATGGCTTTGTAAACTGGCAACTGTTGGACCGTTATGTGAATCGCTTCATCAAACCTTTGTTGTCTGTATGGCACGAGGCGATGTTGTGTACAGCGGTGGAATTCATCCGCAATGAAATTGGTGCCAAACGTATTTATATGTATGAACACCAAACTGGGTGTGCTTTGAAACAGATAGGGCAGTATTCACAACCACCCAAGTCATTGTATACCAAGCTGCCCAAGCAATTTGGCTTCAAGTTGTCAGAACAAGCGCCTGATTTTTTGCAACAAGACCGTTTTGCTGCTAAAAAAATGAAACGCTTTGAAAAACAACACAAAACCAAATGCCAATGGTTCAATTTGAACTTAAACACAAACTTAACAGAGGAGCTAAAACATGCCTCGTAGAAATAACATAACCATCAGACGCACTATAAGAAATCCCGTGGCACGTGCGGCCAGTATGCACAAAGGCGGGGCTCATGAAAAAACCGAAAAGGCCAAACGGCAACAGCGCAAACAAGCGCTGAAGAAAAAATTAAAGAGTCGAAATTTCGACTCTTTTTTTTGCTTAAATAACGCAGTCAAACACATTATAATTAAGTATTGCGTGTACAATGCGCCAAAATTATCATAACAATCAAATTAATTGGGTTAACGCCCGCCATCAGGAATTACTCATGTCATCTCGTCAATTCAGTCAATTAAAACTCAAACCCGCTTTATTAGAAAACCTCAAACGATTGTCTTTTGATGAAATGACACCGATTCAAGGTGAGGCTTTGCCTAAAGTATTGGCTGGAAAAGATGTGATTGGTCAAGCCAAAACTGGTTCTGGTAAGACGGCCGTTTTTGGATTGGCCTTGTTGAATGATCTTGATGTTTCATTGTTGGCGATTCAGTCATTGATCCTGTGTCCGACACGTGAATTGGCCGATCAAGTGGCCAACAGCATCAGGCAACTGGCCACGGCCATACCCAATGTCAAAATCATCACCCTATGTGGTGGTGTGCCTTCTAGGAATCAAGCGAATTCGTTGGAGCATGGTGCACACATTGTGATTGGGACACCAGGTCGTGTTTTTGATCATTTGGAACGTGGCAATTTACTTTTAGACGAGTTGAATCATTTTGTTTTGGATGAAGCCGATCGCATGTTGGACATGGGCTTTCAAGATCAGTTGGATGAGATTATTCAGCGGGTGCCGAACCACAGACAAACCTTGTTATTCAGTGCCACTTATCCTAAAACGATTGCTGACATGGCCGATCGCGTGATGCGCGAACCCGTGATGGTCAAAGTCAAGGGAAACAACGACAGTGACATTTCGCAGCATTTTTATAAAGTTTCAGACAACCAAGAGCGCATCGATGGCATTAAGTTACTGTTGTTGTCTCAGCGACCAGAATCTGCTTTGGTTTTTTGTAATACCAAGGCCGATTGTAAAGACGTGGCTGTGGGTCTGTTGGACAAAGGTTTTCATGTTAAAGCCTTACACGGTGACTTAGAACAAAAAGACCGCGACCAACGATTGATTCAATTTGCCAACAAGAGCACCAGTGTTTTGGTGGCAACCGATGTGGCAGCCCGTGGTTTAGATATCGATGCTTTGGACATGGTGGTTAATTACCACATTGCCAGTGATTGTGAAGTGCATGTGCATAGGATTGGTCGAACAGGTAGGGCAGGTAACCAAGGTTCAGCACATTCTTTCTTTGCGAATAAAGAAAGCCACAAAGTGAAGCGTTTGTCTGATTATTTGAAACAAGATATTGAAGCAGAATCATTACCACCTAAATCGTATCTAAGACAACCAGGTTACCAACCACCGATGATGACCTTGCGCATTTCGGGTGGTAAAAAACAAAAACTGCGTGCAGGTGATATTTTAGGCGCATTGACAGGTAAGCAAGGCATTGAAGGTAAACAGGTGGGTAAAATCAATTTATTTGACCATTGTGCCTATGTGGCCGTGGCTCGCGAAGCGGCAGAAATCGCACTGAAGAAGTTGCGCAATGACAAAATAAAGAGCAAAACATTTAAAATCTGGCTGATTAAAGACTAAGATAAAGCATTATCCCAGAGCGTGGTTATGAAAGATATATTGAGTGTGTTGTTGTTTTTATCGTTGTTGGCCTGTGGTTCAGCAACAGAAGACAGTCAAGCAAAACAAGTTAATAAAGTCCATGCAAACAAAGTCCAAGCAAACAAAGGCAAAGACCAAAAGACCCACATGTTGTCTGAACATGAACGAGCCTTGCAAAAAGCCAAAGAAGTGGAAAAAGAACTTAAAAAAGCAGATGACAAAAGGCGTAAAATCATTGATGACAATGGTTAGTTGAAGCTAATAAAACATCATATTGATTGGGGCTGTTTTCAGCCCTTTTTTGTGCCTGCGCTAAAATATTGGAACCTTTTGACTGTTTTGTAGTCGTAAATTAATAGGTAACTTTTTGCCCAGCACGACGTTACTGTTTAAATGTATACAAAAAGAGGTCAATATGGGAACGTCCGTTGAAAAAGAATCATTGTGGTTTCGTGTTTGTGCCTTTCTGTCCTTAACCGACAGCGAGGTGTTAAAGGAAAGCGGTCGTTATGATCGCATGTTGGCTTTTGCCATGGTGTTTCGGCAATTGGTGACCTTCGCGTTTACCTTCTTATTGTTTTCTTATGGTGTGTCTTTGTTTTTGTCGCCAGTAGGTGCCTATACCATCGGATTTGTCTTTGCTTTGACTTTGTTTTTCCTTGATCAAGCCATCATTGGTTCTGATTGGGCTTTGCGCAATCCGTTCAAAAAAGGCATTCCATGGCGCATGATGATGGGTTTGATTCCACGCCTTGCTTACTCCTTGATCATTGCGATAGGCTTGGCGACACTGGCTGAAATTTCTTTGCAGGCCAATGCGATTGATGAACGGATTCAAAAAGATGTGGTAGAGAACAACCAAGAATACTTCAAGCGCATGGGTGACTATGAAATGGAGTTAGATACCACAGTCGATGCCACGGCTTTGAAAATTGAACAAGCCAGAAAACAAATCACTGACATCACTACTCGCCAAGAATTGATCAAAAATGCCGATGAAGCTTACGATGAACAAACCATCGCCAGCAGCATAGACCATTATCAGGTGGCTTTGGAAGAGTTACAAAAAGACCAGAAAAATACCATCAATGCGATTGGAAATTTGAATGAGCGATTAAACCAATCCCGAACAGATTATCAATACTGGTTCAATGAGGCCATCTTAGAACGAACTGGTAAAGACGGCAGGGCACCGACCGAGGGGCCAAAGTACCAAAGGGCAGTGAAAACCTATACAGAATTAGAGGCATTGATGCCCATCATAGAAGCAGACATAGCAAGTAACAAAGAGCGTTTGGCATTGATTGAAGCAGATATTTTAGCCACCACCGAGCAGCTGAATGACTTTCAGTTAAAGAGCAATGCCTTGAGCGAAAAAGAAACCCAAGTCACCGTGAATGATGATCAACTGCTACAATTAAGCGCCGATTTAACAGCTTTGGAACAGCTTCAAACGCAACAAATCCAAGACAAACAAACCAAACTGGCAGAATTTCGAACCAAATTAATCAATGATGGCTTGTTTTATGAACAGAAAACAGGCCTTCTGGTGCGTTATTTGGCATTGAATAAAATCCATGCTGATCCTGAACTGGGTGAAGTGGCGACTTTATTCAGCACCATGTTGAAAATATTCTTTGTGGCCATTGAGCTGATGCCAGTCATCATTAAACTGTTTTTCTCACCATTCAGTTTTTACTCACTGAAGATGTACCGCAAAATGCAAGTGGCCTTGTTAGAAGAGCAGTCCTTATTAGAAGCCGCAGAAAGAGAAATAAAAAACAGGAATGCCGAACGTGCTCCGCCGATGATTACGGTTGAACAGCAAATTTAACCCATAATAAGCCAGGCATGTGACAGCATGCTTGGCTGTTAAAATGGGCTTTAGTGAACCTGATAAAAAATACAGTTTGCTTTGAGTGTTAGTCTGCCCAATCAATGGGGTCGAGCTTGTAGTATTTCGTCAGTTCGGCATATAAATCAGGGTGCTTCTTTTTGAACGTTTTGGGTTGTTCAAAAAAATGTTCAGAAATTACGGCAAAAAATTCGGCCGCATTGGTGGCACCGTATTTGTTGAAAAAGGATTTTCTTTTACATTTCTTTTTGATTTTTAAACTATTGAATTCTTTGCTTAAGACTTTGGCCCAAGTCCTTATGTGCCCATGTTCCAGCATCGGTGTACCATCGCCGACGCCATCTTCTTGGTCTAATTGGTGGGCAAATTCATGGATGACCAAATTGCTGCCATCATTGTCATTTTTACCACCGTGCAGACTGTGTCCCCAAGACAACACAACTGGACCACGTGTCCAAGATTCGCCAAGGTTTCCTAAGTGAGCCTGTTCGGAGTTTGGGTTTCTGAATGCAGATGGGTACATCATGATGGTTTTTAAATGAGGGAAGTAGTTGGTTTCTCTGTTGAGTAATAGCAGGCATGCTTGGGCTGCAACCACCACCCGCATTTCGTCGGTGATTTCAATGCCATTGTGACCTTCAAAATATTTTTCAGACAAAAAGACATTGATGTGACCTTTCAATTCATCTTGTAAAGCTTGTGGTAAAGATTTATAAAGTGAGACATGTTTGGTGATATGTGCTTCCCATGCCGGAGGAAAAGGCAGCTTGAAAGCAGCTTTTCTTCTTCGTTTTTTTATCAAAGAAACAGCATAAAACAATGCAGCCAACAGCAGCATGATCAAGACAAAAATTAAAGCGAGTTGATTGCTCATAAGAAAATAGGGTATTGTAGCATCGAGTTTGGACTCAAATTAAAAAAAACACTTGGGTTCAAAATTATCAGTCTAGCAAATAATAATAAAACAGCACATGGCAAAAAAGCAGGCATATCATGATTTATGCTAATAGTGTGACATATACAAAACTTGGGAGAAAAAAGTGTCCATCAATACAAAAGGTTCATTGGTTAATGTGGGTTTAGGCATGACCTTGGGGTCACACATCACGCCCTTGTCCAGAACATTCATAGAACAAGCCGATGTGGTTTTTGTTTCGGCTTCAAACCGCTTGATTGAACAGTGGGTTGAATCAATGAACCCGAACATCATTAGCTTGCAGTCTTTTTACAATGAAGGTAAATCTCGCCTACAAACTTACCGAGAGATGACTGAAGCCATTCTGAATGAGGTGAGGGCAGGGAAAAAGGTTTGTGGCGCATTTTATGGTCACCCCGGCGTGTTCGCCTTACCACCACACGAAACCATCAAGCAAGCCAGAGCAGAAGGCTATACCGCGCACATGGAGCCCGGCGTTTCTGCGGAAGACTGCTTGTATGCCGATTTGGGTATCGACCCAGGAAAGCATGGTTGTGCGCATTTTGAAGCCAGTCAGTTTTTATTCAATCACCGACCTTTCGATCCCAGTGCCTATTTGGTGTTGTGGCAAGTGGGTGTGGCTGGAGATAAAAGCCTGAAGGTGTTTGAAACATCTGAGACCAAGCGACAATTGCTGGTGGACCTCTTGCTTGAAACTTATCCGGCTGACCATCAGGTTACCTTATACGAGTGTGCGGTGCTGCCGATTGAAGAGACTTGGACATTAACGGTTGCATTGAAAGATTTGGCTTCGCAAAAAATGAGCATGAAAACGACCTTGGTGATACCGCCCAGTGAAAAGAAAGTGCCACGCTCAGAAGTGATTGATTTGGCTGAAAAAATCGATTGATAATCTCTTGGTATTTTGTTAGGATTTATTGGCGTGTAAATCTAATTAATAAATAAAAAGAGGAATTATGAATATCATACAATCATTAGAAAAAATGGGTCAAAGCAGTTCATTGAAGCAATACCCTTCAATCAAACAGATGTTAGCAGCCAACGACCAAGACGAAAAAATGATGGCCAAGGCCATGATTCATAGTGAAGAAATGGTGTGTTTAGTAGCGCCTGATGATGATGAAGATTAATTTTTGAATCACTGGATATCATTTTTTAAAAACACTATAAGGCCATTGAATATTTTCAGTGGCTTTTTGTTGTTTATGGTTTTTAGTTGTCATGCCGATAATAAATCAATTGAAGAATTGTTTGTTAAAGCAGAGCAAATTAAAATTTCTGACCATGAAAAATTTAAAAACATCCTCAATGAGTTAATAAAACAAAAAAGCGATTTAGAGCCAGACCAAAAGGATGAATTAGAATATTTAACTGCTTTTGTTGACATCGCTTCAGGTGAGTATGACCAAGCCAAATCTAAACTAAACACAGTTTTTCAAAAAACCCATAACTTAAAGGTAAAAATAAGGTCGCAGCTGACAATATCAAACCTCCATGCTTTTACCGGCTCTTACGAGCAAGCTTTCTTAAGCTTAAATTTTGTTTCGGAACATATAGAAGAAGTGAAGGAACAAAAATTGGTAAATTTAATTTTTTATGCAATTGCCAATACATACTTATTAACCAACCAATATGAATTGAGCTTAAAATTTTCTCAATTGTTAATGAATCAAGCAACAGATACTTGGGAGTTGTGTCGTGCTCAAACACTTTATGGTTCTGCCTCTTTAAAGGGAGAATTAAAAGATTATTCTGAGGCAGATATTAATTTTACTTTTAATCAGTGTGTAAAAAATGGCCATAACACAATGGGCCATTATCTTAAGTTGATTTGGATATCCAAACAATTAGAGAAACTAATTAGGCCATATGATAATCAGATACTTGAGTACTATCTTGGAGAGTTAAATAGTAATGCTCAGATAAGTACAGTAAAACTTTTGAAAAGTGTCGAACTTACTGACATGAGTTTAAGGGCAAAAATGCATTGGATGCTAGGTCAGGTTGATGAAGCGGCTTTGTTGGCCAAGCAAGTCATTGATTCGCCAGACACCATGGGTGATAACGAACCGCGGGTGATGGCTTATAAAGTCCTTGAGTCCATCGCTGCTGAAGCAGGAGACCATGCCCAAGCTTATTATTACTTGAGTAAATTGGCAAAGATAGAATCAGAATTGAATCTAGATAACCAATTGAAACAAATGGCATTCATGAATGTGCAGCATGCAAATTTGGCCAGAGAGTTAGAAAATGAACAGCTGAATAAGACCAATAATTTACTTAAAATTCAGCAACAGCTGGACCATCAAGAAGCGATGAATAACAAGTTGTTACTGGCTTTGTTGCTGTTTGTTTTGTCGGTATTGGTTTATGTGGTCTATCGCATGAAAAAAAGGCATGATGAATTAGAGTCGCTTGCTGCTATGGATCATTTAACCAAAGTGTTGAACAGAAAAGGGTTTGAAGTGGCGTTTGCTGAAGTATTGGAGACGGCAAACAATTCAGGTGATGAAACGCATTTGGCGATACTTGATTTAGATTTCTTCAAAAAGGTCAATGATGAACATGGTCATTTGACAGGTGATTGGATTTTGAAGCATGTGATTTATGAGGTTAAAAAACATTTGGATTCTAAAATGGTCATTGGCAGATTGGGTGGAGAGGAGTTTGGAATCCTGGGAAGCGCAATGAGCAGCAAGGAGATGGATTCAAGAATTGAGGGCATAAGAGGATCAATTGAAAAATTGGATTGTTCTGAGTCTGGCCATGACATCAAAATCACAGCAAGCTTTGGTATCACATCAAGCGAACTGTCGGGACACACCATGCAAATGATGTTGGGCCATGCCGATTTGGCCCTATACCAAGCCAAATCCAGGGGCAGGAACCAGTGGGTGCGGTATCAATACATTAATTAACCCCCTTTCAGATTTTCAATGAACATTTCTTTAAGGCCGATGGTTCTGGGAGATTGGGATTTTTATCGTTCATTGTACATGAGTCCTGAAACCATGAAGTTCATAGCTCAGCCTTTAACTGAAGCAGTGTGCAAAAAATATTTCGACTATTATTTTTCTGAGAGGTACTTAGCCAGTAAGAATAAGTTGTTTTTGATTGTGGCCACAAGTGAATCAAAAGAAGAAATCAAAGCCGGAATTATTCAATACAGTTTTAAACCCAAATGTAAATTTTCGGCAGAGATGGGCATCATGTTGTCAAGTGGATTAACGGGCCATGGTGTGGGCAAAAAAGCCAATCATCTGCTGTTCAAAAAAGCCTCAGAAGTGGATGGTCTGCAGCTTATATACGCCAGAATCCATGTCAACAATGTCCATGCACATAAGTTGTACCGACAATTAAATTTCAGACAGTTAAAAAGCCAACAAAAAAACAGCACAAACAGTGACTTGTGGTTGGCAGATAGAAGTGTTTTTGCTGCTTGATCAGCTATTATGACAAACGAGGGTATAGCCAACTGTATAAAGGAAGCACAGTCTACTCTGGAGATACCAAGTGGTTGTTTATCATCATGAGTTCAGGTGATTCATGATATAATTAAAAAAATAGCAAACATAAGGGGAGTCAATGTACAAATGGTGGTGTGTGATTGTTTTGCTTTTTGTGGCGTTTTTATCATTGGCCCAAGAACCTAAAAGCCTCAGTGCTGAAGAAATTGACAATATACTGTTAAAGGCGGAGGATCAGAGAACAGGGGATGTGAAGAATTATGAAAAACTGCTTTCAGAAATCAATGCCCATAAATTTCAATTCAATGATTATCAACGCTGTTTTTATCATTATTTAGAACAATACAACCATGCCTTGTTAAACGGATTCAATCAATCTTTGACAGGTTTTAAGCAACTTTTTGAAGCCTGTGAAGATCCCAGGGTCAGAATCCGCATCAAAAACATGGAAGCCAACATATACAGCTACATGAAGCGTTATAAGGCCGCCATCGAAGCTTTGGATTATTCATTAACTCACGTTTCGGATGTGGATGACAAGCATTTGCTTACGGTGGTTTATTCAGCTGCTTTCATCGTTTATTCCTATATTGAACAATACCCTTTAAGCTTACAATTCTCTGAGTTGTTAATGGATGAAAGTGACAAGCCATCTGATCAGTGTAAAGGGAAATACAACCGCGCGTATACATACATGAAACAAGGGAATGCTCAAGTTGATGAAGCGGAAATCAATCAAGTTTTTGATTATTGTTATTCTGTAAAAGAACCTATTTATGCCTATTTACTTAAGTTGGAATGGTACAGTTATTTAGTCAAAAGTGGCCGAGAGGACATTGATTGGAATGAATTGTTGGCGGAAATTGTCAGTCATGAAGATGCAATCAATAGGATTGCTTATCCTTATTTATCACGAAACCTTTTGCTGGTTAAGTCACAGCTTATGTTTAAATTGGGTGACGAAGAAGTCAAATTGCATGTGATTGATGAACTGTTGAATGAAAGTAATAATTTTGAAAATTCAGAAAATAAAATTGTCTATCTTAAGTTAATGGTTTCTCATTATAAAAACAGCGGTCAAGTCGAGAAAGCGCTGGAATATATGGAGTTGGTTCAACATGAAATGGAGCAGTTTTATAAGGACAAACAAAACAAACAAGTCGCCTATCAAATAGTCAATCATGAATCCATGGCGGGTCAACTGCAGAATGAAATATTGAGTAAACAAAATAAAATATTGCATATTGAGCAAGATTTAGCACAAAAAAACATGTTGAACCAACGCTTGATCACCGCTGTGATTTCATTGCTGGGTTTGTTGTTGATTTTTTGGGCTGTGCGTTTGATGCGCAAGCACAAAGTGGTTAAAGAAGCAGCCGCAAAAGACTATTTAACCGGTTGTTACAACAGGCAAACTTTTGAAACACAGGTGAAGTTGATGTTGAACCGGCTGGAGATTAAAGATTTAATTCTACATTTGGCCATCATGGATTTGGATCATTTCAAATCAGTGAATGATCGATTCGGTCATTTAAAAGGTGACTTGGTGCTGAAAAGGATTATTGCCTATTGCCAAACTCAGTTGTCTGACAGGATGTTGTTGGGTCGTTTGGGAGGTGAAGAGTTTGGCCTGTTTATCATTGAAACCAACAGTCGGGATATGATGAATAAATTGAATCAAATCAGAGAAGGGATTGCTGCTTTGGACTTTTCTGACATTGATGCTGATTTGAAGATGACGTCCAGCTTTGGTGTTGCTTCATCTTTGACTTCGGGATACCAATGGCAAACGTTAATCAGCCATGCTGATGAGGCCTTATATCAAGCCAAAGCAAGAGGCAGAAACCGTGTTTACCGTTTTGACTTGGCTCACACTGAATAATTAAGCCAAGTATCCATGGTTTGTTTGAAATTCTTTTGACCAAGGGACAGTCTGAAACCTTGCTTTTCGGTGGCAAAACAAAATCCGGGTAACAATTTCAATTGGTGATTTTGGGCCAGGCTTGCTGTCCATATTTGATCATTTTGACACCCAATGAAACAGGTGGCGGATGCGGTACCCATTTGGCAATGGAATGTGGGGTGATTAATCAGGGCTTTTTGAAGTAACTTCTTGTTCTGGTTGGTTAAATCGACACTGCGTTGCCATATCAATTCATCAAAAGGCACCATTTTTTTCATGAATGCCACATCAAGACCGCTGACACAAATTGAAAGGTGGTTTTTAATCTCCAGCATCTGTTGGTAGGTGTTTTTATCTTGGCATACCAGCCAGCCTAATCTGATGGCGGGTAGGGCAAAGGCTTTAGACATCACCCCCAAGCTCACGGCTTGAGGATAGATGTTAGCAACAGCCGGTAAACGGTCGTTTTTGTTGTGTTCAAGTCCTCTGAAGACTTCATCAGACAAGACCCAAACACCGTATTTTTCGCATAATTGAATGATTTCTTCTAAGATTTCAATACTGATGTGCGCACCTGTTGGGTTGTGAGGGAAGTTCAGTACCAGCAGTTTGGCATGATCTTTCAGTGCATCCTCTAGGGCATTGAAATCAATCTCCCAGTTGCTGCCCAAGGGCAGTTTGGTGACCCGTGCACCTATTTGCTCAGGCATCAGAATCAAAGGTTCAAAGGCGGGTGTAAAACAGACGACATGCTCGCCAGATTTAACCAAGGTTTGAAAAGCAATGAACAGCGCTTCTTGCGCGCCAGCACACAGCATTACATCATTGGGCTGGCATTTTGGGTACCATTGTTGGGCCATGTCAGAGCGCAAATTAGGGTCGCCTTGGGCTGTTTGGTAGTCCAAATCATTCAATGGCAATGCTAACCAGTCTTGACCCGTTAACTCACTCAATTCTGCAGCCGTAAATGGTTCTGGGTTGCTGTTTGATAAAGGCATTGCATTGGGCCAGCGGTCAGACCAGCTCATCATGGTCAGGTTTTTGAAGTTTTTTTCCATAAGCTGAATTGTGCCAGTGTGTGTTGGTGTTTTCGAGCAGTTTCACGAATAACAAAAGGAATGTCCTGATGGTGAACGAGTTCAAACTCAGGAGAGAGCAGTGCTTTTAAATGGTCCAAAGTTTGCACGTTTTCACCATTTTTCTTGTAGCCACCGAGCCAATTTTCCTTGTTTGTAAACTCTTCAAGCCAAGTATAAGGGGAAGTGATGGCCAAATAGCCTGCAGGATTGATTCGTGTTTTGATGTCATGAATAAATGATGCAGGTTGATACAGTCGGTCAATCAAATTGCCTGCAAACACCAAGTCATAATTTCGGTATTTGTCCTTCAGGTTACATGCATCACCTTGGGTGAATTCAATGTTGTGCACCTTATCTCCCAAGTTTAATTGCGACAACTGAATTTGTTTGGCTTCAGTGATGTCACCTTCAATAGGTATCATGTATTTGATTTCTTGGTGCTTGATGAGGTTGATGGCATTGCGTATGAATCGTGTGGAAAAGTCAACCGCATCGACATGCTGAGCATAATGCGCGAGTTCAAAGCTGCTTCTTCCCACGGCGCAACCCAAGTCCAAGACTCGGTTGAAGCTCTGTTTGTTGCTGTGTTTAATGATGGTGTCAATACAGGCTTTGGGAAAGTTGGCTACGCCAAAGTATTCCTCGCCGTAATGAAACTCTAGGTATTGTGAAATCAGTTCATCTGTTTCGTATGTGTTGAAATGTTGAGTGATGGTTTGCTCCGATTCAACATACCTGAAACCGGCATGTTGGAAAAAATGACGCCTGAATGCGTATCGAGATTCAGGCAGTGCTTCATTGCCTGTGCTGGCCCAAGAACCGCCTTTTATTAAGTTGTGGCGACCATCGAATGTGGGCACTGAAAAGTCGTCATAGGCAGGGTGTACTTTAAATCCCGGCAGGGCATCTATGGCGGTTTCGCACCACTGCCACACATTACCGACCACATCGCCAAACTGCTGTTCTCCAAAAAGAAAACGGTTGACTGCGACCGCGGATGCGCCATGTGCCAAGTGCAAATTGGCCGTTTTAGCCTGTGGGCTTTCATTGATATTGATGCCTACAAATTGAGCCAATGCATACCATTCGGCTTCACTCGGTAAGCGAATGGGCTTGCCCGTTTTGGCAGCCAGCCAGTGACAAAAAGCTTTGGCCTCAAGGTAATTAACATCCACAGGAAGCTGCCAAATCATGTCATGCCAAGATAGCAGGCTGCGGTATTGCCATTGTTTACCAACACGACGCCAAAAATGTGGATGCTGTGCTTGGGTATAGGCCAGCCAAGAAGCACCTTCTTCACACCACCATTGTGTGTCCTGATAACCGCCATCATCGACAAATTCAAGAAATTCAGCGTTACTGACCAGAAATTGACTGGCTTTGAATGCGTTGACTTCTGTGGTCAGTTGGCCGTATTCATTGTCCCATCCATAGGTTTTATTGCTTTTGGTTTGAGTGACTGTTGTGGCATCGACATGCAACAATTGATTTTTGAGTGCAG
The DNA here is from genome assembly GCF_009671245.1 of Marinicella rhabdoformis. Classification (NCBI taxonomy): domain Bacteria; kingdom Pseudomonadati; phylum Pseudomonadota; class Gammaproteobacteria; order Lysobacterales; family Marinicellaceae; genus Marinicella; species Marinicella rhabdoformis. Next base: position 170,977 of record NZ_VTFS01000002.1, read on the forward strand.
TGGACTCATCCTTGCCGAAGGCTGTTGGCCAATTTTCACTGGCTTTGAGGAATTTTGTGTCTAACTGCCTGAACAACACAGATGAGGTTTCTAAATGTATCCGTTCATGTTCTATACCCATCAGAATAATCCAAAAAGGGTCATTCCAAGTAATGGGTGTGGTCAATGGCAGCGAGTCTATCAATTCTGATACCAAGGTTTTTACTTTTTGTCGGTATTGATAAACGGCCGAAACTTGGGGCCACTGGTAATTGGTTTGGTTTAAGTCATCCCAAGACATTTCATCGACACCAATGGCCATCATCGATTCGATGGCGTCATCTATTGAATGGTTTATGATTTTTGCTACCTTTAACTTGTTAGCAAAGAATACCGCCGTGTGACCGAGGTAAAAGATAATGGGGTGTCGAAGTGGTTCAGGTTGCTGATAATAGGCTTTATCTGAGGTCAAAGTTTGGTGTAAAGATTCAAATTTTTCAAAGCCCATTAAAAAGTGACTTTTAATTTGGTTGCGTAAGGATGTCGCATCGCACACATCAATGTGCGGCGTATGTGTGTGTTTTTGCATCTTGTGAGTGTGGTTGGTAAAGTGACAACAGACAATATCTTAGCAAGTTTTCTTTCATAAATATAGCCAGAAAACATCGGTACAATAGGGATAAGCGAACACTTAAAGCCATAATCCATGATAAAATGCGACAATTGTTGAATCATATATAAACACGTGCAAGAAAATTTAAAAACATCAGACCATTCAAATACCGTCATGCAAACAGTGGAAACTGCTGTTACAGATGCCAAAGCACAAAATGTGAAAGTTTTGTCTGTTAACCACTTAACGTCAGTGACTGATCATTTAGTGATTTGTACTGGTAGCTCTAATCGTCACATGAGGCATTTGGCGGAAGAGGCGATTAAAGCATTGCGAGATGCAGGTTTAGAAGTCTTAAATACCGAGGGCATGGATTCCAGTGACTGGATTATTGTTGATGCTGGAGATGCGGTGTTGCATGTCATGAGTGAAGAAGCTCGCGGTTTTTATCAATTGGAAGGGCTTTGGGACATTGCAGCTACGGATGAAGCATGAAGCTTCGCTTGTTGACGCTGGGTCACAAGATGCCCGATTGGGTGGGTGAGGGTTTTGAACTTTATAATCAAAGATTACCTCATCACCTCAAAGTCAATTTAGTTGAAATCAATGCGGTAGTACGCCAAAAAACCCAAAGTACTGCGCAAATAAAAGCCATCGAGGCTGAAGCCATTCAAAAACAACTGCAGCCCGGTGATTACAATATTGCCCTTGATGAAGCTGGCCAATTGATTTCAACGAAAGGCGTGGCACAAGCCATGGCTGATTGGCAAATGATGGGGCAAAATATCAACATCATCATAGGTGGTGCCGATGGCTTAGATCACAGCATCAAGCAGGTGGTGGACAAAACGTGGTCTTTATCTCGATTGACCTTTCCTCATCAATTGGTCCGAGTAGTCATAGCAGAACAAATCTACCGAGCGCACAGCCTGTTAACCAACCACCCGTATCACCGTGAATAAAACTGATGCGGCAATCATCTTGGCCTCTGCCTCTCCAAGGCGCAAACAATTGTTGGCACAAATAGGTGTCAATTGTCTTTGTCAACCTGTGGATATAGATGAAACGCCATTTGAAAATGAACCAGTGGTTAAATATGTCAAACGGTTAGCCAAAACGAAAGCAACGGCAGGTTGGGAACAAAGTGATAAAAGCTTGCCAGTTTTGGGTGCCGATACCATTGTCGTTCACAACAATCAATTAATGGGCAAACCACAAAATAAAACACAAGCGGTTGCCACATTAAAGCAATTGTCTGGTCAAAGTCACTATGTTTACTCTGCCGTGGCGGTTGTTTCTAAAGGTAACCACCGCTTGGTCATCAGCCAAAATGAAGTGGTGTTTGATGACATACCTGCGGACATGATTGAATCCTATGTGGCATCTGGTGAGCCAATGGACAAAGCAGGCAGTTACGGCATTCAAGGCATGGCGGCACTTTGGATTAAAAAAATCACTGGCAGCTATTCATCGGTCATGGGTTTGCCCTTGTATGAAACGGGTCAAATATTGAGTAAACTCGATATAATCACTGTCTATAACCCACAAACAGATAAGTCGGATCAAAATGTCTAAAGAAATTTTAATCAATAACAATGGATTTGAAACCCGCGTCGCTTTGATTGATGGTGGGCTGACCACAGAGTTTTGGTTGGAACGGAAAAAGCAGTCTTCAATTGTGGGCAACATTTATAAAGGGCGAGTACAAAAAGTACTGCCTGGATTACAGGCAGCATTTATTGATGTGGGTTTAGAAAAATCCGCCTTTATTCATGTTTCTGATTTTGCTGAAATTGAACGGGATGTTGATAAAAGTCAGGATGTGATTTCATCGTTGCTCCATGAGGGTCAAATGCTGGTGGTTCAGGTCTATAAAGACCAAATTGGAACCAAAGGTGCGCGGGTGACGACACAAGTGAGTATTCCCAGTCGTTACTTGGTGATGATGCCCAATGCGCCTGAATTGCTGGCCATTTCGAGTAGAATTGATGATGAAGAAGAGCGGGCTCGATTACAAGAAGATATGAAATCGATCAATGAGTCCAATGATGAGTTTGGCCTGATCGCTCGGACCAATGCCGAATTAATTCCACAAGATTTGTTAGAACATGATTGGAAGTTTTTAAAAAGACTTTGGAAAAAAGTGGCTGAAAGAATAGCAAATCAAAAAACACCGTCACTTATTTACAGTGAATTTTCATTGGCTAAGCGTGTGGTTCGCGATCACATCAATGAAAATTTGACTCAAATTACCGTTGATTCACATGACATACACTTGAAAGTGAAGAAGTTTGTTGATGATTTTGCTTTTGAATGGCAAGGACAGGTGAATTGGTATCAAGGTTCTCGTCCTTTGTTTGATCAATTCAATGCAGAAGATGAAATTGAGCGAATTTTAAGCAAAAAAGTGCCGTTGAAATCTGGTGGAAACTTGGTTTTTGATCAAAATGAAGCGATGACCACAGTGGATGTCAATACGGGACAGTTTGTGGGTTATAAGTCATTGGAAGACACCGCATTTAAAACCAATTTAGAGGCCGCACAAGTGATAGCCAGACAACTGCGCTTGAGAAATATTGGTGGCATCATTGTGATTGATTTTATTGATATGGCTGATGATTTACACAAAGAGCAAGTGCATAAGACCTTAGAAGAGTACCTGTCTCAAGATACGGCACGAACGAATGTTCTGGGGTTTACTGCGCTGAATTTAATGGAGATCACACGCAAAAGAACCACTGAGAATATTCGTGACGTGGTTTGTGAGCCTTGTAATAAATGTCATGGCTCAGGATATATTCAGACCATAGAGTCAAACACATTCAAATTATTCAGAGAAATTTCACGTTCTGTGAAGCAGTTTAAAGCCAGTAAGATCATGGTCATTGCGGCCCCAAATTTAGTTGAATACATCATAGATGAGCATTCAGAAACTTTGGCTGATATGGAGGAAAGCTTGAACAAAAGGATCAGTTTGCAGGCTGAAGACAGTTATGGGCGTGATCAATATGATGTGGTGTTGTTGTAAATGACACGAACCGGCAAATACCATTGGGGTTTTAAACTGTGGGTCAAAGCCCGTGGTTTGATAGCCATTGCCGTTGTGTTTGTGGGTGTCCTGGTCGGATTAGCAACTCTGTTGTTGCCGTTTGAAGGCTTATATAAAAGCCGTCTCGAAAATTTTTTATCTGAACAATGGGATCTTGATGTTTCTGTGTCAGAAATTTATGGGTCTTGGAAAGGCTTTGGCCCCAGTTTTCAGCTCAAAGGGTTGGTGCTAAAGGGTAAGCAAACGGTTGAGGTGGCAGATACCAACCTGTCGTTGAATGTTTATGAGTGGTTATATCCTGGTGGAAAAACAGGCATTAATTTAAGCATCAGTCAAGCTGATTTGGCCATGGTTCAATCAGAGAAGGGTCATAATTTAACCATCAATAATGACAAAGATGAAGCCAAATTCACATCAATGGTCGATAATATTTTAACTACTGGTGTACTCAGTGTGAGCGAGCTTAAGTTGAATATTACTGATGACCAAGGAAATGCTTTACTGACGGGTTTAAAGGCGGCTTTTGTATTAGAACAAGACGATCAAAATCGCGCCATGTCATTGACAGTTGGCCTTGAGGAAAAACCTGAACTTGTGGTTAAGAGTATTGGCCCCAAAAACAAACAATTAAGTAAAGATGCACAGTGGCATGTGCAATTGAGTGACCTCGATTTATCTCAGTTTAACGAATTGCAAGGTGGTGGATTTTTGCCTGCTGTTGTCTTAAATGGTGAAGCATGGTTAAAAACAAGTGGTGGTGTTATTGAGTCTGCTACCGCAGTTATCAACTGGCAGTTGCTGTCCATGTCAGGATCATTAACTTGGGTGCATGAAGGCGGTAATCAACAATGGATCAGTCGTTTTAAATTAACAGAATTGAAAGCGGCCAATCAATCATTCACTGATATTAATGGACAATTGAACAGAGATGGTGCTTACATCACAGCAAAATCTGATAACTTCGACCTGAATTGGTTGAATCAATTGATGTCGGCTCAGTTTTCACAATGGCCTGACTTTGAAGTGAAAGGCACTGTAGTTGAGCCGAAAGTGGTTTATGGTTTGTCAGATGCCAGTTGGCAGCAAGGTGATATGTTGTTTGAAATTGATGCTTTGACTCATGATGATTTTGCATTCTCTCAAATAGGCGGCGAAGCGAAATGGGACAAGCAAACATTAGACATGGTGATTGAAGGCCGTGAAGGTTTTTTTGAAATGCCAGCCTTTATTCGTGATCAGTTGAAGTGGTCCACGCTGTTGTCACAAGTCAGTATTTCGCTCAACAAGCCTCAACAGACGGTGTCAATCAATCAGTTTTGGTGTAATTGCGGTGACTTTCTTGCTGATGCACAAGGACAGTATTGGGCTGAATCACAAACAGGTGCTGATGACGCTAAAATGTTGCAGCTTCAAGCCAAAGTGGAAGCTGTTGAAGTGAGTGCTTTACACAAATATTGGCCACATCAAGTATGGAAGCCAAAAACCATTGAATGGTTAGACCAAGGATTAAAGTCAGGACAAGTAACCACTGGCTATTTGTTTCAATTTGGACAATTGGTGCCGAAAGCTTTTGAAAGTGGATTGGCGCATTTTATTTCCCGTGCATACCTCGATGATGTTGGTGTCAAATTCAACCCCGAATGGCCGGAAGCAACAAACTTAAGTGGTGCGGCTGTTTTTACTGGTTTGGGGTTTGATGTTGATGTCACGGGTGCAAAAAGTCAAGGCATCAACATGACTTCGGCTGATGTCACCATGGCATCGTATAAGCAGGCGTATATTGATTTGAATTTAGCGGCTGAAGCACAAGGTAATGCCTTGTTTGAGTATTTAAATCAGACACCCATCACCCAGAATGTTGGTTTGAATGAAAACATGACACTTTCAGGTAATCAACAGGTGTCATTAAAATTTGATGTCCCGCTACAAAAAGATGTGAAAGTGGTTCCTAAAGGTCGGGCAACGTTTAAAAATGCAGGGTTCAGTACTGAGCATTTGTCATTATCTCAATTAAATGGTGAGGTTAAAATTGATGGCTTTGATTTAATAATCGATGACATGAAGGCTGAGTTGTTAAAAAATGACGTTGAAATTTCAGGTGTTATACAAACACAAACATCAGAAGGAGTGAACATAAATGTGGATTTGGTTGGCGGGTTATCTGCTGCTGAATTGCTGGCTCAACAACAAATTGACTTACCTATTCACGGCTTGTCTGAATGGATCATAAATATCACCAATCCAGAGGCGCAGCTGCACATGGATCTTCAGTCTGATTTGGTGGGTACGGTGGTTGATCTGCCGGCGCCATTGAATAAAAAGGCAGAAAGCAGCAAGTTTTTCAAATTGAGTTGTGACCTGCCATGTAGCCAATCAGTGGTGGCTTTGAATTACGGTAATGAAATTGTCAGTCAATTATCAGCCGATGTTGGCGGATTAAATATTGAACGACTGCTATTTAAAAAGCCACTGGAAACAAGCAGCCAAGAGGAGCTTTTAGGTGGTTACATTCGTTATTTAGACATTGACAGTTGGTTGGCTCAAGTTAAACAGTGGAGCCAACTTAGTGATGAACCAGACGCAAATACAGCTGCGAAAAACCTTTGGCCTTTACCTGATAAATCATTCAGCTTGGTCGTTGAAGACATGTTGTTCATGGCCAGAAGATTTGAAGATGTGAAGCTTGATATTTTGAGGCTGTCAGATGGTTACCAGATAGACATTGACAATCAATCTATGAAAGGTCGATTGGTTGTGGCAGATGACTTAAGCACCAAGGGAGTGGTTGCTGATTTTGAGTACTTGAATTGGAAAGAAGCTCTGGTAGAAGATTTGGCTTTGTCAGCAAAGCGTGCTGAAAAATTCCCAGATTTACATATTTATTCAGAGAATTTTAGTTATCTGGGTATACCTTTTGGTGAGTTGCGTTTAGAAATGAGGAATGTCATTGATGGCATGCGGGTAGAAACCATGTCCATGGTTTCAGATGTCAGTAACATTCAAATATCAGGGGACTGGGTGGCTTCGGGAGCAGGTGGCCTCGGAACATCTGATTTTTCAATTGTCATGACTTCTGAAAAGATTGCTTCTTTTTTACAAAAAATGGAATTTGATGCACCGATCAGTAATGCACAAACATTGATTCAGTTATATGCATCTTGGCCCGGTACGCCATCGATGTTTGATTTGAAAAACATCAATGGTACATTGAACCTGAAAATGGGTGAAGGCGAAGTGTTAGATACCAAACCTGGGTTTGGACGTGTACTCGGATTATTCAGTTTGACCAATTTGCCCAGGCGTTTGTTGTTAGATTTTAAAGATGTGATGGCAGAAGGCTTGCACTTTGATAGCATGGAGGGCCGTTTTGTTTTGAATAATGGTTATGCAGAAACCGATGACTTTTTAATTAAAGCCTCAGCGGCTAATATAAAAGTCAGGGGGTTGACAGGGTTTGCGGACAAAAGCTACCTTCAAACCATCATTGTTGAACCACAAGTTGGAAAGACTTTTCCTACCTTGGGTGCCATTGCAGGAGGTGCCGTAGGTGCTGCTGCCGGCTTTTTTGTTCAAGGTTTATTAAATAAAAAATTAAAATCCAGTAATCGGATCAGTTATCAAGTAACTGGGACTTGGGATGCGCCCATCATTGAGGTCATAGAAGATGAATAAGAAAACTATAGCCAATGGCTTTTATTTTATTTTTACCGTATTATTTTGTGCCTATTTGGCCTATCAGGCTTATGGTTATTCTGTGGCCTATGAAAACCAGATTGATTCGTTGTCACAGCAGCTTGATGCGAGTACGAATGCCAAAAGTAAAGGTAAGAAATTCTTAGAAACCATCACTTTTAATTGGTATTCAGGCTATTCAGAAGAGGTTGAAGCACTCGAAGCGAGCAAGGAAGTCAGTGAACGCATGGATTGGCAAGCTCAAAAACACACCAAGTTATTTGTGGCTGTTTTGGTTTTGATGCTGATATTACATATTTTTATTAAAAGTTTATGGTCATTATGGGCTTTATTACTGGTAACATCCCTGGCTTTGGTGACAGGTTGGTTTGCACCTATTTTGGCCATTGTTGCCTACCAAGATTTGCCTGTGTTAGGACAAACAGTGTTCCAGTTTGAGTCTAAAAGCATCGTTTCGGCTTTACATAAATTGTATGAATCTGGTCAAAATGGTGTGGCTTTGGTCATCTTTTTGTTTACCATGGTTGTACCGGTGTTGAAAACGATACTTAAAGCGGTGTTGCTATTCAGCCAAAACTTACATTTTTCGAAGAAAAGCATAAGCATACTGAAGGCCATAGGAAAATGGTCCATGTTAGATGTGTTTGTGATAGCCATTTTGGTTACATATTTTTCTACCAAGTCTGGAGGGGCGACAGATGCTACTTTACAGATTGGTGTTTACTTTTTTGTGGCTTATGTAATAGCCTCAATGATTTTAACTTCTCTTATTAATGGACATACGAATGACAAATTCTCAAGTCAGTGATTATTTTTTAAACGACAACGGTTTGGCCGTTTCTGATTTAGAAACTTTATTGGCTCAGGCCATGCAAACGGGCGGCGATTTTGCCGACTTGTATTTTCAGTCTTCCAGGTTGGAATCTTGGGTTTTAGAAAATCAACAAGTTAAATCAGGCAGCCACAGCATTGATAGGGGTGTTGGTGTGCGAGTTAATGAAGGCGAAAAGACTGGCTTTGCTTATACCGATGCTTTGAACTTAAAAGACATTTCATCTGCTGTGACCACGGCTCGCAGTATTGCCAGGGCGCAGGCAGATGTTGCAGGTGTTAATTTAAAGTTCAATGACAAGAGCGGTTTATACACCCCAGAAGATGTATTAACGGGTACAGAAAATCAGGCCATTATAACGTTGTTGAATGAGATGGATGTTTTGGCTCGGAAGCAAGATGTGAGGGTCAAAAAAGTGATATGTTCACTGGTGACTTCTCAAGAACAAGTGCTTGTTGCTGCCAGTGATGGCACGTTGGCGACTGATATCAGACCGATGGTTAAGTTGAGCATCCAAGTGATCGTCTCTGATGACAAAGGTCGTATGGAAGTTGGTTTTGCCGGTGGTGGTGGGCGTGTTTTGTTGTCTAAAGTTTTTGAGGCGGGTTTTGCTGAAACATTTGTTGTCCAAGCGGTTAAATCTGCTTTGATAAATTTAGAAGCAGTGGCAGCACCTGCTGGTGAGATGCCTGTGGTGTTGGCTTCTGGTTGGCCTGGTGTTTTATTACATGAGGCTGTTGGTCACGGTTTAGAAGGAGACTTTAACCGCAAAGGTTCATCTGCTTTTTCAGGGCGGGTGGGGGAGCAAGTGACTTCATCTGCTTGTACCATTGTAGACAGCGGCATCTTGCCTGATCGACGCGGGTCCTTGTCTGTTGATGACGAAGGAACGCTTTCACAAGAAAATGTATTGATTGAAAATGGTGTTCTGAAAGGCTATATGCAAGATAAATTGAATGCCCGCTTGATGGGTGTTAAACCAACGGGTAATGGCAGGCGTGAATCATTTGCTCATTTGCCCATGCCTCGAATGACTAACACATATATGCTGGCAGGTGAATATGAACCTGATGAAATCATATCTTCAGTTGAAAAAGGGCTGTACGCGGTTAATTTTTCTGGTGGTCAGGTAGACATCACCAATGGTAAATTTGTTTTTTCTGCATCAGAAGCTTATTTAATAGAAAATGGTAAAGTTACCAGACCAGTCAAAGGCGCTACGCTGATTGGAGATGGTCCTGCAGCCATGCAACAAGTCAGTATGGTCGGTAATGATTTGGCATTTGATCAAGGTCTGGGCGTGTGTGGTAAAGATGGCCAGAGTGTTCCTGTGGGCATTGGTCAACCCAGCTTAAAGATAGATAAATTGACGGTAGGTGGAACTCAAGTTTAAAGGATTTCATCTGTATTATGCAGAGTGCCGCTGTCGTAAGCTTTCATGAACAATGACTTTGTTAGATGATTTAGAATGGTAACAAGCTTGATCTGCATGGTTGATTAATTCATTGATTGATGTGTCATTGTGTGACAAGCCTGAAATACCAATGCTTACACCCACATTAAAAATATTGTCTTGGTGAGTGAATGGTTTACTGCCAACACTGTCCTTGATGTTCTTGGCAATGACAATGGCCCTTTGTAATGTTGTATTTTCTAAAAATACAGCAAACTCATCGCCGCCCATGCGAGCTAAAGGGTCGTCTTTTCTAAGCTGTCTTTTAATTCTTGAGGAAACATTTTCTAAAATTCGGTCACCAATTTGGTGGCCGGCCTGGTCATTGACAGCTTTAAAATTGTTTAAATCCATGTACAGTAAATAGCCGTTGGTCTGATTTTGAAGTGCTATGGTTAAGTGCTTTTCAAATGCAAATTTATTCAGTAATCCAGTTAAGTAATCTTTGTGTGCTAACTTTTTAAGCGCAGAGTTTTGGGCTTTTTCCTTTGAAATGTCGTTGATGGCGGCAACAAAATACAGCGGTGTTCCTGAATAATTATGAATCAAAGTGGTGTGTGCTTTATAAAAACTGTCTTGGTTTTTAGATTCACTGAATTTAAATTCAAAATCTTGGTGTTTTCTGTTGTTTTTTATAGAAATTAAGCGACCATGGTTGCCCTGGTTTCTAAGAATTTCAAAAAAATTTAAACCTTTAATGGCATTGTGGTTACCGTTAATAAGTCGTAAAAACTGTGGGTTGGCATGAATCAGGTCTCCATTCAATTTAAATTGAACATAAGCAAGTTGGCTTTTATTGAAAGTGGCTTGATATAACTCATCATTTTCCGTGATTTTGTTCATTGTTTTTTTAAAAAAAACAAAAATAACAGTTCCTAATAAGCAAAAGATTATAGCAGTGATGGCTGATAAGGCCGTGTCAGTTTGTTTGGCTAAATTGATGAAGGCCTGTTCAAAATCCTTTTCAGCTTTTAGCATATTTTGTTGGGTGCTGTTGATGTTATTGAGTATCGAGGTTTTAATCGCGGGGTTTGATTCTGATGAATAATCATGGACGAGCTGTTCTAGTTTAACGACCAAGATGTTGGCATTGTCCCAAATGGCAAATGCTTTTTGGCTTTGATTTAGCCATGAAAAATAACGGGATAGGTAGACGATTTTGTCTGTGTTGTAACTGTCTGCACCAATGGCAGTTAAGGTGGACTTGGCTTGATCAAAGGCTTTGTTATCTAAATGTTTTTTCGCTGTGATCATGCCTTTATTAAATGACAAATGGCGATTGAATTCTTCTAAATGAATATCGTCTTTTGTGTGCTGAAAGCTGATGAAAGACTGGAATGCACTTCTTTGTGCTTTGGCCCAATTGCCTTCTTCGTCCACGAACGCCCTCATGGCTGACTGAATACTTGAAACCTGAATGTTGACAGCAATGGCGGCCAGTACCAAAAGCAATACAGCAAAAAAAACACCTTTAACTTGCTTCGAATGGTTCATGAATCGTCTCTTTATTGGCTTACAATCCCTTATAAGTCATTTTATAAAGGCAAGGATTTTAATCTAAATGTTGAATTTTGATTGTGATTTAAATCACATTATTGATTGTATTACTAGGCTTTTCTTTGGGATTTAGATTCGTAGGCTGCAGTATCTGCTTGTAACATCAATTGTTTGCTGCTCAGTGTGCTGTTATCCGTAGCTGCCAAGCCAATGCTGATCCCGATATGAAAAGATTGGTCTTGGTAGGTGATTAAATGCTGTTCAATCGATTTGGTGATACCTGTTTTTATTTTCTCTGCAACTTGTAAATTGATGTTGCTTACAAAGGCAGCAAATTCATCGCCACCGATTCTGGCAACCATGTCGTCTTTCTTGAAACTCAAACGCAAAACTTGAGCCACTTCTGTCAATGCCTGATCGCCTGCTGCATGGCCCGCTGTGTCATTAATGACTTTAAATTTATCTAAGTCCATATAAAACAGCACGCCAGTTTGTCCTTCTTTTACTGCATTTGACAAGTGGTTTTCGAATGCAAATTTATTAGATAACCCCGTTAAATAATCATGGTGTGCCATTTGTTTTAACTGTTCATTCATGGCATGGAGTTCACTGATGTCTTCAATCATGGCTATGTGATATAACGCCAAGTTTTGTTGGTTGAATATTTTAGTGATGGTGGCTTTCAACCACAAAAGCATTCCTTTCCTGCTTTTGATTTTAAAATGATAGCTGAATGTTGGTTCATCTGGGCTGAGTGTGTTAAGAATGTCAATATTTTGAGGTTGGTGGTTATCGTGATTCTCAAGTATGTCTTTGACATTTCGGTTTTTCATGTCTTTTGTGGTTACCGAAAACATGTCACAAAATGTTTGATTCATTCTCTGAATTTTTCCGTTTAAACTTAATTGAATGATACCCACATTGGCATGGTGGAACGTGGCATGATAAAGGGCGTCACGTTCATGAAAAGCATTGAGTGCTCTTTTAATGCCTAAATACAACATCAGCCCCAATAGGATGTAAATGATGGCAGTAAGCCTGAATGTCATTTGACCTATCCATGTAGTGACCTGCCTTACTGCATTTTCTAATGAACTTTCTATTGGGCGTGCTTGGTTATAGGACTTTTCAACTTTAGACTTATGAATCTCTATGATATGTTTGGGAGCTTTATTGGTGATGGCCTGTTGCGTTAATTGGGCTACAGAATGAAATTCATAAATCTTTTGATTGGCCAGTTTCCAGTTATAAAGCAGCTGTTTTACTTGGGGTATGTTGTAAAAAAAGCGGTACAAAAACGACATGTCTGACATGTTGTTAGGGTGGATGCTGGTGTGCTGTAAACTTGATATGCCTTTTTTATACTCACCTTGCTCGAATGCGATCAAGCTCTGTCTGATGTCTAAGCAAATTTTGATGTGATCCTCAAATTTTTTGAAATCAGATTTATTATGAGAGTCAAAATAGTCGTCAAGGGCATATTTTGCTTTGGTGTGTGCCAATGTCCAATGGCTATTGGAACTGACAAATGCCTCAACGCCAGCATGGGTTTTTATGATCATAAAAGTGATGAAGCTGATACAAAACACTGCAAACATAATCCACAGCATGATTTGCATTAAACTTTTATATATTGAGGCTCTGGGTTCCAATTTTTATTGTTCTGATTTTTTAATTAGTATAGTGATTTTGCACACAAATTGAAACTTATTGTTTGGCTGGGTGTAGGAACTCATATATTTTTAATGCAACATTTTCACTGATGCCATTGATTTTTGTTATGTCTTCTAAGCTGGATTTTTTTAACCCTTGCATACCGCCAAAATGTTTTAATATCGTGTCCCTTCTTTTTTGTCCAATGCCAGGGATGTTTTCCAAAGCCGATGTTTGACGTGACTTTTTAAACGCTTTTCTGTGGTTGGTTATGGCAAAGCGGTGTGCTTCATCTCTGATGTATTGAATCATGAGTGACAACAGTCCATGTTTCTCAGGTTTGATGAATTGACTGCTTTCAGGTAAATACAGGCGTTCTTCTCCAGCCGTGCGGTTGTCATCTTTAGTGACGCCCAATACTGAAATGGCAGTGATGTTTTGTTCAGCTAATATGGTTAAAGCTTGGTTAACTTGCCCTTTGCCGCCATCGATTAAAAAAATGTCTGGAAAACCTAATTGGTGTTTATCAATTGAAGCGAGTCTTTTTTCAATCACTTGTCTCATGGCTGCATAATCATCACCACCTGTGATGTTCTCAATGATGTATTGGCGATATGCCTTTTTATCTGCACCTTCATCATTAAACACGACACATGACGCTCGGGTGTGTTCACCCATTTGATGGCTGATATCGAAACACTCTACCCTTTTGGGAGCTTGTGATAGTCCCACTTCATTTACCCAGGTTTGCCATTTGTTTTGCCATGTGGCAAATTTATTGGCTTTGATAGCCAATGCATTGCGGCAGTTTTCCTCGGCCAATTGTAACAGTTGGCGCTTGGCGCCTCGTGGTCTGGTGATGATGGAAACCTTTTGGTCCAACAATTCACTTAACGTCTGTTGAAGTTCGCTTTGGTTTTCCGGCTCTAGATTACAAATCAGTTGTGACGCCATGTTTTTGTTTTCCACATACAAACTGATAAAAGCAGCCAGAAAACTGTTCAGTGGTGTCTCCTTGGGTGTGCTGGGTATATGATTTCGATAGCCTAACAGCTGCCCGTTGCGAACAGTAGCTACGGTAACCATGTACACACCCGCTTGTTGTGCTGCGACCATCACGTCTACATTCAGTTGCAGGTCATTTTCTACAAACTGTTTTGATTGAATTAATCGAATGGCTTGAATTTGATCACGAAACTCACCGGCTTGTTCGTAACGCTGTGCCTCTGCCGCCTGTTCCATTCTTGATATCAATTCTTTCACGACTTGATTAGAATGACCTTGGATAAAATCAAAACTGTACTTTAATTGTTTTTTATAGTCTTCTTTGCTGACCAGGCCAACACATGGTGCAGTACAGCGGTTAATTTGGTGTTGTAAACAGGGGCGTGAACGGTTTTCAAAAGTGCTGTTGTTGCATTGCCTGACTTTAAAGGTTTTTTGGAGAAAGTGTAGGGTTTGACGAACGGATTGGGCGCTGGGGTAAGGGCCAAAGTACCTGCCTTTGGCTTTTTTACTGCCACGCCTGAATTCTATTCTGGGAAAACTATCTTCACCTATTGATGCATAGATGTAAGGGTAACTTTTACCGTCTTTAAGTAATACATTGTATTTTGGTGTATGTTTTTTAATCAGTTGATTTTCTAAAATCAGGGCTTCAGATTCAGATCGTGTCAAATGGTGCCGCATGTTGGCAATAGATTGCACCAGTTTCATTGTTTTGTTATCTTTGGCTTTACCATTAAAGTAACTGGCCACTCGACTTTTCAACGACCTAGCTTTACCCACATAAATAATTTCACCGTTAATATCTAACATTTGATAAATGCCAGGTGCTTGGGGTAGGTCCTTGATATATGACTTGGCGTCAAACGTCATTTTAAACGCAGTTCCCAAGCAGCATACAATGCATCCCAAAATGGTTTGAGTTCATTTTGACAAGATTTCTGGGTAATTTTCTCTATCGACCGTTTAAGTCTATTGATGTTGTTGAGCTGCCAACTTCTTTTGGGATTTCTGGTGTCACTTTTATCAAAGTCAATCAGGTAAATTTGCTCATCATTGATTAAAATATTGTTGGCATTGAGGTCAGAGTGAAAAACGCCGTGGTTATGAAACTTGGCTATAATTGAACCTACATGTTGCCACATTTTTAAACTAAAATCTGTCTCGGAGAGTGATTGAGCAAACGTGTTTTGGTGCTGTAGTTGTTCCATGATCAGGTCATTGCGATAAAAACATCCATGCTTTATCACCCGTGCTGCAACCGCTACAGGTGCGGGCAATTTCCATGATTGTAATTGTAGTAATAATTTAAATTCTTTAATGGCGCGACAGTTTTCAATACCCGTCCATAGGTATTTATCTTTGCTAATTTTGGCATACATGCCGCCACGGAAGTAATGTCTCAGAACCCATTTCCCATGTTCAGACTTGACCACCCAAGCAGAACCCCTGCCTGAATTGGCGCCTAATAAACGGCCTTGGTTGAGCCAGTGTTCTTGATCGAACCATTGGGTTTCAATTTCACTTTCCAGTTTAGGTTGGCAAATCAGCCATTGATTATTTTTTTTGAACGGTTTCAAACTCAGCACACTCAGTACAGTGTAAAATGGGCTATTTTAAAGTAAACAAGAGATGACAACAAATCATCTGAGTAAACATTTATCAGACCCACAAAATATTTGTATCTTTAGGCTCAGTGCCATTGGCGATGTAACCCATATGGTGCCTGTAATAAAAACGCTTCAGCACAGGTTTCCCAGTTGTAAAATTACTTGGATAGTAGGTACGCTGGAGCATAAATTACTGGCTGGTTTGAAAGGTGTGGAATTTATTGTGTTCAATAAGTCATCAGGATGGAAAGGGATAAATGGACTCAGAAAGGCGTTAAGTGGACGAAGGTTTGATGTTTTATTGCAAATGCAACTGTCTATGCGTGCCAATTTATTGTCATTGTTGATTTCTGCTAAACGACGCATAGGGTACGACAATCATCGCAGTAAAGAGCTACATTCGTGGGTGATTAACGAATCTATTCCTTATCTAAAAGACATTCATGTGCTGGATGGGTTTATGCAATTTGCCACTTATTTGGGTTGTCAACAAAAGGTACTGGATTGGCATATTCCGGTTGATGAAACAGATGTGCTTTTGGCCAAGCGCATTATGAACCCAGAAAACATGTCTCACCTAGAGCCTTCACACAAAAATGTATCTGTCGATGACGTTTTACAAGGCAAAAGAAATTTTGAATCCATTCATCAAATCAACACGGCTGATGCGCCACACAAGACAAAAGTCATTATCAGTCCATGTTCAAGTCACAAGTTGCGCAATTGGTCAGTAAAAAATTATGCGGCGTTGTGTGATCATTTGGTTCAAAAGCATGACGCTCAAGTGCTGTTGTGTGGCAGTCCTGCTGCAAGCGAAAAAGCATTCATTTCTGAAATTGAGCAAGCTTGTCATGTTCCTGTATTGAATATTGCTGGCCAAGATACGTTGAAGCAACTGTTGTGCTTGATGCAGATGGTTAATTTGGTTGTGTCACCTGATTCAGGGCCTTTGCATATGGCAGGTAGTGTGGGTACGCCGGTTATTGGTTTGTTGGCGGCAAGTAATTACAAACGTTCAGGCTCGTATCAATTTCCAGAGTTTACGGTTGATGCTTATCCCGAAGCATGTAAAAAGTTTCTGAATAAAGACGTTGACGATGTGAAATGGGGCACCAAAACTGAGTTTGAAGGCGCCATGGATTTAATTAAAATCAGCGATGTAACTGATAAGGTGGATCAGCTGTTATCAAAATAAATGTCAGCAATGCCATTTTATGTGCTTGGATAAAGTGTCAACCATTGGGTTAATTTCCATACCCATAATGCGCATAAACCTAAAGTTAAGCCCATAGCTAAAAACTCTTTGATGAACTGTTGTGTGACTTGCCAGTTTATGGCGTTTCTTGCTTGCCACAAAAGCGCACAACATAGGCCAAGGCTCAAAGCACATAATATCCACCATGGTAAAACACTCATGGTCATGATCAGCAACAATGAAAGCGTGGTGGTGAAAGTGATATTTGATTTATTGATGGTCTGCATTTTGGTTTATGTATTTTGAAGTACGGTCTATTAAATGCTTTCAATTTCTCAAATTATGAGAATGCAAAATAATACTTCTGAACATTTATTCAATGTGACAGTAGTTCACTTGAAATCAAACGGTCGTTTGTTTACAATCATTAACATGTCTAAAGCCAAAAAAATATTAAAAGAAGTGTTTGGTTACGATGCATTTCGTAACCAGCAACAAGCCATTGTTGATGCCGTTATTGGCGGTCAAGATGCATTGGTCCTGATGCCGACTGGTGGTGGTAAATCTTTATGTTTCCAAATTCCAGCGATTGCAAGAAAGGGTGTGGGCGTGGTGGTTTCACCTTTGATTGCATTGATGCAAGACCAAGTTGATGCCCTGTGCCAATTGGGTGTGTCAGCTGCTTACATAAACTCCACATTAAGTGCCAGAGAAATCGAGGCAGTTAAAGCGAAAGCCACGTCTGGTGAATTAGAAATGTTGTATTTATCGCCTGAACGTTTGGTGGGTGAAGAAATGCAAGCGTTCTTACACACCATTGATGTCGGGTTATTTGCGATAGATGAAGCGCATTGTGTGTCTCAATGGGGGCATGACTTCCGAAAAGAGTACCAAGAGCTTTCTTTGTTGCATAAGCAGTTTCCTGATATCCCACGTATTGCGCTGACTGCAACAGCTGATCAGCGTGTCAGAACTGAAATCATTAAAGAATTACAGTTAGATAATGCTGAAGTGTTTGTGTCCAGCTTTGATCGGCCGAACATCACTTATGCGATTGAAGAACAAACCAATGGAAAGCAACAGTTGTGGCGATTCATTAAAGACAACCACCCTCAAGATGCAGGTATTGTATATTGTTTGTCTCGTCGAAAAGTGGAGTCGGTGGCTGAATTCTTGGTTAAAAATGGCCGAAAGGCTTTGCCTTATCATGCCGGTTTATCAAATAAAGTCAGGCATGCCAATCAAGCCAAGTTTTTGCGTGAAGAGGGTGTGATTATAGTGGCAACCATTGCTTTTGGAATGGGGATTGATAAGCCTGATGTGCGCTTTGTGGCACACTTTTCTATGCCTAAAAATATTGAGTCATATTATCAAGAAACAGGTCGTGCAGGTCGTGATGGTTTGGTTTCTAATGCTTGGATGGCATATAACTACCAAGATGTGGTGATGCAACGTCAATTTATTCGTGACTCAGATGCCGGCGACGAACACAAAAATGTGTTGCATGAAAAGTTAGATGCTTTGGTTGATTTGTGTGAACAGTTGGATTGTAGGCGTCAAACACTGGTTCGATATTTTGATGAGGACATGCCAGAACCTTGTGGAAATTGCGATAATTGTATCAACCCACCAGAAAAAACAGATGCTTCAAAAGAGGCCCAAATGGCCATGTCTGCGATTCATCATACAGGTCATAAATTCGGCATGATGTATTTGATTGATTTGTTGTTGGGAAATGACGATGATGAGCGTGTTAAAGAGTTTAAACACGATGAGCTTTCTATTTATGGTATTGGAAAGGATCATGTTAAAACTTGGTGGCGTCGTTTATATCGACAGTTGGTCAGTAAAGGCTATATCGATGTGGGTGAAGAATACAATTCATTGCAGTTAAATCAAAAATCTAAGCCCATCTTGCGAGGAGAAGAGTCATTCTATATCCGTGACGTGGTGAAAGCGGTCAATAAAACCAAGAAAAAAGAAGAAGTGGACCTGGGTAGGCATGACCAAATTCTATGGGGGGCTTTGAAAGAGTTAAGGACAAATTTGGCCGCCGACCAAGGTGTGCCACCTTATGTTATTTTTTCAGATGTTTCTCTGTTAGAAATGGTCAAAAAAAGGCCGATAGAAAGTGAAAAATTCATGTATATTCAGGGCGTAGGGGAATACAAACTGGCCAAATACGGTAAACAGTTTATACAAGTTATTAAAGACAACCCATTACCTGAAAAGCTAGATAACCGTTTAGATGAAGCGGTCAATGTGACACTGGACCATTTTTTAGAGCACAAAGATGTAGAAACTGTGGCTGAAATTTTGGGCATCAACTTAAACACAGTTTATATGCAGTTATCACAGGCGATTGCTGTCGGATTGGTGGATAAAAAAGACGTTACTGGCTTGGATGAAAATGAAATTGAATACATCATTCAGACTGCAGAAATGACTGAATATTTAGAAGATAAGAAGCTTAAGCCTGTTTATGATGCTTTAGAAGGCATGTATGATTATGGCACGTTGAGGTGTGTGTTGGCAGAGCTTGAGTGAATTAACATTAAATATCACCAATGGTGACTGTGCTGTTGATGCTTTAAGTCAAGCTGGTGTTATTGGCGATATTTTACCATGGCGTGATGTCTTGCATATTGGGCCGTTGTTACCAGGTGATTTAATGGGACGCTTTGAGCAATCACGCGTCCTTTTTTTATCTCAGTATTTTAAGCTCCCAGCCAGTGTGGTCAGCGAAAAATTCAAATCAAGACACACATTATTAAACGACCTGAATCAATACCAAACCATCAGATTGTGGTTTGAACATGATTTATACGACCAGCTTCAGTTGATTCAAATTGTGGCATTTCTTGCTGAGTGCTGTGATCCAGAGCAACTCAGGTGGGTGGTAACTGATCATTTTATCGGTCCGGCGCAACCAAGTGAGCTTCATGAGTTATTTCGATTTGATCGTCCGGTATCAAAAAAGTGTATAAAAATGGCACCTAAGTTATGGCAGGCATTAACTGATGACAACCCCATGTCATGGTCTGCACTCGATCACGTTGAGTTAAGTGCTTGGCCTTTCATTTCACAAACTTTAGCACGATTAATGGCGGAGTTTCCTGATGTCAATACCGGTCTGAGCTTGACACAATGGTTGCTGATCAGTGCCTTATCAACATCTCCCATGTCGGGTGCCACATTGTTCAAAGCCTACAATAAGCTAGAGTGGGCTCAATTCATGGGAGACAGTGTATTTGAGAAGGAGCTTGCTGCATTGACAACGGCAAAATGTCCGCTGTTGTTCATAAAAAAAGACCATGGCTGCTGGATAAAAAATGTATTTGAATTAACGCCATTGGCCAGAGATGTGATGGTGGGAAAGAAAAACCATGTCAAACTGAATGGTATTGATCGTTGGATTGGTGGTGCACACTTGAAAGAAAACAGCTGTTGGTGGTTTAATAATGAAGTGAATCAATTGGAGCAGTAAGGTGAAATACCAAAATCAGATTACCATTAATGCCAAGCGTGATACCGTCATTGAGTTGTTGGACAACCCTGAAAACATGAAGTTTTGGCAGCGAGGTTTGGTTTCTTATGAACTTTTAGGTGAGGAGCAGATTGGAGTAGGGGCTCAGATGAAATTGAACTACAAAATGGGTAAACGAGATGTGGAGATGCTTGAAACCATCGTTACTTATGATTTACCTGAGCGATTTGACGCGATATATGAAGCCAAAGGCGTCTGGAATTTGGTGGAAAATCATTTTGCAGAACAAAACAATGGACAAACCGTCTGGACTGCCGATTGTGAGTTTAAGTTCTCAGGCTTTATGCGCGTCATGTCATGGGTGATGCCAAAGTCAATGTTTCAAAAGCAGTCTTGTCAATATTTGGAAGATTTCAAAAAGTTTGTAGAGTCTCAACAAGGTGGATAAGGCGCAAGAGGGCGTTGCTGCAAGTGAACCAATGGTGGCTCACGCCATATTGGTGGTTTTGGGCTTGTTTGGTTTGATTGCTGCCGGAATGGTTTATTTGCCACATGCGTTGCAAGTGGTTTTATTCTTTGCTGTTGTTTGGGTTTCTATCCATGCAAGGTTGTTGGGTTTTGATGTCAAAGCAATAAGGCAAATGATGAATCAATCATTGAGCAAGGCTTTACCGGCTTTTTATATATTTTTGTTAATTGGAATGGTGATTGCTTCATTGATGAAAAGTGGCACCATTGCGGCATTAATTTACTACGGGTTGTCTTGGTTGAGCCCAGAATTGTTTTTACCGATTGGTTTTGTTTTGTGTGCACTGATGTCATTAGCAACCGGTACATCTTGGGGAACAGTAGGCACTTTGGGTCTGGTGTTTGTTGGCATGGCAAGCGCTGTAGGTGTGCCACTATACTGGGTGGCTGGCATGGTGATTTCTGGTGCTACCTTTGGAGACAAGATGTCACCAATTTCTGACACCACTAATTTGGCTGCCATGAGTGCTGATGTTAATTTGTACTCGCACATATCATCAATGCTTTATACGACGGTGCCGACTTTTGTTATTGTTTTTGTTATTTACTTAACCGTTGGTTTGGGTTTTGAGTCAAATGCAGTGGTTTCTGAAAATGTATTGAACATGAAAGCGGCCTTGGCTTCATCATTTGAACTGTCACCATGGGTGACCTTATTGCCAGTTTTGGTATTGTTTGTACTCAGTTTTATGCGATTTTCGCCAGAAGTCAGTATGGTCAGTGCCGTTTTTACGGCCATGTTTGTGGCCATGGTATGGCAGCCAGTGACGTTTCAAGAGTTCAGTCAGGCTTTGTGGAAAAATTCGCCAGTTGACATTGGTCATGAAACTTTGAACCAGTTATTAGGCAGGGGTGGTTTGTATGCCATGGCATGGACTTTGATTCTTGCCATATTGGCCATGGCTTTGGGTGGCGTTTTACATGGTGCTGGTTTCCTTAAAGCGGTGCTACAAGGTTTTGTTGCTCAAATTAAACGGGCTGCACATTTAGTGACTGTTACTATTGCAACTGCTTTTATGTCAATATTGGCTTTAAGTGAAGGCTATGTGGCCATTATCCTCAATGGGCAGGTGTTTTCTAAAGCTTTTGATAAATTAAGTATTGACCGCAAGGTGTTGTCTCGTTCTTTGGAAGAGGGGATTACATTGACTGCTGGGTTGATTCCTTGGTCAGTGGCTGGGGCATTTTATACAGGCGCTTTAGGGGTTTCGGTTTTGGATTATGCGCCTTATGCGTTACTCAATTGGTTAAACCCTTTGATAGCAGTCGTGTTTGCTTATTTAGGTATTGGTTTGTTCAGGCACAAAGGTTTAATGCAGGATAGGTGAAGCATTATTTGGATAGCGAATAATTTGGTGCTAATATGTGGCGCCATTAAAATAAGAAATACCTGAGGGAACCATGAAAAACATCCGATCAATAGTGGCCATATTGTGCTGCTCAACTGTTTATGCCAATGATATAGAAGGCACCGTCCAAGGCGGGGCATACTCCCACGGTCATCAAGATGCCTTTACTGATGCTGATCATTTTAAGCACAAAACACAATACACCCAAGACCGTGATAACCTGATCAATTCAGGCAAGTTGTCCATTAACCGTGGTGGCTTTCAGCCACAATTCATCATGCCTTTGCGCACAACGAACAATGACCCTGGCTTTTTTGGTGTCAGCAATTATGTCGATCAAGATCCGGTGTTCAATGGCAATGTTGAAGATTTCTTTTGTGGTGCCAGAACCTATGACTTGAGTAACTACAACCATAAGGGGATAGATTTTTTTACTTGGCCTTATGCTTGGGACAAAATGGACAATGATGAGGTGGAAGTGGTTGCGGCAGCTGATGGTGTGATCACAACCAAATTAGATGGCAATTTTGACCGGAATTGTGATTTTTCTGACCCTAATTGGAATGCCGTTTATGTGACTTACAATGACGGGTCCTATTCATACTATGGCCACTTGAAAAATGGCTCACTCACCAGTAAGCAGGAAGGAGCCTCTGTTGTAGCGGGTGAATATTTAGGTGTGGTGGGAAGTTCTGGGTCATCAACTGGTCCCCATCTACACTTTGAAACTTATGATTTAGATGGAAATTTAATTGAGCCATACAGTGGTCAATGTAACAGGATGAACAATGACTCTTGGTGGCTGGATCAAGAAGCTTATCGCGAATCTAAAGTGAATAAGTTAGCCTCGCATGATGTTGAACCTGATGAATTAAGCAGCTGTCCGACTAATATAGATATGCCTAATTATCAGGATGATTTTGATCCAGGTGATACGGTCTACTTGGCGGCCTATTACAGAGATCAAGAACTGAACCAATTATCATCATATTACTTATTAAAACCTGATGGCAGTGAATTTGGGAGTGCTTGGCACCATAATTCTCCGGATACTTATAATGCTTCATATTGGTATATCACGAGACAGTTACCCAATGATGCGGAGCCGGGTGCTTGGACTTTCAGGGTAAACTACAATTTAAATACATATGAGCATGTATTTTACGTGGGTGATTTGATTTTTGAGTCTGCTTTTGAAAACTGAAGACTGAAGTGTGAATATGGCCAATAAGCCAGCCAGTCATTATATTCAAAGCATCCAGTCACTTATGGCACAAAAAAACTGGGATGCTGCTGCTGAAATGGCAGACCAATTTTCCAGGAAATTGCCAGGCGAAGTGGCCGCTTGGATATTGGCTGCGCAATGCAGTATGCAGTCGGGTCAGTTGGATCGCGCGGCTGACTGTTTGGTCAATGCGCGTCAATTGGCACCAGAAGATGTGATGTTGATTTGGCAACAACTGAAAGTTTGGGAGTCATTGGGCCGTTATGATTTAGCCATACCGCAGGCAAAAAAAATGTTAAACTTGATTCACAAAGAATCAGTTCAAGTCAGGGCTGATGTGCTTCAAGGTTTGGCTGTGTTTTTAATGGCACAGCATCAATTCGAGCAGGCAGAATTGATTTTTCTGAAAATCAATCAACAACAACCCAATCACAGTGACGTTTTGCTCAACTTGGCAACAATCAAGCAATACAGAGGCGAAATTAAGGAAGCAGAAATGATGGGTTTGTCTGTGCTCAATCAATTTCCAATGTTTCCTGATGCCTTGTATTTTCTGGCTCATTTGAACCGAAAAAATGACAAGAACTTGGTAGAAAAGATAAAGTCTGCTTTGAAACAAAAGCAATTACATCCACAATCAGAATCAAAATTACATTTTTCGCTGGCTAAAAAACTCGAGGATGCTGGAGATTTTGCGACTTCATTTGAACACAGAAAAAAAGGTACCAAGCTGTTTCGTTCAACTTATGCTTATGATGTGGATGGCGATATTGACTTTATTAAACACATCAAGGAAGCCTATTCACAAAAAGTGATGAAGCATTCAAACGACAGCTGTGTCAATGATGCTCCAATTTTCATAGTCGGACTGCCTCGCTCTGGTACCACTTTGTTAGAGCGAATTATCGGTAATCATGATGAAGTGATTTCGGCGGGTGAGCTGATATATTTCAATCGTTTGATGTCTTTTGCACTGCAAAAGAAAGCAAAAAATGAAGCGCTTTCTAGCCAACAAATGGTCAGTGCTTCGATAGACCTTGATTTCAATGAGTTAGGAAAATCTTATGTGAATTGTGCAGAAGCCAGTCTGGATTCTAAAGCGCGGTTTATAGACAAGCACCCGATTAATGGTTTGTATTTGGGGTTAATCCACAAAGCTTTACCAAATGCCAAATTTATTATTTTGGATCGGCAGCCAATGGATATGTGTTATGCCGTCTATAAACAGCTTTTTGCGCCTGGCATCTATCAATATTCTTACGATTTGAAAGAGGTGGCGGCTTATTATCAAGCCCATTCAGAGTTGATGGATCATTGGCAAAATGTGATGCCTGATGCGGTTTGTCGGATCAATTATGAAGATTTAGTGGCTGATACTGAGTTGACCGCTAGGTGCGTTCTGGATTTTTGTAATTTGTCATGGCAAGGTGCGTGCTTGGACTTGGGTAGTAATAAACAAGCTTCAGCTACAGCGAGTGCCAGCCAAGTTAGGGGCAAAGTATACAGCTCTTCAGTGGGCTTGTGGAAAAATTACAAGGAAGAGCTGTCTGATTTAAAGCGATATTTAACTTCTTAGGCTTCTTTTTTTGCTATTTGTTGTTGTTTGCGTATTCGGCTGGTGCCAGACAATTCTGCCGCCTCAACCACAACCATTAAGGCATTTGGATCTATGCTCAAAACCAAATCTCGCAGTTGAGGAATTCTTCTGATACCGACGACAACAAACAAAATACTTTTGTCATTCTCCATCGTCAAATTATGTCCTTCTAAAATGGTACCATCTCGTCCCAATTCTTCTTTGATGGTTTGACCAATGGTGTGGTTGTGTTTGGAAACGATGTGAATGAATTTTTCTGAAACCGCGCCAGTGAGCATGCGATCTATTAAGCGGGCCGTTATATAAATGCTGATCATACTCCACAGCACTTTTTCAAGGTCCTGAAATATCAATCCCACAGCCAATAAAATCATGCTGTCCATCACCAATACAATTTGGGCTGGCTTAAAGTGACTGTATTGAGATAATATGCGAGCCACAATGGTGGTGCCACCTGCTGATGCTCGGCCTTGCAAAACCAATCCGACACCGACGCCAGCTATGATGCCACCATATAAAGTAGAGAGCAGCAGGCTGTTAATTTCTGGAAAGCTGATGAAGTAGGGCAGATAATCAACTGCAACTGCAGTCAGTATCATGGAAAAAATACTCCGCAATGCAAACCCCAAGTCAATGAATGCCCAGCCTGCTAATAATAAAGGAATATTGATTGCCAGCATGGCCTGTCCCACTGTTAATGGAGTGAGTATGTGCAGTAAGATGCCCATGCCAGGCGTGCCACCTGTGACAATTTCAGCTGGCAGTAAGAAGAAGGCAATGGCCACTGCCATCAGCATCGAGCCAATAAAAATTCTCAGTCCATGCTTTAATTCAGCTTTGGTACTCATGATTTTTCTTTATCCCACATGCGCATCAAGCCTTGTTGTGCCGTTGAAGCAACCAGTTCTCCTTTGATATTAAAGACATGGCCCGTGGCAAAGCCTCGGGCTTCAGATGCACTGGGGCTGTCACAATCGTACAGTAACCAGTCATCAATTTGAAATGGCCTATGAAACCACATCGCATGGTCTAAACTGGCAAATTGCAACTTGGGGTCTAAATATGAAATACCGTGCGGCAATGTGGCTGTTGATACCAGATGAAAATCTGACACAAAGGTCAACAAGGTGCGGTGCAGAGAATGGTCTTTGGCCAACGGCGCTCGTGCTCGAAACCAAATGCGTTTGAAAGGTTCTTTGGGCTGGTCGTCAAAGGGGTCAACATCGTCCACAAAGCGAAACTCAAAAGGCCCTTGTGTGGTTAAGGTGCGGCGCATTCTTGGTGACAGTTGCTTGATTTTGTCACCAGGAATTAAGGTTTTTTCTGTTAATTCATCTGGCATCGGCACATCAGGCATCGGCTTTTGGTGTTCAAAGCCAGCCTCTAAACGCTGGAAAGAGCATGATAAAATTAAAATAGGACGGCCATTTTGAATTGCTGAAACTCGTCGATTGCTGAATGTTCTGCCATCGCGGGCCCGTTCTACTTCATACACCACTGGTTTGTTACAATCCCCTTCACGTAAAAAATAGGCGTGGAGAGAGTGTACTTCTTGCCCATCTGTGGTGAGGTAGGCCGCCTGTAAAGACTGTGCCAATGCCTGTCCGCCAAAGATTCTCCCTGTACCAATGTCTAAGGACTGTCCGCGGAATAGGTTGTGCTCTAATTGTTCTAGGTCAAAATAGCTGAGTAATTTGTCGAGTTCATTCATGATTGTTTTTCATTGATTGGCGGGTGCTGTGCATTGCTGCCAATGTTGATTAAAGTGGTTTGAGGCATGACTTGGTTCCAGGGAAATAAGGGGCCTGGGTCAATTTTTCTGTGTACTTGTTTGTTTGGATCGTCACTTGCTGTTATCAACCGTTGATCTAAATCTTGGTGACCAACAATGTGCTTGAGCTCGGTGAATCGATTGGTGAGCCAGTTAATGAGTTGGTTCAAAGCAGTGATTTGAGCTTGTGTGTATTGTTCTGTCGGTGTTTGGCTTTTACTGTCAAACCAATTAGGATAGCGTCCGACGTTGACCAGTTCAATTCCAATGCTGTTTTTATTGTGGTTGGCCACATGATGGGCCACATACTCAGGGAATACCCAGCAGCTGACACTGCCATCCCTGTCGATGTAATAATGTCCGGAATTTCCTGTGCCACTTGGGTATAATACGCGTTCACCATAAGTTCTGGCTAAGGCAAGGTCGGGCAACTCTGTGCAATGTATCACCAGCAGTTCAATTTCTTGCGCTTGTCTTTTATCCAGAAATGATTGATAAGGCAGTGGATTCAGTTTGATTTTCATGGAAATCTGAAAGCTCGAAACAGTTGCTTAAATAAAAGCCCATTCTAACAAAGCCAGATGCTGATAAAAAGCACTAAAACCATTGCATTGGCCAAGCAAAATCAGTAGAATTCGCCGGCTATGGCTAAATCACTACCCGATTCGATTGAAATTGTAACTGCCATAAGGAAATCGTGGCTGCTTTCGGGCACCATTTTGTTATCAGATTTTGACCGCTTGCCTTCGCATTTGGTTAAGGTTGACGATCAAGAAGTCAAGTTTGAAATGGCTTTTGAACCTTCGTCTGACATCATGGGCTTGGCGCACATTGCAATCGAATCTAAAATTGAATTGATTTGTCAAAGAAGCTTGGAGCATTTTGACTTTGACGTAAAAGTAAATAAAACCATTGGTTTTATTAATCGTGTTGAAGATGAAGACAAGTTATTTGGTGGTGTGGCACCTTCCTGGGTGGATGGTGACACAGTTAATCCAAAGGCTTTGTTGGAAGACGAGTTGCTTTTGGTGGTTCCAGAGTTTCCGGTGAAACCTGGTGCAACCATAAAGTCAGAATATTTGGCAGATGAAGCAGAACATGACACAGCAGAAGAAACACATAATCCTTTTGCTGTATTGAAAGATTTAAAATAATTTTGGAGAATCAAAATGGCAGTACAAAAAAGCCGCAAAACACCTTCTAAAAGAGGTATGAGACGTGGACACGACAGCTTGAAAACACGCACATTGTCTATCGAGCCTGAAACAGGTGAAACGCATTTGCGTCACCACGTAAGCCCAGAAGGCTTTTACCGTGGCCGTGAAGTCATCCAGTTCGAAGAAACTGTTGAAGAAGGCGAAGAATAATTGAATGGAGTATTGCTTACTCTAAACAATATTTGAAAAAAGGGCGAAGTGTTAAACTTGGCCCTTTTTTTATCATTCACATGAACGGTTAAGGATGTCAAAAAGCACCATGCATCAAAAAACCATCGCCATCGATCTGATGGGCGGTGATAAAGACCCATTGCAACGTCTGGATGCAGTGACTTCTTACGTTAGGAATAACAAGAAGGTGCTGTTTCAACTGTTTGTTGAAGAAGCTTTTTATTCTACTCATGCAGAATTTTTTAAAAACCTATCAAATCACATCCATATCATAAAAACGCCACAACAAGTGGTGATGTCAGATACGCCTTTCCAAGTACTAAAACACAAGCGAAACAGCACTTTGTCACTGGCGATTAAGTCGGTTGCTGATGGAGTCAGCGATGCGATTTTGACGGCTGGAAACACCGGTGCATTGGTCGCATTTGCCAAAACATGGTTGAAACCTTGTGGTGAGATTGAGCGACCGGCATTGGCGACTATTTTACCTGGCCAACCTAAGCCTACCTTGCTTTTGGATGTGGGTGCTACTTTGGATTACCGAGCAGATGATTTATTTGACTTGGCACATTTGGGTGCACAAGCTGCCAGTAAATTGCTGGACTGTGGTGACAAACCAGAAGTGGCCTTATTGAATGTCGGTACTGAGCACATGAAAGGCAATGACGCGGTGCAACAAGCTGATCGTTTATTACAGCATGCCGAGCTGAATTATGTTGGTTTTTGCGAAGGTACTCACCTGTTTGAAGGGTTTGCAGATGTGGTCTGTTGTGATGGTTTTGTTGGTAACATCACGCTCAAAGCTTGTGAAGGTATGATGACACTGATGTCACAAAACAGTGAAAACATGAGGAATTCACGTGTGACGAAGCTGTTTAAAGGATTTATGGCATCAATCAGCGGTTTAAACTACAATCCATCTCAATATAATGGTGCATTACTATTGGGATTGGAT
Organism: Marinicella rhabdoformis; assembly: GCF_009671245.1. NCBI lineage: Bacteria > Pseudomonadati > Pseudomonadota > Gammaproteobacteria > Lysobacterales > Marinicellaceae > Marinicella > Marinicella rhabdoformis. Next base: position 199,856 of record NZ_VTFS01000002.1, read on the forward strand.
GCTTGTGTGGTTAAATCACATGGTAATTGCGACAGCAAAGGTTTTTACGCTGCCATTGAACGGGCGGTATCGTATTTAGAAAACACTTAATGTTTTCGGATGCTGGTTGATTCAGCCAGCGGGGACAAAATAACATGACAATTTACTCAAAAATCATTGGCACGGGTAGCCACCTGCCAGATAAAATTCTCACCAATGCCGACTTAGAAAAAATGGTTGATACTGATGACCAATGGATTCAAGACCGCACAGGTATCAAGCAAAGGCATGTGGCAGGAGATGGTGAAACGACGTCGACATTGGCTATTGAGGCAGCTAAAAAAGCATTTGAAGTGGCTGGAATTACTGCAAAAGACATAGACTTAATTGTTGTGGGTACAACCACACCTGATTTGATATTTCCCAGTACAGCATGTTTGATTCAAAATGCCCTTGATTGTCCGGGAATTGCTGCATTTGACGTCAATGCGGCATGTTCAGGTTCGATTTATGCCTTGGCTGTGGCTGATAAATTCATCAAATCTGGTACACACAAAAGGGCTTTGGTAATTGGTGCTGAAACATTGACTCGTATGGTCGATTGGAATGATCGAACCACCTGTGTGTTGTTTGGTGATGGCGCGAGTGCCATAGTGCTTGAAGCCACAGAAGAAAAGGAAGGCGTTTTATCAACGCACATTCATGCAAATGGTGCACACGGTGACTTATTGAATGCGACAGTGGGTGTTTCATCAGGTTTGAAGAATGAGCCTAATGGTGGGCTTAAAATACGCATGAAGGGTAATGAGGTGTTTAAAACCGCAGTAATGACCCTTGGTCGTATTGTCAAAGAAACATTGAAAGCCAATGACATGAAAAAGACGGACATTGATTGGTTGATTCCGCACCAAGCCAACTTACGCATCATCACAGCCACAGCCAAAAAGCTCAGCATGAGCATGGATCAAGTGATTGTGACGGTTGATAAACATGGTAATACATCGGCGGCATCTGTAGGCTTGGCCCTTGATGAAGCCATCAAAAGTGGAAAGGTCAAACGCGGGGATGTTTTACTGCTTGAAGCATTTGGCGGTGGATTTACTTGGGGTTCTGCCCTGATTCAATATTAATAAAATAATTTAAATTCGTATGACTAAAACAGCATTTGTATTCCCTGGGCAGGGGTCGCAATCGGTGGGGATGTTAGATGCATTAACCGAGTATTCAGAAATCACCACATTATTTGAACAGGCCAATGACGTATTGGGTCATGATATATTGACCATGGTCAATACAGGTCCAGCCGATGATTTGAATCAAACGCAATGGACACAACCTGCTTTATTGGCAGCATCTGTGGGTATTTATCAAGCCATATCAAAAAGAAGTGAGATACAAGTCGATGTCATGGCAGGCCATTCGCTGGGTGAATATTCGGCTTTGGTTTGTGCAGGTGTCATGTCATTTGAGCAAGCCATTAATTTGGTTCACTTACGTGGACGATACATGCAACAAGCGGTACCAGCGGGCACAGGTTCTATGGCTGCTGTATTGGGTTTAGAGCCAGTAGATGTTGAAACTGCTTGTGCTGAGGCTCAAAAGTCAGTGTCAGGTGTTGTCAGTGCGGCGAATTATAATTCTCCGGGTCAAATTGTCATAGCGGGAGAAAAGGCGGCGGTAGAGGCAGCGAGCGCTTTGTGTGCTGACAAAGGTGCTAAAAAAGTCATGCCTTTGGCGGTCAGTGTGCCATCTCATTGCGCTTTGATGAAACCTGCGGCAGAACAGCTGAGTGAAGACTTGCAAAACATTGATTGGCAAGAAGCGAAGGTTGATGTGATTCACAACTTTGATGTCAGCGTACACAATGATGTCGCGGCGATTAAAAAAGCGTTAATGTCACAATTGTATTCTCCAGTACGCTGGACAGAAACGATGCAAAAATTACAACAAATGTCAGTAGAGACGGTAGCAGAGTGTGGTCCGGGTAAAGTGTTGTCAGGCTTGTTTAAGCGTTTTGACCGCAGTTTGACGGTGTTTCCATTGATGAATGCCAAAGGTATAGAGAAATTATTAGAGGGACTAGGAATATGAAGATAGATTTAAATCAGCAAGTGGCTTTGGTTACAGGTGCCAGTAGAGGCATTGGTAAGGCGATTGCAGAAACTTTATTAAAAGCAGGGGCTGTTGTAATCGGTACAGCCACATCAGAATCAGGTGCAGAAAAAATCAGTGCATACTTGGGTGAAGGCCGGGGCATGGTGCTTGATGTGGGTAGCCAAGAAAGTGTTGATGCTTTGATGAAAACATTAAAAGCAGGTGTTGGTTTGCCACAAATTTTGGTTAACAACGCCGGTATTACCAATGATAAGCTGTTGATGCGCATGAATGAGTCAGACTGGGATGGCGTGATCAATACGGATTTGTCATCTGTTTATCGCATGAGTAAGGCTTGTGTTCGAGGCATGATGAAAGCCAGAACAGGTCGCATCATCAATATTGGTTCTGTTATTGGTACCATGGGAAACCCTGGTCAAAGTAATTATGCGGCAGCTAAAGCGGGTATGATAGGCTTTTCTAAATCATTGGCTCAAGAAATCGGTTCGCGTGGTATCACCGTTAATGTGGTAGCGCCTGGTTTTATTCAAACAGACATGACCGATGAGTTGGATGAAGGTCAACAATCATCATTAATGGAACAGATTCCCTTGGCAAGGCTAGGTGAGACTCAAAACATTGCTGATGCGGTTTTATTTTTGGCCTCAGATATGGGTGCTTATATCACCGGAGAAACTTTACACGTCAATGGTGGCATGAACATGAGTTAAGGGTATAAAATACCCCAGACTTGAAAAATTGAAACAAAGCCACCATTTTTCGGTGGCATATTTAATAAACCTTGCATATACTATGCTTTTTTTACACAGGTAAAATTTAATGAGTACAGAAACTAAAGTAAAAGAAATCGTCATTGAACAATTGGATTTAGACATTGAATTGTCTGAGTTGAACAACGCTGCATCTTTCGTGGATGATTTGGGTGCTGATTCTTTGGATACAGTTGAGTTAGTGATGGCTTTGGAAGAAGAGTTTGAATGCGAAATTCCAGAAGAAGAAGCTGAAAAAATCACTACGGTTCAACAAGCCATTGATTACGTGACTGCCAACGCTTAAGTTTTAAAGCATTACAGTTTCAAATAAAGCTGGGTTAACGGGTTGTGAGTTAACCCGGCTTTTATATTTTTTGTGGGGACAAAAACATGACGAAACGAAGAGTTGTGGTAACTGGTATGGGCATTGTCTCACCAGTTGGAAACACCTTACAGGCGGCTTGGCAAAATATTGTCAATGGCGTCAGTGGCATTGCGCCGATTACACATTTTGATACCGAAGGTTTTGCTGCCACCATTGCAGGTGAAATCAAGGATTTCGATGCCAAAGAATACGTGTCAGGTAAAGACGCAAAAAAAATGGATCCATTCATACACTATGCCATGGCTGCCGGAACACAAGCGATGGAAGATTCAGGCTTAGAAGTTACTGAGGCCAATGCTGAACGCATTGGTGTATATGTTGGTGCTGGCATTGGTGGCATATTAGGTATTCAAAAAACCACTGAAACATGGCTGGACAAAGGGCCAAGAAGGATCTCTCCATTTTTTATTCCCAGTACCATAATCAATATGGCCTCTGGACATTTGAGCATTAAATACGGCTTAAAAGGCCCTAATTTGGCCATGGTGTCGGCTTGTAGTTCAGCAACCCACAGTATTGGTATGGCTTTCCGCTCCATTGTTTATGGTGATGCTGATGTGATGGTTTGTGGTGGTGCAGAATATGCATCCACGCCTATTGCCATTGGTGGATTTTCTAGTTCTAAGGCTTTGTCGACGCGCAACGATGATCCAACAGCTGCTTCTCGCCCATGGGATAAAGAGCGCGATGGCTTTGTTTTGGGTGATGGCGCGGGTGTTTTGGTTATTGAGGAATATGAACATGCTGTAAAACGCGGTGCCAAAATTTATGCAGAATTGTCAGGTTTTGGTATGAGTTCTGACGCCCATCACATGACGGCGCCATCTCCTGGCGGTGAAGGCGCGGCACGATGCATGGCCAATGCGATTAAAGATTCAGGCTTTAATGCCGATCAATTTAATTTTGTTAATGCGCACGGCACCTCTACACCACAAGGTGATAAAGGTGAAAGTGATGCAGTTAAATTGACCTTTGGTGATCATGCCAAAAACATGGGTGTGACATCGACTAAATCTATGACGGGCCATTTATTGGGTGCAGCGGGTGGAATTGAGGCCATTTTCACAGCCATGAGTTTACATAATCAAGTGATGACGCCTACCATAAACTTGACCAACCCTGATCCAGAATGCGACCTTGACTATGTGCCCAATCAAGCCAGAGATGCCAAAATTGATGTGGCCATTTCAAATTCATTTGGGTTTGGTGGCACCAATGGTTCTTTGGTGTTCAATCGATTGTCAGTTAAATAAAGTCAGACCAATCGAATGGTTGTCAAAGCAATCAATAAAAAGCCCGATTTTCAGTCACTTGCGACTGATTCGGGCTTTTTTCCTGTCTTGTTAGAAAGCCAGTCAAATAACCCACAAACCGGCCGTTACAGCATCTTAATGGCTGCGCCCGCATCTGAACAATTTGCTTACGACTTGTCGGGATTGAACAAACTGCTCAACTGTATCGACCAAACGCCTAAGGCCCAATCATCGGTATTGCCTTTTGAATTTGGGTGGATGGTTTATTTGGCTTATGAGTGCGCAGCAGTATTTGAAGAAAAGTTAGCAGGTCAACTGCCAAAGCTGACAGATGAGCCCTTAGCTGTAGCCATTTATTGCCAAGGTGCTGTGTTATATGATCACATAGATAAAAAAACTTACATCACAGCCGAAGATGAGGTGACAGCAGCTGCCATTGCATCTAAGGTCGATAATTTGGATGGAAAGGCCGCTTCGCTAAAAGGGTGTTTTTCTTGTCAAGAAGAGGCGCCAACACCATTTAAAGAACAAGTGAAGCGTGCCAAAGAATACATTGTTTCGGGTGACATTTATCAAGCCAACCTTTCGCGGCAATGGAATTTAAGTGCAGAGGAAAGTATCTGTCCTTTGGCTGTTTTTGCTGCCATGAAAGCAAAAAATCCTGCACCATTTGCAGCCTTGCTACAAACCCCACTTTGGTCGATGGTCAGTTCATCTCCCGAGCGACTGGTTCAAGTCAAGTCAGGTCAAGTTTCTACGCGGCCGATTGCTGGAACGCGACCCAGAAGTGAAGATGCTGATAAAGATCGTGCGCTGATTGAAGAATTGCTCAATACACCCAAAGAACAGGCTGAACATGTGATGTTAATTGATTTAGAACGCAATGACATAGGGCGGGTGAGCAAAAAAGGGACGGTTCATGTGGATGAATTGATGGTCATTGAGTCTTATCCAACCGTGCATCACATAGTATCTAATGTGGTAGGGCAATTAATTCCTGGTGCGACTGTGGTCGATGTGCTTCGATCTTTGTTTCCAGGGGGGACTATCACAGGCTGTCCCAAAGTGCGTTGTATGGAAGTGATTGCTGAATTAGAGCAACGTCCACGCGGTTTTTATACCGGTTCAATTGGTTACATCAACCACGATGGACAAATGGATTTTAATATATTGATCAGAAGCTTGGCCATTTCAGATGGTAACGTTCGCTTATTCGCCGGTGCAGGTATCGTACATGACTCTGATCCGGATGCTGAATTGATAGAAACACGCCACAAAGCCAGAGGTTTATTGCGGGTTTTGGGAGCTGAAAAGTAAGTGTCGGAACTCATGGCAAGTTCAATCAAAGTGCTCGACTGGAAAGCGTTAATCAATCGAGGCTTGCAGTATGGCGATGGGATTTTTGAAACCATGCGATTGGTTAATGGAAAAGTGCCATTGTGGCAGTTTCATTGGCATAGGTTTCAACAATCAGCTCAATATTTAAACCTTAATTGTCCAAATGAAGCTGAAATTTTAAAACAAATTGACAGTTGGTTTGTGGCGGAAGAAGCATCACATGCTGTGATAAAACTCACTTTGTTCAGACAAGCTAAGGGCAGGGGGTATGCAGCACAGCACAAAGACAGTGACTGGATACTGCAGTCCTCGCCTTTACCACATGAAAATAAAAAGCCTTTTCATTTAGGTTTGGCGCAGCTGCAACTGGCAGAACAGCCTTGTTTGGCGGGTATCAAGCACTTAAACCGATTGGAGCAAGTGTTTTTGGCTCGAGAGCTTCAGCAATCAAGGTTCGATGAAATGCTGGTTTGTGCTCAATCAGGAGAGTTGATTGAATCCGTAAGCCAGAATGTGGTTTTGTTGAAGGATGACGAGCTATATACACCAAAAACAACGCGCTGTGGTGTGTCAGGAGTGGGTTTGGCATGGCTGAAAAGTCATGTCACTGTGAAGAGTGTCAATATTCAAGTGAGTGAATTGTCGTCATTTGATGGTTTGTTTTTAATCAACAGTGTGCGTGGTATCTCGTCAGTCGAATCTGTTGATGGTGTGAAAAAGTTCAGCACAGCATCTTCACTTCACGATAGAATTGAGCATTCGTGGAATGAGTTAATGAGTTTGTGAAAAAAATACTGATTCAATCTGTATTGGTTGTCGTTGTGCTGGCTTTGGCTGCACTGTACTTGTTTTATAATAGGTACAATAATTTTCTATTGAGCCCTGTTTTTCATCAGGTGCCGGTCACACTAGACATCAAAAAAGGAAGTAATTATACAGATTTCATCTCTTTGCTTAAGTCAAAGGGAGGTAAAGGTGAATTGTGGCAGTGGAAGTTGTTGGCCAGATTGAACCCTGATCAATCGCAAATAAAAGCCGGAGAATTTGAAATTGTTAAGCGTTCCACTCCTCGAGAATTGCTGGCCTATATTGATGGCAATAATGTCAAAAGTTACCAATATACTTTGATTGAAGGCCTGACTTGGAAAACCATCAAATCAGAACTGTTTGAAGCGCCTATGAAGCATGTGCTGATTGACATGAGTGATGAACAATTGATGTCAAAGTTAAGTATTGATGCGCCTTCATTAGAGGGTCAGTTTTTACCTGAAACTTATCAGTTTGTTAAGGGAGACAGTGACCTGTCAGTGATGAAACGTTCACATCAAGCGTTAAAAGAAGTGTTAGCAGATGCATGGTCATCACGCTCAGAAAAAGTAAAACTCAAAACACCTTATGAACTGTTAATCTTGGCATCCATCATTGAAAAAGAGACGGCTGTGGCTTCAGAAAGAACCACCATTTCTGGTGTTTTTCACCGACGATTACTCAAAGGAATGAAATTACAAACAGATCCAACCGTTATTTATGGTGTGGGTGAAGATTATGCAGGCGACATTACAAGGGCGCATTTAAAGACTGATACACCTTACAATACCTATACTCGAAAGGGATTGCCGCCAACGCCAATTGCCATGGCAAGTGAAGCATCCATCAGGGCAGCGGCTCAACCCAAAGATGGAAAAGCGCTTTATTTTGTTGCCAATGGCTTGGGGGGGCATACTTTTTCAAATACCTACGATGAGCACCTGAAAGCCGTCAAAAAATATTTAAGAGCGCAAAGAAACAAACCATGAGTCACAAGTCGTTTTTTAACCAAATTCCTGCACAATTTATTTCATTGGAAGGCTCAGAAGGTGCAGGGAAGTCCAGTGCCTTATCAGTCATCACTTCAATTTTAGATTCTTGGTCGATTCCTTACATCACCACCAGAGAGCCTGGAGGAGAAGAAAGTGCTGAAAAAATTCGGGATATTTTATTGTATGCCAATCATTTGGATGCTCAAACAGAGTTGCTATTGATGTTTGCTGCACGAAATGAGCATGTGGTTAAAACGATTAGGCCTGCTTTGGCTGCTGGAACATGGGTGGTGTCCGATCGATTTGTCGATGCCAGCTTTGCCTATCAAGGTGGTGGGAGATCAATTGATAATCATGTGATTGGTTTTTTGGAGCAGTTGACTGTGGGGGATACGGTGCCTGATTTGACACTGTATTTGGATGTCACACCTGAAGTGGGGCTGTCTCGAGCCGCCGCACGCTCTGAAAAAGACCGCATTGAAAAAGAAGACATGACTTTTTTTCAAACCATAAGAACAGCCTATTTGGCCCGGTTAAAAGCCTATCCAAAACGAATCAAGCATGTCGATGCGGATGTGAATATTGATCAAGTGGCTGAGCAGATCAAACGAGTTATGAATAATTTCAAGGAGCAGCTGTGAGCAATATGTTTTGGTTGAGTGATGCCCAAAATGCTTGGCAAGGGATGATTGGCAAGGGTATTAAGCCCCAAGCAGTGATTGTCAATGGAGCAGAAGGTGTAGGAAAGCGTGCATTGTTGGCGCAAATCATTCCTGTCATGTTATGTTCGAAAAGTGATGAACAAGCCTGTGGTGAATGTCAGAGTTGTCGTTTAAATCATGCTGGGCATCACCCAGATGTGTTGACTGTGACACCTGAAAATAATTTGGTAAAGGTGGGTATGATCAGAGATTTAACTGATTTCTTTGTTTCTACCCCCCATTGCTCCCAGCATAAAATTGCGGTGATTCACCAGGCACATCTGATGAATAATTCTGCGGCTAATGCCTTGTTAAAAGTGTTAGAGGAGCCACCATCTTCTGGGACTTTGTTTTTGCTTTCTGAAGCAAAGCACCACTTACTTCCTACAATCAGAAGTCGTTGTATCAGTCTAGATATTGCAATTCCAGAATCGATAGCACCTGAAGTGTATCAATGGCTTGTATCTCAATACGATAATGAAAAAGAAGTATTGGCCATACATCCCCTAATGTCTGGTGAACCATTGTCGGCATTGGCCTGTTTGAAGGCAGGAGTTTTGACGGAGTTTATTGCATTTTTAGATGACGTCTGTGGCTTTATAGTAGGTCAAGACTCTTTGGTTGCCGTAGTAAAAAAATGGCATGAAACTATTGGCCTTAAGCATTTGGAAATGTGGCAACAATTAAATATGTTGTTACTAAAGGAATGTTCCAAACAGCCATTGAATAAAAAATGGTCTGGTCATCAGTTCAGTAAATTGCTCAAAAAAGAGCCGCAAAGTGCTGATTTAATAATCAAAATGAATGATTTGATACAGGGTGTTGTGCTAAAATTTAATACACAACTTAAAAAACAATTGATGTTAGAATCATTGTTATTTCAAATCAAACAACGGATTTCTTAGGGGTAAGTTATGGCTTTCATGGGAGGCATGGGTAAAAAAGGTATTTTGTCTTTGAATATTCAAGGAGCTGCAGAGCTGCATAAACATTATATGCCTTTTATTCAAAATGGCGGGCTGTTTGTTAAAACCAGTAATGAGTATAAACTGGGCGAAGAGGTTTTTGTTTTGGTTACTTTGGATGAAGAAGAACGCATGCCTGTGACTGGAAAGGTTATTTGGGTTACACCTAAAGGGGCACAAGGGTCTAAATCTGCTGGGATTGGCATACAGCTCGCCCAAAATGCAGATATGAATGTGGTTAGAAAACAAATTGACACCATTCTTGCTCCTTATGGCGGAGAGGAAATACCAACGGAAACCATGTAAATATGTCAACTTTTTTTAGCAACCAAGAATTGATTGTTCTTGAAGAAGAGTTTAGAAATACTTCTCAACTGCTATACATGTCAAAAAATGACACAGAAGGATTGGCTAACAGTTTAAAGTCCCTGTCATTGAGAACAGGTTGGGCTATATACCTATGGGATAGTACCAATGGTCTTTCAAACTTAAAGAATAATGAGCCACCTTCGCCCAAAACTAAAGACATCAGCCATGCCATAGAATACGCTTCAAATCGCAAACATTTTTCAGTGTTTGTTTTTCCGGTGATGAATAAAAGTGTATGGTTAGATACAAAATTATATTTATCAAAAATCAAAGCTTTGCCCTCAGAAGTGGTTAAATATTTATTTATTTTACCCAAAGGAGACAGCAGTCAATTTTTTGAAAAACAAGGGAAAAAAGTTGAGTTAAGCTTTGGTCTAGACGGAGAGTATGTCTTAAGGGATGGTCGTTGGGTTAATTCAAATGCCATATCTTGATCACAATATTTTAATCGCGTGTGACAGTAAGAAAGACAGGCTGTCTTTCTTTAATTATTTTGATAACCAACAAGCAAGCCAGATTTTTACTGCTTCAGACATGCAGCAAGTTTTGGAAATACTAGAATCTGAGGAACAAGTACAAGTTTTGGTTATTGAAATTTCTCCTCGATGGCTAAAAGGCAAAGCGCAAATTGAAGCCATTCACGCCAAGCAGTTAGGCATAAAGATTGTTGGCGTTTTTGCAGAAACAATTCAAGTTGACAGTGAAGCTTACCAAACAATTGATGCTTGGATTGACGACAGTTATTTTTCTCCCATTTCTCAGAATGAACTGACTGCAAGGATGGGGTTGGACATAAAAAAAATCAGTCAACATGATGTGGCTCAAGCCAAAATTGTTCAGCTTGATACATTGGTTAATTTACTCTTTCCTGTCAGTGCTTATCCTATGTTCTTATATGATGTTTCTGATGAAACAGTATGTTATGTTAATGAACAAATTTTAACAATGACAGGACTGACGGAAGACAAACTGTTGAACAAAGGATATGAACAGCTGGCTGCATACCCCAATAACATCAGTGCCAATCAAATCAATCGAATTGTTAATGAACGTGGGAGTGCAACCTTAGATTTTGAAGTAAAAACAAGACTTAAAAAACGCAGCAGGTTGTTTGCCAGTTTGAATATGCAATCATTGTATTTAGATGGAAGGCCGTATTATTTGGGTCAATTACAAAATATTTCACAATCAGTTTTTTACAGTCAATTCGTTAAAAAATTAAAGGAATTCCAGTTATTAGACTTCTCTAGTGTACACATCGCTGAAGACATGGCAGATTTGGTTAAGTGGACTGGAGTAAACTTTTTCTTTGCTGTTAAAAAAAGTGCCAACAATTACGATGAGGTTGTTTGGGATTATTCTCAGGACAATATGTGTGAACTTTTTGTCAAAGCAAAACATGAGTTTCTGATCAGAAAACTTCAGGATGCCAACAGCTTAGAAATAGAACATGGTGCACACCGTCAGATTCCAGGTGATGAGTTTGTTAAGTTTTATTCTATAAATAGCCTGATGGTTTATCGTTGTGTGGTTGACAAGGATTCTGACATCATGGTCGTTGCGGGCGGGAATGATTTATTGCTAGACTGGGAGCCAACCACTTTACTGTTCAGTGAATTGTCTGACCACTACGCCAAACATATGGCGTTTACCGCTTTAAAGGCTTCTCATGAGTCAGAAAGTCAATATGACGTTTTGACGGGGTTAATTAACAGGCGATATATAGTAAAAACCATAGAGCAGGTTATGCTTGATCCTAAGTCACAAGAAGATTTTAAGGCGTTGGTATTCTTGGATTTAGACAGGTTTAAAATAATAAATGATTCTTTGGGGCATGATGTTGGTGACAGTGTGCTCATATCAGTCGCTAATGTACTGAAGCGTTTTATCGGCAAGCATGGGGTGGCTGCACGCTATGCGGGTGACGAGTTTCTCATTTGGTTAGATGATGTTGAAGATAAAGAGTCTGTGCAAAAAATTGCCACTCAAGTACTTCAGGCTGTTGCGCATCCAATTGGATTGGATAACGGCAGCGAGTTAAAAATAACTGTTAGCATGGGTATAGCATATTATCCCGAGCATGCTAAATCGGTCGGTCATTTAATTAAGAATGCGGACACAGCACTCTATGATGCCAAACTTAAAGGTAAAAATAGGTTTTCTGAATATACCCCTTCCCAAGAAGGAGAATCTGCCAAGCAACTGGAGGAAATGGAAAAAAACCTTTCGTATGCGATTGATAACAACCAGTTGGATGTCTATTTCCAACCTAAAATTGATGCTGCAACTGAGGATATCATGGGGTTTGAGGCACTGGTTCGATGGGAGCACCCAGAATTAGGGATTATCAGTCCTGGCTTATTCATTCCACTTGCTGAACAGACTGGATTGATCCATAAAATCGGTTATTTGGTTTTGCATAAGTCATGTAAAAGACTGAAGCAATGGCAAGATGAGTTTGGTTTGATGCTGAATATGTCTGTTAATTTATCACCTTTACAGTTGAGTGATAACAAATTAATAGACCGTATAAAACAAGTGATTAAACAATCTGCTATTCACCCAAAATATTTGGATTTTGAAATTACAGAAAGCGAGAAGTTTGAAGATGTGGGTGATGCCTTGAAGATGATGAGAAAAATCGTTGATCTAGGCTGTACTTTATCAATTGACGATTTTGGAACTGGGCATTCAACTTTAGAATACATCAGAAAAATCCCTGCTAAAACTTTAAAGATAGATCAAACTTTTGTCAAAAACATTGGTCTGAGTCCTGATGATGAGGCCATATTAGATGCAACCATTGATATTGCAAAAAGGGTGGGGCATAAAATTGTGGCAGAAGGTGTTGAAACTGAGGAGCAAAGACATTACTTGGCAGCCAAGGGCTGTGAGTATTTTCAAGGGTTTTTGTTTTGTCGCCCATTACCTTCAGCGGACATCAATGAAATATTAAAGCAACGTGCTGTTTTACTTAGTAATGCAGGATAATTTTTGAACCTAAACAAGTTTACCCTGTCAAATACGCAAATTTAATGAATAAACAGCAAACTAACATGACAGAAACCAACTTAGATGTTGCTCTGGTAGCAGAAGCCAAGAAAGGTGAAATGAAAGCATTTGAAATGCTTGTCAATCGATACCAGCAAAGGGTAGCCAATGTGATTGCAAAATTTGTTCGTGATCACCATGAAATTCAAGATGTGGCGCAGGAAGTTTTTATCAAGGTCTTTAGGGCGCTTCCAAATTTTAGGGGTGACAGCTCATTTTACACTTGGATCTACCGCATTGCGGTCAATACAGCAAAAAATCATTTGGTTGCAAAAGGTAGGCGCATTCAAAATGCACCAGTTGAATTTGAAGAGGCTGAAAATTTTTCAAGTAATGAAGATTTCAGGAACTTAGATACACCAGATGCGGTCTATGCACGTGACGAATTGGAAGCAACCATGTCTAAAGCAATTGCAGCTTTACCTGATGACTTAAGAATGGCAATCATCATGCGAGAAGTTGATGGTTTAAGTTATGAACAAATCGCAGAAAAAATGGATTGTCCAATTGGGACAGTTAGGTCGCGCATATTCAGGGCGAGAGATGCTGTTGACCAAGTCCTTAAGCCATTAAAGCTAACAGAAAGTACGAGAACAGTAAGTAAGAGAAAAGCACATGACAAATAAAGCAAGCCAAAACATTTCAGAATTGATGGATGGCGAATTAGAAAAAGATTGCAGCAGGTTTTTATTAAAACGAATGCAATCAGATGAGCAACTCAGTGAGACATGGGATTCTTATCATTTGATGCGCTCTTATTTACATAAAACTGAGCAAGCACCTCTGATGAATGATTTGGGCTCGCAAGTTGTGGCGCAGTTGAATCAAGGGCGTGTTTCAATGGAGTCTAAACCGGAGAGCAGAATAGGTTCATGGCTCAAGCCAATGTTAGGTTCTGCAATAGCTGCATCTGTTGCATGGGTGGCTATTTTAAGTTTCAATACCAATGACACATTGACTGGTGTACAGACTCTTAATGATGTTGCGGTGATTAAAACTGCTGAACAATTAATTATTCCTCCTGCGGCACATACTGCGCGTGTAGAACAAATGCCACGGTACAGTAAATTCCCGTCATTAACACCCAAAGTTCAGCAATACTTAATAGAGCGAAATGGCCAGCAAGTAGAGGTGTTACCTTCATACTATAACACTGAATATATGAAGCAATTGCAGCAACAAATCAAGAACAAGGAAAACGCTAAAACTGCCGAATGATTCGTTTGGCAACCATAACAGCAAAAACCGAAGAAGCCGTCCAACTAAAGGTGGATAAACCCAATAGTTGTGACGGCTGTCAACTTCACTGCGACAAACCACTGTTTGATGTTTTTAAGCTTCACAAAGATCAGTTTTGGCTTAAAAAAGATAATAATGGGGTGTGCATCACCAACCCGGAATTAATTTTTTCAAATGAACGCGCTGTCGGTCAGAAAGTGGGTTTGGAATTGTCAGAGGGTAACCTCTTGAAATCTGCTTTTGTGGTCTATATTTTACCCATGCTGTTGGCTTTAATAACTATGGTGCTGGGACAAGCATTGTTTACTCATAATATGCTGTCAGGTGATTTAGGCGCATTGTTGGGTTTTGTTATTGGCTTGGTTTTGTTTTATTGGTTGATGCATTTTAAAAAACCTCACAAAGACATGCCAAAAGTAACGTTTATATAATCAAACAGCACTTTTATACAATCTAGTAGTCTGACAAGAAAATACTTTAATAATGGAGTTTTAGTGATGAAAAAACATTTGATGATTTGGGTTTTATTGATGCCCATGGTTTTGCACAATGTGCATGCAAAAGAAGGTGGTTTGCCAGATTTTACGTCATTGGTGAAAGACACCAGTTCGGCAGTAGTAAATATTGTTGCACGAGAAAATGCCGATGAGCAAAATAAACCTTTGAGTCAACAAGAAGAACAGTTATATCGTTTCTTTGGTATGCCAGGTCAGCCACAAAATCGAGACCGTGTTTCAGGTGGTTCAGGGTTTATCATTTCAACAGATGGTTATATTTTAACTAACCGACATGTCATACAAGGTGCTGATAAGGTCACCGTTACACTAAAAGACAGGCGTGAATTGGATGCTGAAATTGTTGGAGAAGATGAGGCCAGTGATGTAGCAGTTCTAAAAGTTGATGCCAAGAATTTGCCTATATTAGAGGTGGGTACTGCTGACAAATTACAAATTGGAGAGTGGGTGATGGCGATTGGTTCTCCTTTAAGTTTTGAACACTCGGTTACCAAAGGGATCATTTCCGCTAAAGGGCGTCGAATGGGTAATCAGCAATATGTGCCTTATTTACAGTCTGATGTACCTATTAACAGAGGTAATTCTGGTGGGCCGTTGATAAACATGAGTGGCAAAGTAGTAGGCATCAATACATTAATTGTCTCTAACACTGGCGGGTATATGGGCATATCTTTTTCCATTCCGATTGAAGTGGCGATGAATGTGGCTGATCAATTGAGGTCTCATGGCACAGTCAAGCGGGGTTTATTAGGGGTTGGTATAGAAGATGTGAATCAAGAAATGGCTGATTATTTGGGTATGGCTAAACCCAGTGGTGCTTTAGTCAATAATGTTTCAAAAGACTCTGCTGCTGAAAAGGCGGGTATAGAAGTCGGTGACGTGATTGTTGAGTTCAATAATAAAACCATCATTATGGCCGAATCATTACCACCTGTTGTGGGCATGACCATGCCAGAAACAGGTGTAGAAGTAAAAGTGTTTCGAGATGGTAAGGTCAAAACGTTAAAAGCATCTTTGGACGCATTAGAGCCCGGATTGGTTGCCTCAAATGGTGGCGACGATAAAGCTTATGGTAAGGGGTTAGGGTTCACAGTGGGTTCATTAACAGAACAGTTGCAAGAACGGTCAGGTGAAACTGAGGGTGTTGTGGTCAAATCAGTAGATGAAGCCGTTGTGAGAAGGGCAGGCTTGAGGGTTGGTGACATCATTAAAAAAGTTGGAAAGGTGTCAGTAAGTAACCTCAAAGGTTTCAAAGCAGCAGTGGCTGACTTGGAAGAAGACGAGCCTTTGGTCTTATTAGTGAGACAAGGTGCTGCAAATCGTTTCATTGTGATTGAACGATAAGCCCGCAAGGTATAAAATAAGCGCAAATCCCGTGTTTTACCACGGGATTTGCCGTTTATTGCCACCTGAAAAATTATAAAAACATGAAAAATATCCGAAACTTTTCCATCATTGCCCACATCGACCATGGCAAATCAACATTGGCAGACCGTTTTATACAGGTTTGTGGCGGTTTGTCCGAACGTGAAATGGATGCCCAAGTTTTGGACAGCATGGATATTGAACGTGAACGTGGTATTACCATCAAATCACAAGCAGTGAGTTTAAAGTTTGTCTCTCAATCAGGTGAAGCATACCAATACAATTTAATTGATACACCGGGCCATGTAGATTTTTCTTATGAAGTGTCTCGTTCATTGGCAGCTTGCGAAGGTGCATTGCTGGTTGTGGATGCGGCACAAGGTGTTGAAGCGCAATCAGTGGCTAACTGTTATACAGCGATAGAAATGGGGCTGGAAGTGATTCCTGTTATCAATAAAATTGATTTACCCTCAGCTGATGTAGACCGTGTCAAAAAAGAAATTGAAGATGTGATTGGCATTGATGCCAGTGATGCTTTATTAGTGTCGGCAAAAACCGGGCTGGGAATTGGTGGGGTATTAGAGGCGATAGCTGATTTAATCCCCGCGCCAAAAGGAGATCCAACAGCGCCGTTACAAGCATCAATCATTGACTCTTGGTTTGATAATTATTTGGGTGTTGTGTCCTTGGTTCGCGTATTTAATGGCGAGCTGAATGTCAAAGAAAAAATACAAATCATGTCACTCAAATCTGAGCAAGTGGTTGAAGGTCTGGGGCATTTTACACCCAAAAGAACACCTGGAAAAATATTGAAATGTGGTGAAGTGGGCTATGTGACTGCATCGATAAAGAATGTTCATGGCGCGCCGGTTGGCGATACCATAACGTTGACTAAACGACCAGCTGAGGCACCGCTGCCAGGGTTTATGGAATCTCAGCCAAGAGTGTTTGCAGGTTTGTTCCCAACCTCTGCTGAAGATTATCAAGATTTGAGAGAGGCGTTAGAAAAGTTGCGTTTAAATGATGCTTCCTTAGCGTTTGAGCCGGAGTCATCAACTGCGTTGGGTTTTGGCTACCGTTGTGGCTTCTTAGGCATGTTACACATGGAAGTCATCCAAGAGCGTATTGAGCGTGAATTTGATATTGATTTGGTAACCACTGCACCCACAGTTGTCTATGAACTTTTAGACAAGAACGGCGATGTGGTGATGTTGGATAATCCAGCAGATTTGCCTGTCATGTTTCAAGAAATTCGTGAGCCCATCATTACAGCCAATATTTTGTTGCCGCAAGATCATGTGGGTTCTGTGATCAGTTTGTGTATTGAAAAGCGAGGTATTCAGAAGAACATGCAGTATTTGGGTAATCAAGTGCAGCTCACTTTTGATATGCCATTGAGTGAAGTGGTTTTAGACTTTTTTGACCGATTGAAGTCGGTCAGTAGAGGTTATGCTTCATTTGAGTATGAATTCAGTCATTATGAACCCGGTCCATTCATCAGATTGGATGTGTTAATCAATGGTGATCGAGTGGATGCTTTATCTATATTAACCCACAAAGAAAATGCTCAAAGAAGAGGCCGTGATTTAACTGAGCGATTAAAAGAGTTGATACCAAGACAAATGTTTGATGTGGCCATTCAAGCTGCTATTGGGTCTCAAATTATTGCACGTACTACGGTTAAAGCGTTGCGTAAAAATGTGACGGCAAAGTGTTACGGTGGTGATGCAACACGTAAGAAAAAATTATTAGAAAAACAAAAGAAAGGCAAGAAAAGAATGAAACAAATTGGCCGAGTTGAAGTGCCTCAAGAAGCCTTTTTGGCTGTTCTGAAAGTAGATTAAGGGAATAAAAATGAACGAAATACATTTTGATATTGAAGCTTTTTTAGCTATTGCCAGTGCGATTACATTCGTTGGATGGATTATTGCAAAACTAAAATTTAAAGGTGATGCAGAAGCGCCTGAAGGATTTGTTGGTGCATTAATTGGTTTTGGATATTCTTTTTTTCCAGTTTTTATTTTCGTGCTGGTTATCAGAACTTTTGTTTTTGAGCCCTTTAGAATACCTTCTTCTTCTATGATGCCAACCTTATTAACAGGCGATTTTATTTACGTTAATAAGTTTTCATATGGGCTGAAAATGCCAGTAACTCATGGTACCTTGATTGAAACAGGTCACCCAGAAAGGGGGGATGTAGTCGTGTTTAGATACCCGTTAGATCAAAGTAAAGACTATATCAAACGAGTTATTGCTATCCCTGGTGATACAGTATTTTATGATCGCCGGACTAAAAATGTATTTTTAAACGGTGAAATAGTGCCTCAGGAAGCAATGGGATCCTATGACGGTTTTCATGACGATATTTCACCACAAGGCTTGAACTTGAAAAAGGAAGCTTTGGGCGAAGGCAGAGAGCCTCATTTGATGTTAACCCACAACGGTTATGATAACTTATTTAAAAACACTAAGATGACTGTACCTGAGGGTCATTATTTTGTTATGGGTGATAATCGAGACCATTCAGCTGATTCTCGGGTGTGGGGCTTGGTACCAGAAAGGAACCTGGTGGGCGAAGCCAAATTTATTTGGATGCACTGGAGAATTCCACACTTTTTTGAAGGATTGAAGCGAATAGGCAGTAAAATCAAATAATGCTTTCAATAATTGGCTCGAAGATTAATTGACAAATGATTGAAATCTCATGATAATTATTCACTGATTAAATAGAATTAAAACATTAAAATGATGAAATCTTTAAAAAAAATACAAGGCTTAACTTTATTTGGCTTTATTTTTGTACTGGGTGTTCTTGGCTTCTTTGCATTTGCTGGTATGCAAATTGGGCCAGTGTATATGGACCACATGTCTGTAGTACAAGCAATGGAAACTGCAGCGGCAGAATCCTCACCCAATGATTCTCCTGGTAAAATCAAAGATCGAATTAGTAAATTGCTGTATATCAGTTATGTAGACCAGGTTTCGGCTAAAGACTTTAAAGTGGTTCGAGGTAATGGTCGAGAGTTACAAGTTAAATACACTGTTGAAAAAGACTTTTTGTTTAACTTGGGTTTTATCATGAAATTTGAAGAGCGCGTTTCGCTCTAAATTATTTTGAATATACTGGGACAACCCATCACATGGAATGATGAAGGCCTGTTGTCCCAGGCACTGACTCACCGCAGTGTAGGGAAAAATAACAATGAGCGCCTGGAATTCTTAGGTGACTCTGTTCTTTCTTTAGTTATATCGACACACCTGTACAATGAATACCCTCAACTTTCTGAAGGTGAACTTTCTCGATTACGATCTCAACTGGTCAAAGGCAAAACTTTAGCCGAAGTCGCACGCCATTATGAACTCGGTTCTAAGATTAAATTAGGCCAAGGTGAGATAAAGTCGGGTGGTGTCAACAAAAGTTCTGTATTGGCTGATGCTGTTGAAGCTGTGTTTGGTGCTGTTTTGTTAGACAAGGGTTATTCAAAAGCACAGGCTTTTGTTGCAGAAGTCATGCAGCCATGGCTGGTTAAAATTGATCCCTCTGTGATTAAAAAAGATCCCAAGTCACACTTACAGGAAGTCCTGCAAAAGCAAGGTTTGGCATTGCCTGTTTATAAAACGATTAAGGAAGAAGAAGTGAAGGATAATATCGAGTTCACAGTGAGTTGTCAGGTGGAAGAAAAAAAGTTGTTGGTTCAATCAAAGGCCAGTTCCAGGAAAAAAGCCGAGCAAGCCTGTGCGGAAAAATTAGTGGTGTTGTTAGATGAATAAAAATTATAAAGCAGGTTATGTTGCCGTGATTGGCCGTCCTAATGTAGGAAAATCTACTTTAATCAATCAAGTCTTACAACAAAAGCTGTCGATTGTTTCTCATAAACCACAAACCACAAGACATCAAATCTTGGCTATTCACAGCACCAAAGACAGCCAAATGGTCTTTATTGACACGCCAGGTATTCATAACCAAAAAGGCACGGCATTAAACAAGCACCTTAATCAAACGGCGCAATCTTCATCGTTTGGTGTGGATGTGGTTCTTTTTCTGGTTGAAGCCATGAAATGGAATGATGAAGACAAAAGGGCAGCCAAAGTGGTTCAGCAGTCTTCTGCTAAGAAAATCCTGGTTATCAATAAAGTTGATAAGGTCAAGAATAAGGAACAAATGATTCCTTTTGTTGAACAAATAGTTAATGAATTTCAATTTGATTCCATTCATTACATCAGTGCATTAAAAAATAAACAGGTCAATCCTTTGTTAGATGTGGTAAACAGTCACTTGCCTGTCAGTGAACCCTTATTTGATGATGAGCAGATTTCTGATCGTTCTACTCGATTCTTTATTTCAGAATTAATTCGAGAGCAAATGATGGAGCGATTTCATCAAGAATTGCCCTACAGTGTGACTGTTGGGGTAGAGCAGTATGAAATTAAAGGACCAGTGCATCATATACACGCTGTGATATGGGTGGAAAGAAACAACCAAAAGCGCATCATCATCGGTAAGCAAGGTGATGCCATCAAGCAAATAGGTATCAATGCGAGGCATGAAATTGAAGCCTTTATTGAAGCCAAAGTGAATTTGAAACTGTGGGTCAAAGTAAAATCTTCATGGACTGATGACATTCGCGCCATTGAAGCCCTGGGTTATACTGACGATTTTGCTGGCTGATGCATGCTGATTCGGCATACCTTTTACACCGCAAAGCATTCAGTGACAGCAGTGAGATTCTTTATTATTTAACAGATTCTGATGGCCTGCTACATGTTTTGGCCAAAGGCAGTAAAAAAAATAAATCTCAGTTCAAAGGCCAGCTTCAACCATTCTTACCTACTTGTATTTCTTGGCAGGGTCGTTCAAGTCTGAAGACATTAACACAAGCTGAGCAAACGGGCGTTTTTACATCGGTATCTTACCCCTATCACGTGTCAATGTTGTACCTCAACGAATTGGTGATGCTTTTACGTATTGATGAATCCTTGTTTCAAGATGTATATCTACATTACCGGGATGCACTCAATGCACTGCTTAATGAATCTGATATCAGTCACACTTTACGTCAATTTGAATGGCGATTGTGTTGTTTGATTGGTTATGAACTGGATTTACCACAAAATGTATCAGAAGAGACGTTCATTACATTTGAGTCACAAAATGGCCTGATTGAAGACCATCAATGGCGAAGGTGTAAAGCCAGTGAATTTGCACAGTTTATTGAAAATAAAACCTATAATCAAAAGGCCGTCAATTGGCTGATGCGGCAATTAATCCACCACATCACCCAGGGAAAGCCAATAAAAAGCAGGGAGCTTTGGTAAGTTTATTGTGATTTAAGCATCAGTGGATTAACCAACTCGGTTTTTAAGTCCAGTTGGCGTAAAGCTTGAAACAACTTTTTCTTGGTGGCTGCGTTGTCAGGTTTCTTAGCAAAATTACGTACCAACTGCCTGATTGCCCCCACCTCATCATGATCAAATTGTTGATAAAGGGCGTCAAACAAAGGTGTGGCATTTTCTAAAAAATGTTCAATCCATAGGTTGATTACTTGGTCACGGACCTGATAGTTGGCGTTTTGATTTTCTATCGCTTCAATGTCTGCTTGAATCTTTTCATAATCATGTTTCAGTAACACCTTGCCCATATACTGAAAATGGCGCTTTCTGGCTATGTGGCTTGTGATGCGTTTGCTTTCTTCAATTGCAGCAAGTAACACTTCAGGCAAATTTAATTTGGCACGACGGGTTTTTGGCATTTCTGACAATTCTTTGGCCAAATCTTGTAAACTATGAGCCAGTTTTTTAAGTTGGGTTTTGCTGAGGTATTCGATGTCCTCGTCCTCTTCAAATCCTTTGTTTTTATCTACCATGGGTTGATCTCAATATGTCTCAAACCGATATTGTCACAAAAGTTCTCGAAACAGTAAAGCGCAAAGGTGCATCAGATGCCGAATTGGTGTATTCAGAAGGTGAAGGTGTTTCTGTCAGTTGCCGTGGAAATGAAGTTGACACGATAGAAAACAACCAAGATAAGTCCTTAATTGTTACAGTTTATAAAGGTCAGGCCAAAGGGTCGGCGTCTACTGCCGTGGTAGATGATGAAAGTATTGCTTTGACCATAGAAAAAGCTTTGGCCATAGCTGATTTGACTGAAGCGGATGAGGCGGCAGGCCTAGCGGATAAAGAATTGTTGGCCACTGACTTTAAAGATTTACAGCTGCATTTTGAACAAAATGAATCAGTAGATGAGTTGATTGAGCGGGCTTTGACTGCCAGCCAAGGTGCGATGGATTATGCTCAATCTCAAAACAAAGATTTGGTCGTTGATGAATCCAATGTGGAATTGGGTTCAGGTTACTCCATTTATGCCAACTCCAAAGGCTTCTTTGGAGAAAAGCGAGGCAGTAATGCCGCGGCCAGTGTGGTAGCCATAGCCGAGGCCGATGGTGTGATGGAGCGAGAGTATTGGTGGGATGCCACTCGCGACATCAAAAAAATGCAATCAGCGGCATCCATTGGTCAGATGGCTGCAGAACGCACTTTATCACGGGCCGGAGGCCGTAAAGTTAAGTCGGGTAAAGTGCCTGTATTATTTGATCCTTCATCAGCAAAATCCTTATTAGGACATATGTTGGAGGCCATCAGTGGCAGTTCTTTGTACCAAGAAGCCAGTTTTTTGAAAAATGACCTGGGTGAACAAATTTTCCCAGAGTGGTTTCAATTAGCAGAAGACCCATTCAAGTTGTCTGGTTTTGCTAGCCGAAACTTTGATGCCAATGGCGTCAAGACTCGGGCACGGAACATCATTGATAACGGGGTGTTGAGCGGCTTTTTATTGTCGGTTTATTCTGCTCGCCGATTGGGCTTGGAAACCACGGGTAATGCCGGTGGTGCGCACAACCTCAACGTATCTGCCAGTCCCAATGTGGATGCAGATTTAATTAAAACAATGGGCAAAGGCTTGTACGTCACTTCATTAATGGGGCAGGGTGTGAACACCGTAACAGGTGATTATTCCCGTGGCGCCTCTGGATTTTGGGTCGAAAATGGTGAAGTCCAATTCCCAGTGAATGAATTGACCATTGCTGGTCATTTGAAAGACATGTACAAAGGCCTGGTAGCTGTCGGCAAAGATGTCGATGCACGCAGCAAAACCTCAACCGGTTCATGGTTGATTGAAGAAATGACTTTGGCGGGTGATTGATTGTTGTGGGATCTGTTTTTGAATTCAAATCGTGGCAATTTGACCCAGTAAATGGTCAGCTTGACCTGTTTTACATAGACTCAAAATACGGTGACTTTTGTGAGCGCTTTCTCTTTCCAGTGTTTGAAGGTGAAGTGTTAGTTGAACAGTATGCAAAGCGCAAAGTTGTTATCGATCAAGCCATTGAGCAATTGTTCTGGATGGTTGGCGTCAGTTACTACAAAACACAGCTGGCTGAAAGTCTGGTCTTTCAAGGCAATAAACCCGCTCCAGACCAAGCCCAGTGGTTAACCCAAACTTGGCAGTCAGGCTTGGCGGAGTTGGCACATCAAAATGATTTACCTTGGTTGTCGCACATTGTATTTCCTAGTGACAGTTCAGCGGCTGAATTAATTGCACCTCAAACACTTCAGTCATTGTCACTCAGGCCACGTTCTTTGGTCGCCATTGGTGGTGGTAAAGACTCATTGGTCAGTATAGAGTTTTTAAAGCGTCAAAAAGAAGACCTGTGTTTGTTTATGGTGGGTAATTCTGAATTTATTCAAGAGGTCGCAGCACAAACAGGTTGTGAGCTGTTACAAGTCAAAAGACAAGTCGATACAGCCTTAAAAATTTCGAATGATGCCGGCGCTTATAACGGCCACATTCCAATAACAGCCATCAATTCATGTGTCGCTGCAGTGGCTGCCTTACTCTACGATTTTGATGCCATTGTTTTTTCTAATGAACGTTCGGCTGATGTGGGTAATGTGCAAATTGAATCAGGCCAGTGGGTTAACCACCAGTATTCCAAGTCCTTTGAATTTGAGCAAGCTTTTCAAGAGCTGATTAAAAATCATTTAACTAAAAATTTGTCTTACTTTTCATTACTCAGACCATTTTCTGAACTGGCCATAGTGAAACAATTTGCCAAATTGACACAATACTTCCCCCATTTTTCCAGTTGTAACCGCAATTTTCATCTGGCGGGCAGTCAAAACCAATTGGGCCATTGGTGTGGTCAATGTCCAAAATGTGCTTTTGTTTTTTTGGTATTGGCACCCTTTATTCCACGAGCAACGCTTGAAGGTATTTTTGGAAAGAATTTATTGTCAGACAAGGGCTTATTGCCTTTGTATCAGGAGTTGTTAGGCTTGGAGGGCATCAAACCATTTGAATGTGTTGGCGAGGTGGAAGAGTCGCAATGGGCTTTTAATCAATTGATCGCAGACCCAGAATGGTCAGGTTTAGAAGTGCTTGAAATATTAGCAAAACACATTGTGCACTCCGAAATAGACGATATCAAGTTATTGTTTGAGCACTCAAACAAGCACCAAATTCCTGAAAAAAGGTGTTTCCAAAACATATTTGATGAATTCGTTGCGTCATGAAGTTGGTTGATTTGGAAAACAAAAAAGTGGCACTTTGGGGCTTTGGTATGGAAGGTAAGGCCAGTTTGGCTTATTTGCAAAAGCGGCTGCCAGATTTGTCTTTGACCATTTTGTGCCCTCAAAGTGAAGCGGGTCTATCTGGAGTGAAGTTCAATCATGACGAAATCACGGCTGATTTATTGTCACGATTTGATGTTGTGGTCAAATCTCCTGGTATTTCACCCTACCAAGATTGTGTTGAAAACAGTACGGCTCAATTCACCAGTGCCACCGCTTTGTGGTTTGCCAATGAACGAAGAGCCACAGGTGCCCAAATCATTGCTGTCACTGGCACAAAAGGCAAAAGCACCACCGCTGCGATGTTGACACATGTGTTGACTGGTATGGGGTTCAATGCGGTATTGGCAGGCAATTTTGGTGTACCATTATTGGAACAAACCACACTGTGCGATTATGTGGTTTTAGAAACCTCCAGTTATCAAGCATACGATGGTGAGATAACAGCTGATGTGGGGTTGTTACTGAACTTATACAGTGAACATTTGGATTGGCATGGTTCAGAGTCACAATACCACAAAGATAAGTGCCGAGTCATAGCCAGTGCCCAGCAAGTCGTGCTGAATGCCAAAGATGAAAAAACCCTAAAAAGTCAAATAGCAACGCATCACAATCAGGTCAGTTATTTCGCTTCAGAACAAAGTTTTTATGTGCTGAATAACAGTTTAATGTATCAAGATAAGGCATTGTTTAGTTTACATGCTTGGTCGCTCAAAGGGCGTCACAATTTGCTCAATGCCGCTGCGGTTTGCCAAGTGGTCAGTGTTTTGGGTTTGAACATAATGGCCTGTATCAACCATATCAAAACATTCAAGTCATTACCACATAGGCTGCAGCTAGTGGGTTTATTCAATGGTGTAATCGCAGTTAACGACAGCATTTCATCAACACCCCAGTCAACTATGGCTGCATTGGATACAGTGAAATGGGATAAAACCATATTGTTGGTGGGTGGTTTTGATCGTGGGTTAGACTGGCAGTGTTTTGTCGATTTCTTGGTGCAACAAACTGAATCGTTAAAACAAGTGGTTTGTAGTGGGCAAAACGGTGAAAAAATTTATAAGTTGGTTCAACAAGCAATCCCACAACAACAAGTCGCTCTTGAACTGTCACTTGATAAGGCGGTTGAAGTGGCTTGTAAACGGGCGGAAGTGGGCGATACCATATTGCTGTCACCTGGCGCGCCAAGCTTTGATGCATTTGCTAATTACCAGCAAAGAGGAGTACAATTTGAGGCATGGATAAAACAGTATTTTATGTGTTGATTTTATGGTTTGCTAGCAGCCAACTCATGGCTCAAACAGCAGCGCCAGACATGTCTGATTCTCAGCCAACCATCCCTCAAGTCTTGTTGGATAAAGTGGCTGAAGGTGACGGGGAATCGGCGTATTTTATAGCCACTGCCTTTGCTAAAGGAGAAGGTGCTTTTGAAGTTGACTTGGAAAAAGCAAAAGAGTGGTTCAAGAAAGCCGCAGAGTTAAATAATGTTCATGGCATGTTTGAATTGGCCATGTTGTTGTTTTTTGATAAGGATTATCAATCTGCACAGCTTTGGTTTGAGAAGGCTGCTGAAATGGGTCATGGTGAATCGTTTTATCGATTGGGAATTTATCACATTTATGGGCTGAGTGACTTGAATCAATCTTGTGAAGCGGCTTATCAACAATTTGAATCAGCCCAAAGCAGAAAAATTCAGGTGGCATTCAATGACCATGCCTGGATGCTGGCTACCATGCCAGAAAAGCAATGCAGAAATGGAGAAAAAGCTTGGCGAATTTATTCTGAATTAGAGCGATCTTATGGACCAGGTGGCATGATGCCACTGTCTTTTTTAGATACAAAAGCGGCTGTGTTGGCGGAAATATCAGAGTTTAATGAAGCCATTAAATTACAAACATATGTGGTTGAAGAGTTTTGTGGTGTGTATTTGAAAGACAGTAAAAATATTCAAGAGTGGATGCAGTTGGCATCTAATCAAACACCAGAGTTTTGTGCTGAAGGTGTTTTGCGATTACAAGCATATATCAATAGAAAGCCTTGGCGAGAAGCGCCTCAAGGTGATTATGAAGCGGTGAGCGAGGAGTAAAGTCATGAGTCATGAGTTGACGCCAAAGCAGCATTTTGAGCAAGAACTGGGTGTGATCAGTTTTATTGACCTTCAAAAATTTTTTGCTAAGGGCATTGTGTTGATCGCTGCAGAATCAATGGATGTGATAGAAACAGCACTTGCCATTAATGAAGACGATGCTGAAAAAGTACAAGCATGGGTGAATTGTGGTCACTTAATCAGGGCCAATGATGATCACGCACGGGCTTGGTTGGCTGAAGAGTCTGTTTTTAAAGCTGTGACAGTGGCACCTTGGGTGTTGGTACAAGAAGTCACAGTTTCTGAAGCAGATTTATTAAATTACAAAAAGGAGACGAAATGATGGACATGTTGTTGGCCGGTATAGTTGGCTTTGCTATTGGGGGTGTTGTGATGTTTTTTATTATGCACAACAACCAATCGTCAAAAAAAGACAGTGAAGTAGAGCAAAAGCTCAATGATTATCAGAACAATGTTGAGCAACACTTTGCCAAAACGGCAGATTTAATTGATCATTTAACAGACAGTTATAAAGAGGTGTTTGAACACCTGTCAGACTCTGCTAAAGAGTTGTTGACTGAAGAGCAAATACAAAGGCAGTTGATGAACCGCAAAGACCGTGAAGTCACTTTAAGCTATTTGACTCAAAATGATGTTGACGAGGAAACAGATAAAACCCAGCCGACTAATCCAAATCCTTGGGCCGGCTGAGTCACAGAAAATAACCAAAAGCCCAACTGGGCTTTTGGTGTCTCTATTATTTTAACAGAATGTCTTTGCGGTTTTTTTCAACCGTTTTTAAACCAATGCCTTTGACTTCAGTTAATGATTCTACTGTTTTGAAGTTGCCATTGGCTTTTCTGAACTCTACTATTGCTTGGGCTTTTTTTAAGCCAATGCCTTTAAGTTCTTCTGCTATCTTTTCGGCAGGTGCGGTGTTGACATTGACTGCAGCTAAAGCGGTTTGTGCGATTAAAGTGCCAGCGATGATTAAGCTTTTTAAAATGTTCATGTTTTTCTCCATTTATTAAATAATTGATAATGTGTTAATCGAATGTTGTTTCGATGGAGCCCATTTTAGAAAAGGCTTGTTTTACCTGCCATAGTGAAAAATCAATCAAAAAGGTAATAAAGTAGTAATTTTAAAGTCTAAATTACAGACTTTTGTAAGAATTTATTGACAAATTAGCTATAATTATTCCGTTTTGAATCACCCACCCCTTTAAATGATACGAACTATAATGTATGCACTGCTCATAATGGCGGTGTTTTTTGGAAACCAATCTTTTAGTCAAACCACAGATTTTACCCCTCATGGAACACAGCCTGGATTGAGTTATGGTTTAGAGGGTGGGTCTAAATGCCACAGCTGTCATGCAGGCTATCCCAATACCCCTTCATACCCATCTGATGAACAAAACATGCCTTATAATACTTGGGCAGGCTCAATGAAAGCACACGCCACGCGTGACCCTTTATTCTGGGCAGCTGTTGATGTGGCCAATAATGACATTCCTGGTGTCGGTGATTTTTGTATCCGATGTCATACCCCTCAAGGTTGGATGAAAGGTCATGTAGTTAAGCCAGCTATAGATGGTGCGCCTTTATTGGATGGTGCCAATGGTTGTGAGTTAACGGGTGACCACACTGCGAGAGGAACAGAAACCAATGACTACACAGGAGTAACTTGTCACTTTTGTCATCGTGTAGATGAAAATGGACCCATGGGAGAAGCCCAATTGATAGGTAATGCCAATGCTTGGGTTGATGATGAGGCTTGTCCGGGTGGTTTTGGACCATGTAGAAAGGGGCCGTATAAATACCCAGATAATGGTACTCACAATCAACCACCTCATGACTGGGCTTATTCTTCATTCATACAAAAAGGGGAATTCTGTGGTTCTTGTCATGATGTGTCATCACCTGAAATTGAACAAAATGGGATGTTGACTATAGCGAGGAAACTTTATCATAACGGTGAAGAAACCAATACAGCCATGCCGATTGAAAGAACCTATTCAGAGTGGAAGCAATCGCTGTTCTCAGATTTGATTTACCGTGACAGTATGGAGTTTGTCATTTCTGATGAGGTGCCTTATTTAACCAAAGGCGAATCATGTCAGGATTGCCACATGCCCAATTCAGATGACCCAGGTGCGAGAGCCTGTAGTTTTGATGCGCCTGGTGGTAGAACAGGTGAATTGAGTCAGCATCGATTTGCCGGTGGTAACTCATGGATGCCACAAGTGCTTAAAAGTGCTTATGGTGATGATCTCGAGATGGTAGAAGAGGGTATCAAAGGGATGTTGGACTTGTCATCCAGTTATGCACTTGAAATGCTTCAAACCCAAAGTGCAGCTATGGAAATTGGGGCTTATTCTACTGTGGGAAACACCATGGCGGTAGATGTCAAAGTGATCAACCTGACTGGACATAAACTACCAACTGGTTACCCTGAGGGTCGTCGAATGTGGTTGCATGTTATAGCCAAAGATGGTGATAAAAATGTTTTGTTTGAATCGGGTGCATATGACCTGAACACAGCGATATTGACTGAAGATTCACAAATCAAAATATACGAGTCTCAGCAAGGTATCTGGAATGAACAGACCAACCAATGCGAAATCAAAGACGACGACAATAACAAACTGTTTCACTTTGCTTTGAATAACTGTATTTTGAAAGACAATAGAATCCCACCCTTGGGCTTCAGAGGTGGTACAGATATTGAGTTGATGCCAAGGGCTGCCAACTATCCGATTAACCCCCAAACCGGCATCATGGCTAATTATGACACCACTCGTTATACATTTGATGTTGAGAATGCCAGTTTGCCTATCAGTTTTACCGCCACATTAAAATACCAAACAGCGAGTAAAGAATACATTGAGTTTTTGGATAAAGAAGCCGTTGACAATAACTTTCAATCAGAAAACCTAACTTGTGATCGATCTTGGACTGTAGGGCCTGCTGATCAAAGTCGCGGTGCGTTTATGAAAACCCTTTGGGAAAACAATGGCAAATCGGCTCCTGTGGATATGAACATTAAAAATAAAATACTTTGGAAAACAGAATGAAAATAATTTTAACAGCCATAGTAATAATGGCATCAATCACAGTAAATGCCATTGAATACGTGCCAATTCGTGATGCTGATGTGTCAGAACCTGCTATGAGCATTACTAAAGATAAAGAAGGTGCTTGGTTAGAGGTCACTGCCCGAGAGTGGCAAGATGTGGTTTTCACAGATGATGGTGAAAAATCTTATATTTATCAACAAGGATACAATTACCAAAAACAAAAGGGTTTTTTAAAGACTTATACCACTGATCGCAAATTGGTCAATGAAGTTTACACCCCAGAATCTGGAGGTATGGTCTCAAGAGAAGAGTTGATGAAAGCATTTGAAATATTTAAGAATCATGATGCGATTCATGAAACCTTGGCCAAAGAAATCACACCAATTTATATTTTTGGTGGTTTTGGCTATGCAGACAAAACACCCAATGCGGCCTGTTATCTAGGTCAAAGGTGTGTTCATGTATTTGCCCATACAGATAGTAAAGATATGATTGCCCATGCAATAGTAAAATTAAATGATCAAACCATTCCTTACCCTGATTTTGACGGTTTGAACGCTAAAAAATAATAAAATAATAAAGAGGAAAAACAATGAAAACAATCATAACTACATGCCTGCTATTGGCATCTTTGACTGTGAATTCCGCATCGCCGGTATGTGATCAACTGGGTGAAAACTATGTTGGATGGCCAACGACAAATCCAGTTTGGGAAATGTGTTATTTAGCCCCGTCAGCCAGTTCTGCTACCCAAGGTTCTAGCCTAGAAATCAGAAAAATTCATTTTAATGGATTTTTGGCTATGGAACGTGTTCATGTGCCGATGCTGTTTGCGTCATATGAAACCAGTACGTGCTATCGAGATTGGAAGAACACAAACTCTTCATTTCTGAAAGCAGACAGGGAAGAAGACCCTACACGATCTGCTATTACCACTTGTGACGCTTCAACTGTCAATGACAAAGTGGTTGGAGACTGTCCATTTAGGGACCCTAATGATCCCAATGGTAATACTTATATTGGTGACCAAAGTGATTGTTTTACTGGTGTACAAGTAGAAAAATTTGATGACAGGCTGGTGCTAACAACAAACCATTCCGCTGCGTGGTATAAATATACGGCTCGGTATACTTTTTACGCTGATGGACGCATTCAACCTCGTTTTGGATTTGGTAACAGTACTGGGAACTCAAATGGAATCAATCATTGGCATACCGGATATTGGCGCATGAATTTTGATATTGATGGACCTGATGATGACCAAATATTCATTGTTAATGGAAAAAACGAAGTACTTCAGTTAGCAGAGTTTTCTGACTTAAGGCATAAAAATGGCCAGCCTCTAGATGTGTCGTGGATGATTAAAGACAGTATGTCTGGAAGGGGTTATAGGGTGGTGCCTGAAACTGAAGGTGATGCTCAACTTGGGTTTGTTGATGAATTTGCTTTGACAGCCAACCCCAGTGGGAGGAACTTTCACATGACAGATGTGATGGCGACACGTTACAAATTGATTAATGGCACACTAACAGAGTATTCTGATACGCCGGGTGAAAACAGTTTACCAAACTGCATCATGATCGAGTCTAACTTGGTTGGAGATGTGAACAACCCTAATAATTTACCTGAGACATTGGTTGATGAAAACTTGGTTTTTTGGTACCGCACCGCAGTTTGGGATCAATCTGGCCAAGGCATGCTATGTAAAACAGGTGGCCCAACATTATACCCTGTGGGTGACTGGGGACTGCCTATGGATGATTTGATTTTTGAAACAGGTTTTGAATTAATGCCCCCTTTATAAGACAGTATAGAGGTTTAAAATGAATAAGACCCAGCATACTATTGTGTTGGGTTTTTTTATGTAAAAACCATACTTTAGGCACGTCCAATTTAGCATGGATTGTGCTTTAATCACCCCCATTTATATTGAAGGAGAATTGAATGAAATTTAACTGGAAACCCTGTGTGCTGGCACTGGCTGTTGCAAGTGTGACTGCTTGTGCGCCTATGTCACATCAAAACAAGCCAGCGACAAAAGAAGCCGTTGTAAAACAAAGTGGCAACAAAGTGTTTACGCAAGACTATGACATGCGCACTTTAGACAATGGCTTAAAAGTCATTGTGGTCAAAACAGATTACCCAGGTGTTGTTTCATTACAAATGCCGATTCAAACGGGTTCTCGTAACGAAGTTGAGCCTGGTAAGTCGGGGTTTGCACATTTCTTCGAACACATGATGTTCAGAGGTACAGAGAATTACACTCAAGAAGAATACGGTGAAATGTTGAAGAAAATGGGGGCGGATCAAAACGCCTATACCACAGACGATTATACCAATTACCATGTCACTTTCATGAATGATGATTTGGAAAAAATGTTGATGTTAGAGGCAGACCGCTTCAAATACTTGAAATTTTCTGAAGCACAATTCAAAACTGAGGCATTGGCAGTGAAAGGTGAGTACCTGAAAAACAGTGCCAGTCCGTTCAGCCAGTTATTTGAAAAAGTCAGAGCAAGTGCCTATAAAGAGCATACCTACAGCCACACTACCATGGGCTTTTTGAAAGACATCGAAGACATGCCTAATCAAATGGATTATGCGCTGACTTTCTTTGATCGTTGGTACCGTCCTGAAAAAGCGGCTGTGATTGTTGTTGGTGATGTAGAAGTTGAACAAACGCACGAATTGGTCGAAAAATATTTCGGTGACTGGGAGCGTGGCAACTATAACGTCGATATACCTGTAGAGCCGCCAGCTTCTGGTCATGAATACATTCATATCAAGTGGGGCTCTGAAACTTTACCGATGTTTGGTTTGGTCTTTCGTGGTGCTTCAGGCGATCCAATGGTAAAAGACAAAGCTGCCATTGACATGATGGGTCAAATCTATTTTGGCGGCAATTCTGATGTCTATCAAGACATCGTGGTCAAAAGACAATTGGCAGATTCTTTATTCTTTTATTCGCCTGACAGTAAAGACCCAGGCTTAATTTACTTGCTGGCACGCATGACTTCTAAAGACAATTATGCGGAAGTTAAAAAAGCATTGGTAGATACTGTTGTTAAAGCACGTACAGCCGAGGCTGATGTCGATCAATTGAATGACATAAAATCTGCTGCCAGGTATGGATTTGCTAACGCTTTAGATAATTCAGAAGCGATTGGTGACATGCTGGCTTCAGTGGTTCAATACGAACGTGATCCTGAATTTATTAATCATCAATATGACCGTTTGGCAGAAATCACTGTAGAAGATGTTAAATGGGCAGCCAACAAATATTTGGTAGATGATGGTCGCATCATGGTGTCTTTGGCACAAGAAGAATCCATTGAGGCTTTGTCTGATGATTTTGAATTGAGTGAATTAGTGGCTGAAGCCAATGAAGCACCTAAAGTACACTTTAAAGTGGCAGACTTATCAAACAGCAGTGACATTGTTGACGTGAATTTTTTATTCAGCACAGGTGCTGCACAAGATCCAGAAGGTAAAAAAGGCTTGGCCAACTTAACCGCTGCCATGATCACAGATGCGGGTTCAAAAACCAAAACATATCAAGAAATTCAAAAAGCCATGTTGCCAATGGCCGCATACTTTGGTTCACAGGTTGATAAAGAAATGATTTCTTTGTCTGGCCGTGTTCACCGTGAGAAAGCTGCTGATTGGATGGATTTGGTTTTAGATAATTTGTTAAACCCTGGATTCAAAGAAGAAGACTTTAACCGTTTAAAAACACAAGCCATCAATGGCATTCAAACCGATTTGAAAGGTAACAACGACGAAGAGTTGGGTAAAGAAGTGTTGTATGAACAACTGTATCCAAACCATCCCTATGGCGCATTGAATTTGGGTCATGTGAGTGATTTAGAAAGCATCACTTTGGATGATGTGAAAGCTTTTTATCAAGCACAGTTGACGCAAAAGAATTTGACTTTGGGTATCACTGGTAATTTAGGTGATAGATTGAAATCGGAGCTTAAAAGCCGCCTAGCCAAAGGCTTGAATGTAGGTAAAGACTCGCAAATGAAGATTGACGCTGCACCTGAATTCTCTGGCAGACACGTCACGATAGTTGAAAAAGAAACCATGCCAACGGCCGTTTCGTTCGGTTTTCCAATCGAAGTTAACCGTTCACATGAAGACTGGGTGGCTTTGTGGTTGGTCCGTTCATTTTTGGGTGAGCACAGGAATTCGAACAGTTTCTTATACCAACGCATCCGCGAAGCACGTGGCATGAACTACGGTGACTATGCTTATATTGAGTATTTTCCACGTGGTATGTACCGCACCCAACCCAATGCCAATTTGGGCCGTTCGGAACAAATATTCCAAGTGTGGTTACGCCCATTACGCTCAAACACTGATGCACATTTTGCAACACGTACAGCCATGTATGAGTTAGAGAAACTGATTGCCAATGGATTAACTGAAGATCAGTTCGAAAACACACGATTGTTCTTATCAAAATACGCAGGCTTGTTATTGAAAGGTCAGGACCGCGTTTTGGGTTATCACATGGACAGCCAGTTTTATAACTCAGGTGATTTTGTTGAGCAAGTGGTCAATGGTTTGAATGAATTGACTGTAGAGCAAGTCAATGCAGTCATTAAAAAGCACTTGCAAACTGAAAACTTACAATTTGTATTCATCACAAAAGACGGCCAAGACATGAAAGACCGCTTGGTTAAAGGTACTGAGTCTGCGATGAAATATAACTCGGAGAAACCTGCTGACTTGATGGCAGAAGACCAGGTCATTAAAGATTACGATTTGAAGTTAAAAGCCGATAACGTTTTGGTGGTACCGATTGATAAAGTATTTAAATAATATTTTTTCAACTGATAAAAAAGCAGTTGCTGGAAACGGTAACTGCTTTTTTTATACCTTAATTGGCAACACATGACTAATGGCCTACGTCATTCGTCGTAAATGGGTCTATTGGCCTATTACTAAGAAAGATGGGCGTTGGTACACTGGTCTGGATTTATAAATAAACCACCACAGTTGAATCATGAAGTTGACCGAAATCAGTTTAAAAAATCCCGCCAGCGTGGCAGTTGTCTTGGCTTTGATTACGTTGTTTGGATACATGGCTATCAATGATCGGCCGATTCAATTGTTACCCAATTTATCTCAACCACAAATTTCTATTTTCAATAATTGGCGTGCCGCCGCTCCGGCAGAGATGGAATCTAATATCATTGAACCGCAGGAAACTGTGCTCAGGCGAACGCCTGGTTTGAATGAGATTACCTCGAATGTCAATCGCGGCTTTACCAACACAACATTAACTTTTGATCATGACACAGACATGCAACAGGCGTTCATCAATGTCATCAACAACCTCAATCAAGCGCCGCCACTGCCAGTAGATGCTGGTGAGCCTTTTGTCGCAGTCGGTGGTCAAGGCCAACCCAATGTGGCATCGATTCAAGTCTATACACAAAAAGACAATAAAGACGCAGATTTTACTTCTGAGAAATATGAATTTGTCTTTGATGAAGTGATTGAGCCCAGATTGGCGCGGATTCCGGGTGTCAGTCGAGTCAACATGAACTCTCGTCGCGCACTTGAGGTTAGGATAAATTTTGATCCTTATCAAGCGGCCGCTTTGGGTGTTTCAATTGGCAATATTTCACAGAATATCGCCTCAGCCAACGATGTTTCGGCAGGTTTTGCCAATGTGGGCCGCAGACAATATACCGTGCGATTCTTAGGGCAGCATGATTTGAAACAATTGGAAACCATGATTGTGGCGTGGGTGGATGGTCGGCCAATACACTTGAATGAATTGGCGACGGTGGAAAAAGTGCCTGTTGATGGTTTTGGTGTCAATAAGCGCAATGGTTACCCTTCGTATTACATCACACTGCAAGGTGGCAGCGATTCGAACACTGTTGAAATTTTGGATGAAGTGAATTTGGCGATAGCTGAATTGAACGCGGGTCAATTAGATGAAGCTGGTTTGATCATTGAACTGAGTTATGACGCTTCTGTATATATCAGGCGTGCCATTGACTTGGTGAAGAATAATTTGGGCTTGGGTGTGTTGTTGGCGATTGGTACTTTGTGGTTTTTCTTAAGAGACAAACGTGCCACTTTGATCATTGCAACTTCGATTCCTGTGTCTTTGTTGGTTTCATTTATGGCTTTGAAATACTTTGATTTGTCATTGAATGTCATTTCTTTAGCTGGGCTGGCGTTTGCCGTGGGGTTGATTCTTGATGCGGCAATTATTGTCCAAGAAAATATTGTCCGTTACCGACAGCAAGGCATGGCGATGAAAGAAGCCATCCTCACTGGCGCATCACAAGTGCAGGGTGCGTTATTCGCATCGACCGTAACCACCATTGCCATTTTCTTGCCAGTATTATTCCTTGAAGGCATGGAAGGGCAGATGTTTTCAGATTTGGCCATCACTTTATCGGTCAGTGTGGTGGCGTCTTTTATTGCTGCCATAACTGTTATTCCAGTGGCCAGTCACCTGTGGCTAAGAAAAATGAACAACACAGATCCTTGCACCCATTGGTGGGATGGCATCACTGCTTGGGTTGATAAATTAACCAACAGTGTGAAAAAACAAACCTTTTGGGTGTTTGGTTTACTTTCTTTTTCTGTTGTTTTAATTGTGGTCTTGATGCCCAAAGCTGACTTTTTACCGCCAGCCAAGGCAGATGCGGTTCAGGTGTTTTTTAATGCACCACCGGGTGTCACCACTGAAGTCTACGAAAAGGAAATCGGTAAAACCATCGTTGACAGACTCCGGCCTTATATGGACCATGAAAAAGAGCCATACATCAAAGGTTATAACATGTCTTTGTTTGGTACCAACAGCTTGGTTTACCTTTACCCACTGAACCCAGAAGACACAGAACCATTTGTTGAATTATTGAATGGCGAGTTGTTGAAAGGCATTCCCGACACCCAGGTTTTTCCCATCAGGGCATCGCTTCTGGGCGTGGGTAATACCGGAGGCCGTTCCATTACAGTGAATTTACAAGGTTCAGATTTATCCGGTTTGATGGCGTCAGCCAGAGAGTCCATGCCATTGATTCAAGCGGCCGTTCCCGGAGCCATGGTGAGACCAATGTCGGGTTTGTCGATGTCAGAACCTGAACTGCAAATCATTCCAAATGAGCACCGCATCAATGAAGTGGGCTTGTCATCAAGGGCCTTGGCCAGTGCCATCAGGGCCTATACCGGCGGTATGTTTGTGGGCGAATATTTTGATGGTAATAACCGTTACAACATGATTCTGCGATCACAACAATGGTCGAATCCCGATGAATTGGCCGCCATGCCGATAGCCACGCCTTTGGCTGGAGCACAAACGATTGGTTCATTGGCGAGGATTGAACGCACGGTTGGGCCAAGCAGAATTCAGCGGGTAGATGGTCAGAAAACCATCAGCTTACAAGTAATTCCTGCCAATGAAATGACGGTTGAAGAAGCTTTGCATTTGTTGCGTGAAGAAGCGGGTCCACAGATTCGTGATGTGCTTCCAGAAGGCGCGCAGGTGCAATACAAAGGCAGTGCGGATCGCTTGGAGTCGGCTTTAAATGACATGCTGAATAATTTCTTGTTGGCCATTCTGATTCTGTTTTTGGTCATGGCAGCGATTTTCAAGTCGGTGAAAGATGCCGGATTGGTGTTGGCTGTGATGCCTTTGGCCTTGGCTGGCGGTTTGTTGGCGCTGAAAGTGTTGAATCTTGTGACTTATCAATCATTGGACATGTTGACCATGATTGGCTTTATTATTTTGCTGGGCTTGGTGGTGAACAATGCGATCTTGCTGGTGAGTCAAACCCGAGAGTTTGAGCAAGCAGGGCAGAGCAGAAGACAGGCGGTTATTCAAGCCGTGCGTGTGCGGACTCGTCCTGTTTACATGAGTACCTTGACCAGCATTTTGGGCATGTTGCCTTTGTTGTTGATACCTGGTGTGGGATCGGATATTTACCGAGGCTTGGCAACGGTGATTATTGGCGGCATGATATTCAGCTTGATGTTTACCTTGATATTGATGCCCAGTTTGTTGCTGTTGACTTCACACCTTAAATCTAAATCTAAAACGCCAGATAATATTCAATTAAATAATGATTCAGCAGTTGAGTCAGGAGCTTCATCATGAAAAAAATCACCTCATTTATGTTACTCAGTATCATGCTTCTGACTTGGGTGTCAGAATCTTGGGCACAAGAAGAAGCAGGATCGCAACCAGCTGCGCCAACAGTTCCTGTGGTTTTGGATTCAGTCAAAAATACCGAAGTGGTCGCTACCATGCCAATCACGGGCAATGTATACAGCCGAAATGACGTGCAAATCACAGCAGCGGTGAGTGGCATGTTATTAACAGTAGCCGCACCAGGCACGGTAGTAAAACAAGGTGATGAAATTGCCAAGATGGACACCAAAGCATTGGAGTTACAACATGCTGAGCAACAGGCTTTAATCGTCAGGGCCAAGGCGCAATTGAAATATTTGGAAACCAACTTAAAAAGGCAACAGGATTTAGTCAAAGCCAAAAGCATATCCGCTAACAGTGTGGAGCAAACGGAATCGCAAAGGGATGTGGCGGCCAGTGACTTGGCTGTGGCTAAGATTCGATTAGAACAAACTGAAGAGCAGTTGGCACGTTCAGTAATTAATGCGCCATTTGATGGCATGGTGTCATCTAGATTGCGCCGAGTGGGTGAAACAGTAGGCGCAGGTACTGTATTGGCTTCATTGACTGATATGTCGCGTTTAGAGATCAGAGTGCAAGTGCCGTTGCAGTTTGTTAACCATGTGAAAGTGGGGCAGGAGCTGAATGTCTTTGCTTTTGGTGTGCAACAACAGGCAACAGTAGATTCTATGGTGCCGAACAGTCAGAACATCAGCCATGCATATGAAATGCGTTTGGCTTTTGAAAATGTCAATGGATTGGCGATTGGTCAATTGGTCAGTGTGGGCATACCCATGAAAGCCATGAAAACATCATTGGTGGTTAATCAAGATGCCTTAGTTTTGCGTGAAAATGGTACCTTTGTATTCAGAGTGAAGGCGGACAATACGGTAGAGCAAATCGCAGTCGTTGCGAATGAAAATGTCGGAGAATTGATTGCCATTGACGCACCATTGGAAGTGGGTGATCAGGTTGTGATTCGTGGTGCCGACGGGCTGAGTAATGGAGCAACGGTAGAATCAAAATCTTAAAGAAGCATTTAAGGTGCTTGTTTTTTACAAGCACCTTTCTGCAAGTTATCTTTGCTGAATAATTACTTCTTGGTTATTGTTTATAGACTTTACCGCCTTTCATGACGAAATCCACGTCGAGTAGGGCTTTGATGTTTTCAACAGGTGATGCTGGCATGGCGATGATGTCGGCTTGCTTGCCTTTTTCTAAAGTACCCAACTGATCGCTCATGCCAATCAAGTTAGCACCATGAACGGTGGCTGATTTCAGTACCGCCATATTCGGCATACCGGCTTCTGACATCAGGACAGCTTCTTGCATGTTTTCGCCGTGTAAGGAAACACCTGAGTCTGTACCGAAGGCAATTTTAACACCCGCATTATACGACTTGATGAAGTTGCCTTTCATGTCATGACCGACGCGTAAGGCTTTTTCTTTAACTGAAGGGGCCAAAATATCAGTTTCTTTGGCCATCTTAACCACAGTGTGGCCTGCCAAAAGTGTAGGGACTAAATAAGCACCTGTTTTTTTGAACAGTTTATGTGCTTTTGGCCCAGCATAAGAGCCGTGTTCAATGCTGTGAACACCTGCTTCAAGTGCAGCCACAATGCCGTCTTCAGCATGTGCGTGTGATGCCACTTTACGCCCCATGCGTTTGGCGGCCAAGACCACTTCTTTTAACTCGTCCATCTCCATCTGTTGGCCCGTACCTGTGGCGCGAACGGTCATCACGCCGCCTGTGGAAGTGATTTTAATCAAATCTGCACCGTATTTAATTGCATCGCGTGTGGCACGGCGACAATCATAAGGCCCATCACATATACTGCGGTCTGTGTAAAATTCCATCAAGTCAGGTTTGATGCCACTGACATCGGCGTGACCGCCTGTGATACCGACGCCACCGGCAGCAATCACTCTGGGTCCATCAATCCAACCACGGTTCACCGCATCACGATAAGCATACATGCTTTGTGATCTTGAACCCACATCACGCACGGTGGTGAAACCTGTTTTTAAGGTCTTCATGCCATAATGGGCA
The DNA here is from genome assembly GCF_009671245.1 of Marinicella rhabdoformis. Classification (NCBI taxonomy): domain Bacteria; kingdom Pseudomonadati; phylum Pseudomonadota; class Gammaproteobacteria; order Lysobacterales; family Marinicellaceae; genus Marinicella; species Marinicella rhabdoformis. The sequence continues at coordinate 239,684 of NZ_VTFS01000002.1, forward strand.
ATCCGAAAAGCCTGTAATTCATCAGACATAGTCATGCCTTCTTTGAAGCTGTTTTTACTGCGCTCGCCACTGATGTGAACGTGCATGTCCATCATGCCGGGCATCACGAAAGCATGTTTTAAATCAATGTGATTCACATCGGCTTCTTCGCTGACAACAAAGCCCGCTTGAACGTCATCAATCACACCGTCTTTGATGATCAGGGTTTGGTTTGATTTTGGGGATTCGCCGGGTACGTCAAGTAAGGTGCCGGCATGAATGTAGGTGGTTTCGGCGTTTACGCCGGTGACTAACAATATAGAATACAACAGTGATTTGATTTTCATGATCCTTCTTTTTCTCTTTGTGAAGAATCAGTATATACAAGCTGATTAAGGGCTTCAAATCATATGTGCTAAACCGTTACTTTAGAACCCGTTGTGCATTTGTAGCGAAAAATGCGGTAAGCTTGTCTCCACAACCCAAATGACATGACGTCATGCCGACGTAGGTCGGCATCCAGACTGATACAGTGATCTGTCAGTTTTTGTTATACCCCCCCCCAAAGAATAACAAAGTTCATTTAAAGCAACTAGACACCGGCCTTCGCCGGTATGACGGATTGGGGGGGTTACCTTCGCTGATGTGACGGATTGTGGCTTACCTTGCCAGTGTGACAATCTATATGCTGAGCCATTCCGACTAAGCGAAGCGCATGGAGGATTTTTTCAATTTGGCAGAATTTTTCCATCGATAGAAGATTTCTCCAGTCGCTTTGATCGGTCAATTTGATGACGATATTTGATTGAATTTCTTCTAAATGCACCATCATGGGCTTTTAAACTTATTACTTGTCAACAAAGGCACGTTCAATCACGTAATCACCTTTGTAACCAATTCGCGGAGAAATAGACAAGTCATGTTGGTCCAATAATTCAGCAATTTCAGACAGCATATCAGGACCGCCACAAACCATGGCTCGGTCAGTTTCTGGGTTCATTTGCGGCAAGTCTAAATCTTTGGCCAGTTGACCGTTGCTGATTAACTGCGTTATGCGGCCTTCATTTTTGAATGGTTCGCGTGTCACGGTTGGGTAATAGACCAATTGATTGGCAATCATCTCACCCAAGTATTCATGCTCATGCAAGGTTTCTTCAATGAACGTCTTATACGCCAAATCAGAAACATAACGTACACCATGTATCAAAATCACTTTTTCAAAACGCTCATAGACATCAGGGTCACGGATCAAGGACATGAAAGGCGCTAAGCCAGTGCCCGTTGATAACAAATACAGGTTTTTACCTGCTGTCATGTCATCCAATAACAAGGTACCAGTAGGCTTCTTGCTGACCAACACTTCATCGCCCACTTTGATGTTCTGTAATTCAGAAGTCAAAGCACCATCGGCCACTTTAATAGAAAAGAATTCCAAGTGGTCTTCATAGTTGGGGCTGGCAATAGAATAAGCACGCATCAAAGGTTTGCCGTTGATTTCCAAGCCCATCATAACGAACTGACCATTCTCAAAGCGAAAGCCGGTGTCACGTGTGGTTTTGAAAGAAAACAAAGTGTCGTTCCAGTGATTGACTTCAGTCACAGTTTCGATGTTGATGTTTTTCATGGCGAATTCATGCGGTAAAAACACGGCATTATAGTGAAACACCCAAAGACTGCAATCCCAGCCCCACATTTTCTTGTTATATGTCAAAGAAATGGGGTGTTTTTTTGTGACGGGGTAGAGGCTGAGGTACGATCAAAAGTAGGGTCATTAAGATAGTACAACAAAAATATGGTGAATTAACTGTTGGGCTTCGCAGGTTTAGCTCAACCTACTATACTTCTTTCCATGTATTGTAAATTCGAATTAATAGCACATACTTTATTAACTCGCATAAATGTTGCGGCTTATATTCTCGACATACATAATAGGAAAATGTTTACATTCTATTGATGTTTTTGGTTTAATCTTAAGCAATCTATGCATTTCCAATCAGGAGATTGGGAACGAGAAAACGAAAAAACATGAATAAAACCAAAAGATTTCCATTTGATTTTCCAGTTGCAGACATTGAAGATGGGCCAATAATTAAATGGGATAAATATAAGTTATCTTTAGAATTTACTTCATATCAATGCGAACTATGTGTGGTTGAATTTGAAGATGTGCCTCATTTTAAGTTAGTTTGTGAGGAGGAGATGGATCCGGATTTATACCCATATGATGGAGTGGTCGAAGTTTTTAACTCTTCATTAATTAAGAAACTATATGCTTCTGGCGAATTTGATGAAAGTGATCAGTTTAAGCATATAGTAATAGGTTTGAATGAAATTAGCTCATATCTGATAATTGTATTCAAAACTATAAATTTCAAAAATGCAGAGGGTAAATTTAATTGATAAAACAAAAATAGCCCAAGCCATAACAGAAACGTAGGATGAGCTCCGCCCATCACATATCCGATAGCAATGGGCTTCTGGTAAGGAGTTGATGGGCGGAGCCCATTCAATAATAGTAATGAAACACTAAAAATGGTTTTGGTTGGTGAGCAGAGCGAATCAGAGAAAACCTTATTCAATCAGTTGAGTGCAGCCGGTTTTTCTTTATAGTTAAAGCTACGGAGCTCTGCATCGGTTAATTAGAAAGAAAAGAAGGCAAGCGAAACTCCCTAAATGGTTTTGGTTGGTGAGCAAAGCGAATCAGAGAAAACCTCATTCAATCAGTTGAGTGCAGCCGGTTTTTCTTTATAGTTAAAGCTACCAGGCTCTGCATTGTTTAATTAGAAAGAAAAGAAGGCAAGCGAAACTCCCTAAATCACCTTAGAAAACTGCTGTTCAGTCTGTTTCCTGAGATAAATATCAAACACCATGCAGATGTTGCGGATCAGCAGGCGGCCTTGGCTGGTGACTTTGATGTTTTGATCTGTCCAGCTAATCAATCCATCTTCGGCCAGTTGTTTCAATGAGGGCAGTTCATAGTCAAAATACGCATCAAAATCTAGGTCAAATTGTTCTGATAAGTCTCTGATATTTAATTCAAAGTGACAGCTCAGTTCTTGAATAACTTGACGGCGAACCAAATCATCTTGGCTGAGTGTGTAGCCTTTGATGATGGGGATGTGACCGAGGTCAATTTGGTGGTAATAGGCTTCTAGGGATTTGTTGTTCTGGCTGAAGGTGTTGTTGTAATAACTGATGGCACTGACACCAAGCGCCAACATGTCACAATCGGCGTGGGTGGTGTAGCCTTGGAAATTTCTGTGTAATTTTTTACTTTCTTGTGCCAAGGCCAGTTCGTCTGTAGGCTTGGCAAAATGATCCATGCCGATATAAACATAGCCGGCTTGGTTTAATGTTTTGATGGTCATGTCCAGTATGGCCAATTTTTCATCAGCAGACGGCAGGTCTTCGAACAGGATGCGTTTTTGCGGTTTGAATAAATGCGGTAAATGGGCATAGTTGAAAACAGACAGGCGATCGGGTGACAACGCGATGACCTGCTTCAGTGTGTCTTTGAATGACTCCAGCGTTTGAAAGGGCAGGCCGTAGATTAAATCGACATTGATGGACTTTGCATCGGCCTGTCTGCAAGCCTCAATCGCTGCCAGGGTCATTTCAATCGGTTGGATGCGGTTGACGGCTTTTTGCACCTTTTCTTGTACATCTTGCACACCCATGGAAAAACGGTTGAAGCCTAATTCGGCCAGTAGCTTGATGGTTTCAGGTGGCGCTTCTCTTGGATCGATTTCAATTGAATAATCACGTTCGTCTGTGTCAATCAGTGTGAAGTATTTGGCAATCATCGCCATCATGCGACGCATTTGTTTCTCGGTTAGGAATGTCGGTGTGCCACCACCCAAATGCAATTGTTCAACCGGTCGATCAGGGTGTAGCCACTGGCTTTGCATCTGCATTTCTTTTTCTAAGTAATCGAGGTACAAGTCCGCTTTTTCGCGGCGTTTGGTGGCGATTTTATTACAGGCGCAGAAGAAGCATAAAGTGTCACAAAAAGGGATGTGGAAATAGAGTGACAATGGTTCGGTATTTTCAGCTTGGCTTTTCAAGTTGGTCACATGTGATTCAGGCGTGTGGCTGTCATCAAACACAACGGCGGTCGGGTAGGAGGTGTACCTCGGTCCAGTGAGGTTGTATTTTTGAATCAATGCTTTGTCAAAAGTTATGTGGTTACTCATGTCGGCTCAGCCTGTTTGTTACGTGATGAGCGCATTCTACGAGGCCGCGTCGATAAAATAATTGAGTTAAATCAATTTTATGTGATTAGTAGTTAAAAAATGAGTTTGTGCTCACAATGCTGTGACCTATAACTCCTGTGCATAAAAGCGGGCTTTGCTTGCTTTAGCAGGCGCAAAACGGCACAATACCGAGGTTCAAAAAACCGAGAAAAAACCGTGTCAGATTTTAAACATATGGCCGCCCCGGGCGTGCAACAATTAAAGCCTTATATTCCTGGTAAACCAATCTCAGAATTGGAGCGTGAGTTGGGCATTGAAAATATCATCAAATTGGCATCCAATGAAAATCCATTGGGGCCAAGTCCTAAAGCCATGGAGGCGATTAAAGCTGAGATGGACGAGTTGGCATTGTATCCTGACGGCAATGGTTTTGAATTGAAAAAAGTGTTGGCTGAAAAACATGGCGTTTCAATGGACCAAATCACTTTGGGCAATGGCTCAAACGATGTGTTGGTGTTATTGGCCGAGGCTTTTTTAACGCCTGAGCACAGCGCGATTTATTCTCAGTATTCATTTGCGGTTTATCCGATAGCTATTCAAGCAATCGGTGCCACTCACCAAATGATTGATGCCACGCCTTGGGAATCTGACAGGCCTTTAGGTTGTGATTTACCAGCGATGAAAGCGGCGATTAATGATCAAACGCGCATCATCTTTATCGCTAACCCAAATAATCCTACAGGTTCGTTTTTACAAGCTGATGAACTGAAGTCGTTCATTGCTTCTGTGCCTGAAGATGTGATTGTGGTTCTGGATGAAGCTTATCTAGAATATTCGCCTGTTGAGGAACAGGTTGATGGTTCTTTGTGGTTGGGCGAATTTGAAAACTTGGTCATCACACGCACCTTTTCAAAAGCCTACGGTTTGGCAGGGTTTCGTGTGGGTTATGCCTTAAGCAATCCTGATGTGGCTAATGTTATCAACAGAATACGCCAACCTTTTAATGTGAATTCTCTTGCTTTGGCAGCGGCTTCTGCTGCGGTGAATGACACTGAATTCTTAGAAAAGTCGATGCACGTTAATGCCGATGGTATGAAAGCATTGGAAGCCAGTTGTGACCGTTTGGGTTTGCGCTATGTGCCTTCAAAAGGTAATTTTTTGTTGGTTGATTTTGGTCGCGATGCGATGCCGATTTATCAACAAATGCTGGAGCTGGGTGTGATCACTCGACCGGTAGCCAATTACGGTTTGCCTAACTGTTTGCGCATCACCATTGGCAGCGAAGATGAAATGGCGCGCATGGTTGAAGTGATGGAACAGGTGTGTGACTGATCAAAAGTTATTTGAGTTTTGATTTTGAACATAACCATTCTAAAAATTAATAAAAACAATTTACAACAAGCCGAAATATACGATGACCATTGACGTAAAAAAAATAGCCAGAAATGACCTGTTCCAATTGAGTCACCAACCCACTTTGCGCGGTCGTTTCACGGTGCCAGGTGACAAATCAATTTCACACCGTTCAATGATTTTTGGTGCCTTGGCAGAAGGCGTGACTACAGTCAAAGGCTTTTTGCGCTCTGAAGATTGTTTGGCCACCATGAACATCATGCGCCAATTGGGCGTGGTCATAGAGGACGATGGAACAGAAATAAAAGTTCATGGCGTGGGTTTGCATGGCTTAAAAGCCGCGGCCAATGATTTAGATTGTGGTAATGCCGGTACAGCGATGCGATTGTTGTCGGGTTTGTTGGCAGCACAAGATTTTGAATCCACTTTGGTGGGTGACGAGTCATTGAGCGTTCGACCGATGAACCGCGTTATCAAGCCACTGTGCAGCATGGGTGCTGTGATTGAATCTGAAGATGGCACGGCACCATTGGTGTTCAAAGCCGCTTCAAATATCACCGCCTTGGATTACGTCAGCCCAATTGCCAGTGCCCAAGTTAAATCGGCGGTTCTATTGGCGGGCTTGTTTGCCGAAGGTGTGACTTCAGTCGTTGAACCAAAGAAATCTCGTGACCACACAGAAACCATGCTCAAAGGCTTTGGTGCTGAGGTGGAAGTTGATGGTTTGAAGGTTTCGGTCAAAGGATTGCCGACATTAAAGGCGCAAGACATTCAGGTGCCGGCTGACATTTCATCGGCGGCGTTTTTTATGGTGTTGGGATTGATACATCCTGATGCGGACTTTGTGATTGAGAATGTCTGTATCAACAAAACCCGCGACGGTGTGATTCATATCTTACAAGCCATGGGTGGCGACATTGAATTAAGCAATGTGCGTGACCAAGCCGGTGAATCAGTTGCTGATTTACGTGTAAAAAGTTCAAAATTAAAAGGTATTGATGTGCCGCATGATTTGATTCCGAGTGCGATTGATGAATTTCCTGTGGTGTTTGTTGCTGCGGCGCATTCGGAAGGTGAATTTAAACTGACCGGTGCCGAAGAGTTAAAGCACAAAGAAAGTGACCGCATTGAGGTGATGGTTGCGGGTTTGAAAAAGTTGGGTGTTGATTGTGAGTCATTGGCCGATGGTGCTGTGATTCGTGGTCAGCATGACATCACATTAAACAATGCTTGTGTTGATGGTCATGGGGATCATCGCTGTGCCATGAGTTTCCTGGTGGCTTCAAGTTTGAATGCTGGGTATGACATTTCTGTCAAAGGCTGTCATAACATTGCGACCTCTTTTCCTGACTTCTTTGACCTGATGAAGGGCTTGTCTGTGGACACCCAACTGGTTGTGCCTGTCATCACCATTGATGGTCCTTCAGGTGTAGGTAAGGGCACGACCTGCGCTTTGGTGGCTGAGGCCTTGGGTTGGCACTTATTAGATTCAGGTGCGATTTACCGTGCCATGGCATTAAAGGCCATTGGTGAGGGTATCAAGCCTGAAGATGAAGTGGCTTTACAGTCTGCAGCAGAGCAAATTGACCTGCGTTTTGAAGTCACGGAAAATTTAGACATTGCTATTTATTTAGATGGCAAACAAGTCAATGACGAATTGCGAACCGAAGCTTGTGGTGAAATGGCATCAAAAATTGCACCGAACCCAGCCATGAGAACGGCTTTATTCGATCGCCAAAAAGATTTTCAGCAAGCCCCAGGATTGGTCGCAGATGGCCGTGACATGGGCACTGTGGTGTTTCAAGCTGCACCATTGAAAGTGTTTTTAACCGCCAGTGCCGAAGAAAGGGCCAAAAGAAGGCATAAACAATTGCAACAAAAGGGCGTTGATGTTAGAATCCGCGACCTCTTAAAAGACATAGAAGCCCGAGATTTAAGGGATTCGAGTCGAAAAGTGGCACCATTGGTGCCGGCTGAAGATGCACATGTCATTGATACCAGTGATTTGAGCATCGAAGAAGTGCTGGAGTTGGTATTAACTTTGGCCAAAAAATATGGATTACAGTCTTGAACAGGTCAAGCTGGTCCAACAACGAGTATCAGGCAAACTGATACAGAAAAACAAGGCAAATCGTCTCCTGATGATTTGACCGGATTGAATATAATGAGTGAAAATTTTGAATCAATGCTCGAGATAGAGCTGTCCACCAAGACCATCGTCCCAGGTACCATCGTAAAAGGTACTGTTGTTGACATCGAAAACGGCTTTGCTGTTGTTGACGCGGGTTTGAAATCTGAAGGTGTTATTCCTTTGGAAGAGTTTGGTGCAGACGTAGACAATGCTGTTGAAATCGGCGACGTTGTTGAAGTGGCTCTGGAAAAATACGAGAATGGTTTCGGTGAAACTGTTTTGTCTCGCGAAAAAGCCAAACGCATGTTGGTGTGGGATGAGTTGAAAATTGCTATGGAAACTGACCAAATCGTTATTGGTCAAATCACCAGCAAAGTTCGCGGCGGTTTTACTGTTGAATTGAAAGACATCCGTGCTTTCTTACCAGGTTCTTTGGTAGACGTGCGTCCAGTACGTGACCCAGGTTACTTGGAAGGTAAAGACTTAGAGTTCAAAGTCATCAAGTTAGACCAAAAACGCAACAATGTTGTTGTTTCTCGTCGTGCTGTTGTTGAATCTGAGTACTCTGAAGAAAGAGAGAAATTGCTGGATTCATTGGAAGACGGTGCCATCGTTAAAGGTATCGTTAAGAACTTGACCGATTACGGTGCTTTCTTGGACTTGGGCGGTATCGATGGCTTGTTGCACATCACCGACATGTCTTGGAAACGTGTTAACCACCCATCTGAAGTGGTTGAAATCGGCCAAGAATTAGACGTTCGCGTATTGAAATTCGACAAAGAAAACCAACGTGTTTCTTTGGGCTTGAAACAATTGGGCGAAGATCCATGGAAAGATTTGTCACGTCGTCATCCTGTTGGTTCACGTCACTTCGGTAACGTTACTAACATCACTGACTACGGTTGTTTTGTTGAAATCGAAGACGGTATCGAAGGTTTGGTTCACGTTTCTGAAATCGATTGGACTAACAAAAACATCAACCCTGCTAAAGTGGTTCAGCCTGGTGATGAAGTTGAAGTTTGTATCTTGGAAATTGAAGAAGGCAAACGTCGCATCTCTTTGGGTATGAAACAATGTAAGCCTAATCCTTGGGTTATCTTCTCTGAAACTGCTCAGAAAGGTGATTTGATTGAAGGTAAGATTAAGTCTATCACTGACTTTGGTATCTTCATCGGCTTGGAAGGTGGTATCGATGGTTTGGTTCACTTGTCTGACATCTCTTGGATGGAGCCAGGCGAAACGGCTATCCGTAACTTCAAGAAAGGTGACTTGGTTAAAGCCACTGTCTTGGTTGTTGATGCTGAACGTGAGCGTGTGTCTTTGGGTATCAAGCAATTGGCTCAAGATCCATTTGGTTCATTTGTAGCAAGCCATCCTAAAGGTTCTTTGGTTACTGGTGAAGTAATTGAAGTTGATGAGAAACAAGCCTTGTTGGACTTGGGCGAAGGCGTTCAAGGTGTCATCAAAGCGTTTGACGTTGCTAAAGAGCGTACTGATGACGTAAGTGCTGTTTTCTCAGTTGGTGATAAAGTTGAAGCTAAATTTGTTTCGATGGATCGTCGCAAGAAAGTTTTGGTTCTTTCTGTTAAAGCAAAAGAAACTGACGAATTGAACGATGTTTTGAATGAATACAAAAAAGGCGCTTCAGGAACTACCAGCTTAGGTGACTTACTGAAAGAACAATTAGACGACTGATATCCGATAATTGCGCTTAATAATCAGGGAATCATGTGTAAATGCATGATTCCCTGACTTTTTTTAACAATTTCCCCTTTTTATTTTTTCTCGATTCGTTATAATCAAAGTCAATGAAAGAATCTATTACACGTTCAGAACTTGTTCAATTGCTTACCAAAGCCTTTGAAGAATCCGAGTTAACCAAATCAGACATCAACATGTCTGTGCGGGAAATCATCAATCACATGAGCACCACCATAGCCAATGGTGATCGCATAGAGATCCGTGGTTTTGGTAGTTTCACATTGCGTCAAAGAAAACCACGCATGGGTCGTAACCCGAAAACAGGTGATCCTGTGCCTTTGGGTGCTAAATATGCGCCACATTTCAAACCAGGTAAAGACCTGAAAGAAAGAATCAAAGACAAGGTAGGTATTTAATATTTAAATCTACGCCAATAAATCAGCTTAAACAAACTTAAAATTAATCTGGGTCATTTAGGCTTGCTTGCATTTCTGCATTCATGGTTTCAATTTTTTGCCAAATGAATGCTATCTTTTTCAAATTAATATCATTTGACTTGAGTTCTGTTTTAATTTTGTTGATGTTGTCTATTAATGCATCAGCAGCACAAACTTGAGCACCGCCCAGAAGGTGATGTAAATGACTTTGAAGGGTTTGGTAATCCTGTGATTGCAACAATGCTTTGGCTCTGTCTAACTGTGTCGGTAAATCGTTGATGAACATCTGGCGCAATTTAAGTGCAATGCTTTGATCGCCGTGGCTGGTTTTCAATGCTTTTGCGTCATTGAATAAATCGCAGGTGTTTATTTTATCCATAAAAACAATTCCATATCTGTTCTATTAGAATACGTGTAAAATGATTCTTATGCAACAAAGATGGATGTTAATTTACTGCTTGATAATCGGTTCTTTTTTGAACTTGGGTGTTGCTGTGGCTCAACCATGGCAGTTAAAAAATTTAAAAATCATCCAAGAAAATGGCCAAACATCATTGACCGTAAAGAGGCTGTCATACGACAAAGAAAGCTTCCTGAATCTGATGTACCTGTGCCCAGGTGTTGTGCCCATTTATCCAATACACCAGTGCCAAGGTGCTGCACTTTCATTTGATTGGCAAACATACCATTGGCAGGCTGATTTGAACAGTCAGTTTGACTTTAATAATGGGCAAGGCGAATTGCAAGCCAGTCTCTTTAATGATCAAGTGGCTTTGAATTTACCGTTAGTCAGTGATTCAGTAACCATAGATTTGAATCAGATGAAATTAAACGCGCTGTCAGAATGGTTGCCTGACATTGTGACCGAAGCCGTCACTGGGCAGTTTGATGGGCCAGCAAAATTAAACTTGAGTGACATGAATTTATCTGCCAGTGGGATTGAGTTCACTGCCATTGAGGGTGCTTATGGCGAAGACTTCTTTATTTCACAATTGTCTGGGGCATTCAATTTTGAGGCCAGTTTGTCTGAGATCAAGTTGATCCTTGATATGGAAATTACAAAAGGGGAGGCTTTAATAGGTTCTGTTTATGTCAACTTCTCAGAGTTTCCAGTTCAAATACAAGCGGAAATCGGCCTGAATGGTGTTGATGGTTGGGTAGCGACAATCCAAGCAAAACAGTCTGAAACTTTGCTTACAGATTTAGATTTGATGTTAAGTGAGGGCGGTGATGTTCAAAGTGCAGCTTTGGACTTTCAAGTGCTGAATGCGAAATTGTTCAATCGGCATATTTTAGCTGCTGTGCTTGAATTGTATGGATTCAAACAATCTGAAATGGAAGGCCAATTCAGTGTGAACCTCGCTTACGATGGTCATCAAATAACCCAAGGTGCTGTTGAATTTAATGCGTTTTATTTTGAAAATGAGATTAGGAAACTGTTAACAAACGACCTGAATGGGCAAATCAACTGGTTACCGAATGAAATGAAACCATCTCAAATTAGCTGGGATTCCTTGTTGGTGGCAGGTATGCCTGTTGATCAATCTCAGGTTTCATTTGAATTTTGGGGTGATGAATTCAGTATCACAGGCCAACCAGAGTGGCCAGTGTTTGATGGCTCCATTCGGATTCAAGATTGGCACATCGGCCAGTTGTTTTCCGATTCAGTTAACATGGAAATTTCGGCTGAAATCATGCCAATTTCTTTGGCATTAGTGACTGAAAAGATGGGTTGGCCACTGATGAAGGGTTCTTTGAGTGGAAAAATTCCTGCTGTAATAAAAAAAGGCCCGGTCATCGAACTCAAGGGTGGACTTGATCTTAATGTATTTGAAGGCAAGATGCGAGTGAATCAATTATCAACTGAACGCCTTTTTGGTGTTGCACCTGTAATTGCGGGTGATGTGGCGTTTGAAACTTTAAATTTAGGTCAATTGACTGAAACATTTGATTTTGGCCGCATCACCGGTTTATTGTCTGGAAAAGTCGATGACCTGCGTATCACCAATTGGAAAGCTGACCGCCTCAAAGCTGAAATTTATACGGTTGAACAAAAAGGCATCAAACAAACCATCAGTCAACAAGCCATCGATCATATATCTTCTCTGGGCGGTATTCAAGGCGCTTTGTCACGCACATTCCTACGCTTCTTTGATGACTTCAAGTACAAGCAAATCAAACTCAGCTGCGTGCTGCAAAATTCAGTCTGCCAAATCGGGGGTATTAACAACACCGCCAAACAATTCACCATAGTTGAAGGTGGTGGTATCCCTAAAATCAACATTGTTGGATTCGTCAGAGAAGTTGATTGGGACACTTTTATCAGTAGGTTATTGAATGCGAATTATGAGGGTTGATTTTAATGGAAAATAAAGAAAAATTGGAGATCAAAGAAAAAACTGAGGTTGTGAATGGGATAAAAATGTTCACATGTATCACTTGGTTTGTAATCCCTTTTATGCTTTTTATGCCATGGTCATACCCTTCTGGTAATAATGGTGGAGCTGTTGTGTGGGTTTCGATGCTTGGTTTCTTGGTTTTTGTGATTTTTCAATTATTTTAGTTATAGAAATACAAAGATACAAACATTCACTTCCATTGGGTGTTAAATGTTTTGGGTATTCTCCGGCAATTTTTAGTGCGATAGTTATTCTTACCCTGATCTTGTCATTCATATGATAATTTTGTTGTGGCTAAAATACGAACAAGTATTAGTACATATGTACATCAGAAGAAAGAATAAGGCTGATTTTTTCATTCTTAGCCTTGCTAAGAAAAAGTGGGATTAACTGCATTAACTCACTTGAAGCACCTTTGAGTTCATCTAAATAAAAAACTTTCACAGTGCGGTTTTTCACTGTGAATTGCATTGTGATGCATTTATAGCAAATAAATTACCAAAAAACCGATGTAGGTGCCCAGTGCACTGCCTAATGATCCAACCAGAATGGCGGGTAATGCCAGTTCTTTTCGGTCAAACGATTCGGCCAAAGTGATTGCAGTTGTGCCACCGCCAATGTTTGCTTGACTGACGATGGCCACCATTTCCCAGTCTCGGTAAAGCAGACCGCCCAATAAGGTTATGATTATCCCATGTAAGAGCACCGCAGTTCCTGTGAATAATATCAAGGTGATGCCTAAGTCTTTGAGCTCGATAACGGCAGCCAGTTCGCAACAGGCGCCAATCACAGCGAGGAATATATAGACCAAATACAAGCCCAGGTTGTGGCTGCCTTTTAAGTTGGCCACAAATTTTGTTTGGGCAAGTAAGATACCCAATGTGGAAATGGTTAAGATTGAAGGGATTTGTGGTATCCATTGTTTGATGATTTCTGAAATGAAATAGGCGCCAACACCTAAGAATAACAACCACATCAATCCATGCAAGTCGATGTACTCATTATCAGGGTCCTTTTGGCCGTCTTTTGAAACTTGAACATACGATGTCAGTTGGCTGCTGGTTCTGCCTTTCCACAATCGATTCAAAAATACAGGCATGGCCAATGTGACCATGATCCATAAGGTGGTCACCACATTATCTACCGCAATCACGCCTGCATATAAGGCGCCTTTTTCTTGAAAACCATATTCCAAAGCTATGGCATTGAAGTTCACACTGCCGCCTGTATAGGTTCCAGTGAGCATACCAGCGATGACGCGTGCGTCTTCTCCAAATACATCAGCGGGTGAAAACGCTGTCCAGGCGATAAGGATTCCCAATGAGGTGGCCAAAGAACCGATCAAAAATAAGCCGATCATTGGTAGGCCGGCTTGTTTTATTGTGCTGATATTGACTTTGAGTAGCAGGTAAAAAATGGCGATGGGTGCCAGGTATTTAAAAATACCACTATATAGCGGAATGCTGTTCGAAGCCGAGGGAATCAAATTCAGGTTGGCAATTATAGCAGTGAATAAAATCACCAAAAGTGCGGCGCCTAATTTTTTGCCAACAGTGGTTTTACTGACATACACTGCCAGAATCACCATCAGACACAATATTGTCAGAACATATATCGGGTCTGTGATAAAACTCATGGTTGTTTTTGTTGCGCTGACTTTCTGGCTTCCGCTTCAACTTCAGTTAAAAACTCAGGTTTAATTCCATTCATTTCCCAGGTGCCCAAAGCAATGGGTATACCACCAATGTCATTCAACTGGTCAAAAAAGGCTTTGAGTTCAAATTCACGGCCCTCGGCTTCATCCAATATGGCTTTTTGTGCCATGGCTTTTTCAAGCAGGTATTTGCCTGTGACGTAACTGGTACCGTATCCCGGTTGACGTAGATACAGATGTTGTTCAAATATCAGTAAATCGGGCTCGGTTTTCATCCAACCTCTGGGGGTGTTGTTCATGTGAATTTCACCGGCCTTTTCCATTGTCATTTCATTGGCATGTGCATACAAAGAGCCCAACCCACGAGCGGCCCTTTGTGCCAACATGATATAGACGATTTCTCTTGATCTTGGGTTGTGGTCGTATAAGCCGGCGTGCATGAATATTTCTTCCACAGCTGTCGCGGTACCCTCGTTGCGGCTGTCAAATATGTTATAGAGCAGGGCGCCTTTGCGAAGGGTTCTGGGGTTTGGATTGTGTTCTATGATGGCCAATTCAAACCAATGGTAAAAATGTGAGTACAGCGGTGTGGGGTCTAAGTGTGAACCGATATAGAAAAAATTTCGTGTCGCTTCAGGTATAAAACTCCCCAGCCTTTTGTCTAGTGCGGGTTTAAAATAGTCTGAGACGGTTACAATGTCTTTATCTTTGAGGAATTTCATGAAATAGGCGGCTGATTTTTTTGCCAGTTCATCATATTCAGCGGCATTTTGAGCAGGCACCAACTGAGGCAGGTTTCTGTTGCGGTGTTCTTCCAGTTTTAAAGACGACCAAGCGCGGTCTAATTCTCTTTGTAATAAGCGCACCTCGTCTTTCCATGTCAATGGCAAAAGGTGAACATGTTGTTGATACCAAGTGTATTGTTCAACTCCCAGTCCTGAAGGGCCTGTTTTTGAGCCACTTTGTTCGGTTAACCATTGGGCAAATGCTGCTGTGGATTGTGTCGCCTCGTTTAATGTGTCCATCAAATCTTGGTTCTTTGTAGCTGAAATTTTATCTTTCAGTTCGGTCAATTCTTTGTGTTGATCTTTGATGTCTCGGATACCGGCCACCCACAGTTCTTTGGCGTTTCCTGTGAGGTTGAGTCGGGCTTGTTTTTGTAATGGGGCGATGCGTGACAAATCAATGTTTAATCGCTGTTGTTCAGCCTCTTTTAAAGGGAAGTCATAGGTCCACAGCTCTGTAACATAATGCGGGGTAGGCCCTTCATGTGCGGGCACGTCACTTTGGTAAGTCCACACCTGCTTGTAAAAAGCGGGGTCTCTGGCCCATGGTTTGAGTACGTTCTCATTGAATTCATAACCGTTGATCTCTGCCAGCATCACGAACCAGTCGATTTGTTGTGGCGTTGTCCAATTTGTTTTGTCTAATGCCAACAGTTGGCTTTTAAACTGTTGCCATTGCGGCCTGCGTTTTTCAAAGGTTTGTTGGCGGTAGTCAGGTGCGGATTCATGTAATGGGGCAGTTTCAAATGCGCGCCATTGTGTAAATAATGTTTCTAACTCGTTGAATTCAGAAGCAGATTGCGCACCAAATGTCACCATCATCAGGATCAGTGTCATTAATTTTGTCTTCACATTTAACCTCGGTGGATGTTCATTCAGTCAACAATATAACAGTGATATCAATAGTTCGTCTAATCATTTATTCTCAGTGAATGAGCAGATTACAGCAGAAGACCACAAAGCGTGGATATGTCTTTGCCGGTGGTGGCATGGGACATTGATGTGATTTTCACGCACTATGTGTAAAATTTAGCGCAATAATAATTAAGGAAATGTCACGGTGGGTAGGTTTTCTATAAAAAAACAGTTGTTGGGTTTGTTGACATGGTTTGTTTTGTGTTTTGCAGCCTCTTTCGTTGGCGCGATGGCGACATTCAATGCAGCTGACACGTATAGTCAATTAACGCAGCCTAGCTGGGCGCCACCTGGATGGCTTTTTGGGCCTGTCTGGACGGCGCTTTATGCCTTAATGGCTGTTTCAGTTTGGTTGGTCTGGCGGCAAACAGCATCAAAACCTCAGCGCCTGGCATTGGTATCTTTCTTGATTCAGCTGGTGCTTAATGGATTATGGAGCTGGTTGTTCTTTGCGTGGTCATTGGGTTTGGGTCCGGTCATTAATATTGTTTTGTTATGGATCGCCATAGCGGTCAATATCGTCTTATTTTGGCGGGTTAATCGAGTCGCGGCTGTGTTGATGCTGCCTTATATATTGTGGGTTACTTTCGCAACCGTGCTCAACTTCGCCATGTGGCAGCTGAATACAGAGTTGTTTTATTAATTTGGTAAAGCCAGATATTGTTGAGAATATGAAAGCTTTATCCCTTACCGATAATTTAATCTTTTCACAGTTAAACTGTGCTTTTTAAGGTTTAGAAAAAACATGCACATGAAATACGTTCTCCTTTGTGTCTTTCACATATTTATTATGGTGTCCAGCGCAACAGCTCAAAACAACATACCTGAACTAAACAAAATAGTGGTCAGCGGCAAAGTGCCAGGGCCCGATTTGTGGAAAGTCACTCATGGGGATAATACTCTGTGGATTTTGGGTACATTATCGCCTTTGCCTAAAAGAATAGACTGGAATTCAATACCGGTTGAACAAGTGATTAAAAAATCTCAAGCTTTTATGAACATGCCGTCATTTTATTTTGACCTTGATGAAGTGGGGTTTTTCGGCAAAATATCATTGGCGACTTCTGCAATTGGCATCAAGAAAAACCCAGAAAAACAAAAGCTCAAAGACATCTTGCCTGCTGAGGTTTATGCGCGTTGGTTGAGTTTAAAGCATCAATACATTGGCAAAAGCCGAAGCATTGAAAAAACCAGACCCATTTTTGCTGTATATAAGTTGCTAGAAAAAGCGCTGAAAGAAAATGGATTAACGTCAAGAACCAAAGTCGTCAAAAAACTCAGAAAAGTGGCCAAGAAGCATCGGCTTGAGGTCATTGAACCCAAAATTAAAGTTGATTTCAAGGAGCCAAAATCCATGGTTAAAAAATTCAAAAAAACAGCCATTAATGACCTTGAATGTTTTATAAAAACGTTAGATCGTGTTGAACACGACTTGGACAACATGTCTGTCAGGGCAAACGCCTGGTCATTGGGTGAAGTTGATGTCATAAAATCTTTGCCTTATGTGGATGAAGGGCAAGCTTGTTCATCCACATTTTTAAACAGTGACTTGGCTCAAGAGGTTGGGTTATTTGATATAAGGTCTCGACTGAGGAAAGTTTGGATAGAGGCTATTGATGACGCATTGAGTTCAAACCGTTCAACCTTTGCAGTTTGGCCGATTACTCAGTTACTTAGCGATGAAAGTATCTTGAATGACTTGGCAGCAAAAGGATACCTTATTAAATCACCGCACTAACCCGTGTTTGATAAATCAAGAATTTGGTACTTTAATTTTATTCTCAGCAGTATTCAGGCAGCAGGGTAATGGTTGATTGGTGTGAGTTGATGGTGAGTTGTGGTTTTTAATCATTGATTGTCATATTTAGAGGCATTAGAATCAATTTCACTTACACATGCTTGATTGTTATGAAACCTGTTCCCGTGATCATTGTTTTGGTCCTCATTATTTTTATCTATAAGCATTCATATGAGGATGAATCATACGAACCAAAAGCACTTTCTTCAGAAATACAAGTGGTGGATAATTCCGGTCGTTGGTTTGAATGGAAGACCATTCGAGGTGTGGTTTATGACCTGGTTCAAAACAGGGCATTTAAAGAATTAGAAAGGTTGGTTAATGAAGTAAGGACCCATCATTATAAGTTTTATAATACCGATGCAGTTTTATTCGAACTGTACAATGTGATTGTAATTGACTTTCCGGATTATCCAGCCATACATGCGTTTATTGGTGAATGGCGCGAATTTGATCCTCAATCTAATATACCAGATATTTTAGAGGCCAGAGCCTACCGTGCCAAAGCTGGAGATTTGCGTGGTAATGGATATGCATCATTGACATCTGAAGAGCAGTTTAAGGGATTTGCAAAGTATTTAAAATTGGCACAGACTTCAGCTAATAAAGCTGAGCAAAAAGGGCCAATGGATGCCGAGTTGTGTAGGGAGCAGATTGGCTTGGCATTTGCTTCCTTAAAAGACAAGCCATTGGCGTTATCGTACTTCAACAAATGTATGGAAATAGATCCAGGTTATGTCCATACTTTTTATACCATGCGTAAATTCATGCAGCGAATCTGGTATGGATCAGACAGCGAGTTGCAAAAATTTATCGAACAAGCAGCAACAGATACGCAAGCTATTTATGGAGAGGGTATGTATGCCATTTTGGTGGCAGCACATACCTTTAATACGCGAAAGATATTCGTTAATAATGGAGGTCCTTATTCATGGAAAAGGGCCAAATCTGGTTTTCAACACCTGTTACAAAAATTTGGACCGTCAACATTCGTTTGGCATAAATACGGTTATTGTGCGATGTTGGCAGAAGACTACGATGCTTTTGGTGTTGTGTTAGAGGCTATTGGTACATCTTGGGATAATGACAAGCAAACTTACTTTAAAAAGCAGCCGTGGTTTAATTATCACCTCAGGCGTTGGCGAGAATATAACCAATAAAATGGCAAAAGCTTTCTGGACACAGTAATAATAGCTCAAATCATTCAGCACAAGTTCACGACCTTCATTTATAATTTGATTCTTTGAACTGATAGGGGTCAACATGAAAAAATGGTACCGTAGCTTATTTATATTTTCATTCGTCTTCGTCGCAGCATGTGTGACAATCAATGTATATTTCCCTGCTGCTGAAGTAGAGTCTGCTGCTGAAAAAGTGGTGAAGGACATTTTGGGTGATGAGAATGAAGCACCTGCCAGTGATGAGCAAGGCAGTTTGATGCCTGATATGTTGATGATTGTGACCGCTGTCAATCCCATCAATTGGTTTATTGGAACGGCACATGCACAGGCAGAAGCAGATATTGATGTATCATCACCAGCGATCAATGCGCTGACTGCTCGGATTAAAGGTCGATACGAATCATCATTGAAATCATTTTTAGATAACCAAACCATTGGATTCACCAACCAAGGTTTTGTAGAGGTTGTGGATGATGCTTCTTTGGGTTTGAAAGACCGTCAAGTGGCAAAAAAATTAGTCGCAGATGAAAATCGTGACCGACAAGCATTGTATCGTGAGGTGGCTGTGGCTAATGACCATCCAGAATGGGAAGATAAAATTCAAAAAGCCTTTGTAAAACAATGGACCGCCCAAGCCAAAAAAGGCTGGAAATACCAGAATCAAGATGGCCAGTGGGTCGTTAAATAAGCCAGTAAAAAGCCGTAAATTAAGAGTAAAAACATGAGTCGATCAAGGAAAGCGAAGAAACTGCCTCAAGAACCCATTGAATTAGTGATTGAAGATTTAAGTCATGATGGGCGAGGTATAGCTAAATGGAATGAAAAAGTGGTGTTTGTTCAAAATGCACTACCAGGTGAAACGGTGACGGCTAAATTGAGCAAAATGAACCGCAAGTACAACGAAGCCATGATGCAAGAAGTACTTGTTGCATCGGATGACCGTGTTGACCCTAAGTGTGAATATTACGAGATGTGTAATGGTTGCACCATGATGCATTTGGCAGAAGAAAAACAAATTGATTTCAAGTTCAATGCGTTGAAAAGTAACTTTTATAAAATGGCCAAAGCAGAGCCTAAAGAGTGGATTGAGCCGTTAACAGATGACCATTGGGCTTACAGGCGCCGCGCGCGATTAAGTGTTAAGTGGGTGAAAGCCAGAGAAGCTGTTTTGGTTGGTTTTCGTGAGAAAAATGGTCGATTCGTTGCTAAGATGGACTTTTGCGAGGTGTTAGAGAAACCTTTGGCGGATTTGATTCAGCCATTGGCCGAACTTTTTGCTCAAATGGACATCAAAGCCTTTATTCCACAAATTGAATGTTCTTTGGGCGATGATGAGTTGTCAATCATCATCAGGCACATGAGGCCATTAACTGACCCTGATTTTGAGTTATTGAAAGCTTTTGGTGAAGAAAAAGGATTGATGTTTTTCTTACAATCTAAAGGACCGGACACAGTCAAACCATTGGTGCCTTATGGTGACAGGCAGTTGGCCTTTTCATTGCCCCATTATGGTTTAAATTACCATTTTCTGCCGAATGATTTTATTCAAGTCAATCGCAAGATGAATGAAAAAATGATCAAGCAGGCTCTGGCTGCAATGGATCTAGAAGCGAACGATGTGGTATTGGATTTGTTTTGTGGTTTGGGTAATTTTACTTTGCCGATGGCGCAAACGGCGGCTCAAGTGGTTGGTGTTGAGGGTGATGAACGATTGGTGGAGCGTGCCAGGCACAATGCCGAATTGAATGGATTGTCGGTGGATTTTCATTGTGCTGACTTGACCAAAGACCACAGTAACAGTGCATGGTTTAATTCACCTTATAACAAAGTTTTGATTGATCCACCCAGAAGCGGTGCATGGGAAATATTGCCTTTGATTGCTGCTACAAAAGCAAAAACCTTGGTTTATGTCTCTTGTCATCCAGCCAGTTTGGCGCGTGATACGGACCGATTGGTAAATGAATTGGGTTTTACACTTGAAAAAGCGGGTGTGATGGACATGTTTCCTCATACTTCTCATGTAGAATCTATGGCCATATTTTCGCGACCATAAGGAATCATGTTATCATGTTAAGGTTGATTTTAATTGGAAATATATCATGACATTATTGGCTGTCATCATAGCTTTTGCACTCTTTCATTGGGTGAATAAACCTGAGTGGATGACCTCGTTTGTTGTGGTGACTGATTTTAATGGGTTGTTAAAAGAAAAATTGGGTATAGAAGCAGGCCAAGCACGCTTTGTTGCTGTTTTATTGGTGCCTTTGATTCTTTTAGGTTTGTTGATAGATGTTTTTAATGTTTCAGCTTTCCATAATGGACACCATGTCGGTCATTTGGTAATTCATGTGCTGATTTTATTTTATTGTTTGGGTCCAAAGCCCATGGAAACCGCGATTGAAAACGGTGAGCTGTTAAAACAAATGTCTTTGACTGAGGCGTCAAACCATAAATCAATCATCAATGGCATGACTGATGCGGCATTACACCGATGGTTTGGTGTTTTTATATGGTACTTGATCATTGGTCTATGGGGTGCAGTTTTGTATCGTGTCGCACAGCAACTGAATGAAGCTGATTTAAGTGATGAAGTGATGAAATCATGGGCATCTAAACTGATGGATATATTGGACTTTCCTGCGGCTTTATTGATGACTGTGGCGCTGGCTGTAGCTTCTGATTTTGAAAAAGTTTGGTCAAAATGTAAACCATTGATAAATACTGAAACCATAACTGAATTAAACTGTCAGTTTTTATATGATGCCATGTACCATACTGTGGAACACGGTGAAATTGAAGTGTCAACTGATGAAAGTGACGCTGTTAAAAATGATGAAAATCAAAGTAATGCCCATCAAGTAATCACAACCACGATGGCTGTATTGAAGCGCATGTTGGTGGCTTGTTTGGTGTTTGTCGCATTGTTGGTAATTTTTTCTGCGAGGTAATTTATGAGAAAGGGTATAGTGTTAAGTTTGCTGATGTCGAGTTTGATGATCAGTACAGGAATGGCTGGGAAGTTGTATAAGTGGGTTGATGAGGATGGCAATGTAACTTACAGTGACAAAGTGCCGCCTGAGCAAAATAAGTTGGCTCGTGAAGAGTTGAATGACCAAGGTGTTGTCAAAGAAAAAACCAATCGTGATTTAACACCTGAAGAAAAAAAGGCGAAAGCTGCCGAATTGAAAAAAGCACGTGAATTGGCGGAACAACAGCGTTTAGAAGCGATTCGTTTAGAAAAAGAACGGAATGCCATTTTGAAGTCTTATACCAGTGAAGATCAAATCATCAGACTTAAAGGAGAGCGCTTGGATTCGTTATATCGAAACATCGAAATGGCTGAAGATAATTTGGTTATTCAACAAAGGAACCATGAAGATTTATTAAAAAGAGCAGCTGATCGAGAACGTAATGGTCAAACAGTGTCAAAAGTTTTCTTGGATCAAATTGAAAAAATCAAAGGTCAAATTGAATACCAAAAACAATTCATTATTGATAAAAAAGCTGAAGTAGAAACGACGACCATCAAATATGATAATGAGCTGGCAAAATTTAAGAAATATACTGGTGTCGAAGAGAATGAATCTTCAGAGTAACTTCTGAGTATGACATCTGTCAAGCCGCCTACAAAGGCGGCTTTTTTGTGTCAAAATCATGCCAAATGTCTGCTTATATGGGGTTACAATAGCTGCATTATTTTTTAAAGTTATTTGGGACACCACACCATGAGTAAGAAACTAAACCCTTTAGATTTATTTGACATCAATGCATTGCTTGGAGAAGAAGAGCAAATGGTTCAGCAGTCAGTTGGGCGCTGGGTTGATGAACGTGTTTTACCAGTCATAGGCGAAGCCTTTGATAACCATGAATTCCCTATGGACTTGATTCCAGAGATGGCCGACTTGGGGCTGTTTGGTAGCAGCATTCAGGGTTATGACTGTGCTGGCTTGAGTTACACCTCTTATGGTTTGATTTGTCAGGAGCTGGAGCGAGGGGATTCTGGTTTAAGGAGTTTTGCTTCGGTACAGAGCTCTTTGTGTATGTTTCCAATTTATGCTTTCGGTAGTGAAGAGCAGAAACAAAAGTGGTTGCCTCCCATGTCACGTGGTGAAGTGATTGGTTGTTTTGGGTTGACAGAACCACATGCGGGTTCAGACCCAGCATCAATGAAAACACACGCCAAAAAAGATGGTGATGACTGGATCATTAACGGTTCTAAAATGTGGATTACCAATGGTTCGATTGCCGATTTGGCCATTGTTTGGGCGCAAACTGATGAAGGTATTCAAGGCTTTTTAATTGAAAAAGGCATGAAAGGGTTTGATACAGAATTAATCAAACGCAAAATGTCGTTGCGAGCTTCTGTCACATCGGCCTTGTTTTTTGATAATGTACGAGTACCTGATGCTAACAGGTTGCCGAATGTTAAAGGTTTGAAAGGTCCTTTGAGTTGTTTGTCTAATGCCCGTTATGGTATTTCTTGGGGTCCAATAGGTTCAGCTCAAGCGTGTTTGCAAGAGGTGATTGATTATACAGAAGAGCGCGTGTTGTTTGGCCGTTCATTGAATGAAAATCAAATCATTCAACAAAAGTTGGCAGACATGTCTCGCCGCATCACCACAGCACAATTATTGGCCTTGCGATTGTCACAATTAAAAGAGTCTGACGATTTGCATCCCACACAAATTTCTATGGCCAAATGGAACAACGTACGCATGGCCATAGACATTGCCCGTGAGTGTCGCGATATGTTAGGTGGTGCAGGTATTACAACTGAACATGTGGCCATTAGGCATATGTTGAATTTAGAAAGTGTGATCACATACGAAGGTACTGAAACCATCCATCAGTTGGTGGTGGGCAGAGAGTTGACTGGCAAAAACGCTTTTTAAGGGACTTGTCATGTCACAACAAAAATCTAAGGTCATCAACCGTGCTGAGGTTGTTGACCAAAACTTTATTGAATTTGTTAAAAGCCACCAAGCAGAAGAAACCAAGCAGTCACTAGAACAGCAGGGATTAAATGAAGGTGTGGTCTTAGATATATTTGAGTCTCAAGTGCGTTCGCGACAATTGGACTTGATGGCCCGTATCTTGAAATTACAAAACAAAGTTTTTTATACCATTGGCTCCTCAGGTCATGAGGGTAATGCCATGTTAGGGAAATTGCTGCGCCATACGGACCCAGCATTTTTACATTACCGTTCTGGCGGTTTGATGATGGAACGGTCTAGGCACATTGAGGGCATAGATCCAATTTGGGATACCTGTTTATCCTTTGCGGCGGCAGAGAGCGATCCGGCATCTGGAGGGCGCCATAAAGTTTGGGGCTCTAAACCTTTATGGGTCTTACCACAAACTTCTACCATCGCTTCACATTTGCCCAAAGCGTTGGGTTGTGCACTAGGTATTGAATTAGCCCAACGTTCTGAAGCGGACATACCTGTTCCTGAAGACAGCATCGTTTTGTGTAATTTTGGTGATGCCAGCTCAAATCATTCGACAGCACAGGGTGCTTTTAATGCGGCATCTTGGGCATCGTTTCAAGGGTTGAAAGTGCCGGTCTTATTTGTTTGTGAAGACAATGGGATTGGCATCTCAGTTAAAACGCCAAGCAACTGGGTTAAATCCAATTTCAAACACCGCCCAGGCATGCAGTATTTTGAAGCCGATGGTTTGGATATGGAAACCGGTTATCAACAAATCAAACGTGCGGTGGATTTTTGTCGCCAAGAACGCAAGCCCGTGTTTTTGCACCTGAAAACAACCAGATTAATGGGGCATGCGGGAACGGATTTTGAAGTTGATTACCGTAAACTGAAAGATTTAGAGGCAGCTGAAGCTGAGGATCCATTGTTGCGGTCTGCTGCCACTGTAATCAATCACGGTTTGATGACAGCTGAG
Organism: Marinicella rhabdoformis; assembly: GCF_009671245.1. Taxonomy (NCBI): domain Bacteria; kingdom Pseudomonadati; phylum Pseudomonadota; class Gammaproteobacteria; order Lysobacterales; family Marinicellaceae; genus Marinicella; species Marinicella rhabdoformis. The sequence goes on from NZ_VTFS01000002.1 coordinate 264,114, forward strand.
CAAGTACTGGATATGTATCACAAGATACACAAAGAATGTTTGGATAAAGCGGAATTGGCGCACAAGAAAACAAAAATCAGTGACCTAAAACAGGTGATGGAACCACTGGCACCCTATGATGAAGAAGCAGTCAATAAAGAGGCTGCAAGAACAGTTGAGTCAGATAAGCGGTTACAGCTGTTTGGCAATGAAAAAATATTGCCAGAGAATCAGGCTCCGAAACACATGGCGATTCAAATCAATAAAGGCTTACATGATTTGATGTTGAAGTACCCAGAACTGATTATGTTTGGGGAAGATGTGGCACAGAAAGGCGGTGTTTATACGATCACTAAGAAGTTGTTTCAGCACTTTTCGGCTAAACGTGTGTTCAATACACTATTGGATGAACAAACCATCCTTGGCTTGGCACAAGGCTACAGTTATATGGGGATGCTGCCTGTGCCTGAAATTCAGTATTTGGCTTACTTTCATAACGCTTGTGATCAAATACGCGGTGAAGCGGCCAGTTTACAGTTTTTCTCCAATGGCCAATATGCCAATCCTATGGTAGTGAGGATTGCGGGTTTGGGTTATCAAAAAGGTTTTGGTGGTCACTTCCATAATGATAATTCAATCGCCGCCATCAGAGACATTCCTGGTGTGATTGTGGCCTGCCCATCTCGAGGTGATGATGCGGTGATGATGATGCGAACATTAACGGCGTTATCTAAAGTGAATGGGAGGGTGTCATTATTTATTGAACCCATTGCTTTATATATGCACAAAGACTTACATGCTGAAGGTGATGGTGAATGGAATTTTAAATACCCCGCACCGGGTGAATATGTGGCCATTGGCGAGCCTCGAATCTACCATGAAAGTGCTGAAGATATTTTATTGATTACATATGGCAATGGGGTTCCGATGAGTTTGGCTGCTGTGAAGCAATTTGAAGCCACACATGAGGCCAAAGTTAAGGTGGTTGACTTGCGTTGGTTACAACCACTCAATGAATCTGCAATTGTAGATCTGGTGTCAGGTTTTGATAAATTATTAGTGGTGGATGAAGGGCGTTATTCAGCCTGTGTCGGTGAAGCTGTTATTAGCTTGGTGAGCCGATTGAACAAATCAGATAAAAAGGTTAAACTGAGTGTAGAGTTAATTACCGGCGCAGACAGTTTTACTCCCTTAGCTGATGCTGCCAAAATGGTATTACCGGATCAACAACGTATAACAGAAGGATTGAAAAATTTGAATGGCTGAACTTTGCATTCTATTCGCCGATATAGCAGACAGCACCGCTTTGTTTGAAAAACATGGCGACGAAGCGGCGCGTACTGCCATTTCATCGGTGTTAGATGTGTTGTTACAAAAAGCCGAGGTTCATGAAGGTGAATTGGTCAAAACCATTGGTGATGAAATCATGTGTATTTTTCCCAAGGCCAATCATGCCATGTTAGCTGCTGTAGACATGCAAAACGCAGTCAGTGGTAACTTTGTTCTGGGCAATCACCCCATCAGTATTCGCGTTGGATTTCATTACGGTAAAGTGATTGAAGAGCAGGGTGACGTTTTTGGTGATGCGGTGAATGTAGCTGCCCGCATGACAGGTTATGCCAAAAGAGGCCAGATCATCACCAACTCAGCAACTTTTAAAGATTGCCACTTGCCACCGGTACTTGATCAGCGTTCATTGGGTAAAACCAAGGTCAAAGGAAAACTTTTGGCTGTAGAAATCATAGAAATCCTTTGGCAACAAGATGTCAGTCAAATCACACGAGTCACATCAGCACTGGACATCAAAGCACCAATCGCACAACGTGAAATGTTGTTAGAAATCAGTGGTCAAACCCATACCATGACCGAACAGTCACCGACTAAATCAATTGGTAGGGGGATTGATAACGATTTGCAAACTCAAGTGTTAATGGCCTCACGCTTACATGCGGAAATTCAGTTTTCAGGTGGTAATTTCAAATACACTGACATGAGTACCAATGGTTCGTGGGTGAAACAAGGTGATGCTGATCCAATTCGCATACACAGGGACGCCATGGTTCTACAAGGTGAGGGCTTGATTGCATTTGGAGAGCCTGATTTTGAGGATGCGGGTCAGTTGTTGCGATATCAAATTAAGAAGTGATCAGTAAATGACACTGATAAAGACTGGAGAATGAAAAATAGTGAACGATTTTTTTAAAAAATTTATTGGCTTTTCTTTGTTGTTTTTCGCTGTAGTGGTTGTGGCCATTAGGATGGTTTGGTGATGCCAGTTAAGTACAGAAAACAAGCCCAAAAAGCCGTTGACCAATACCAAGGTACGGCATGGTTGCTTTATGCTTTTGCAGTATTGTTTTTTATTCCAGTTTTGGTGAAGTTGATATCTGGAGACTTTTTTAATATGTTGTTATCGGCAGCTGCATTTGTGGGTATGTTGATTGTGGCATTTTGGATGAGTTTAGGCCTTAAGAACAAACGCCAGGCAATTAAAGACAAACGAATATTTAAACAGCAGGTGCCCATGATGTTTTTGAGTGCCTGTACTTTAGGTGTGGTCAATGGATTGGCGGCTTGGTTTTTAACCGGCTATGGCTTGTTCGCCTCTATAGGATTAGGTGCTGCAGCCAGTTTAGGTGCTATGTTGTGGTACGGTTTAGATCATGTGGTGCCGAAATCTTTCTCTGAGATAGATGACGATGAACAAAAGCAAGTGTTAATCAATGCAGAACAAGCGGTGATTAACATTAGAAGCAGTATCAGTCAATTTTCAAATGCAGAGCTGACAGGGCATTTGCAACGGATTGCTTCAACGACACAAGACATTTTGGGGCATTTAACTGCACACCCTAAAAAAATTAACAAAGCCCAACGATTTTTACACCATTACTTAACAGCAACAGAAAGCGTTATTTCTCGGTATGGGCAGACGCATGACAAAGTTGAAAATAAGAAACTTGAACAAAATTTTAAACAAGTGTTACAGAATATTGAATCGGTGTTCAAAAAACAACACCATAAACTGATAGAACAGGATGTGTTTGACTTGGATGTGGACATCGAAGTGTTAAATACTTTATTAGAGAAACAGGGTATCAAATAGGATAACAATAATGAGCGAACAAAAAACTGGCGTAGATACAGACGTGACCAACGAAACCATAAATGGCACCATAGAAGGAGAGATTGTACCTGGTGTCATGAATGAAATGGTGGCATACAAAGATGTGGATTCTGAAGAAAAGCAACGCATTGACGCTTTGATTAAAGAGATCAATATCGAAGATGCCAATTCTGTGATATTTTTTGGCAGTAAGGCGCAAGAGCAGGTTACTGAAATATCTGACAAAATGCTAGAAGGTGTGAAAAACAAAGATTTAGGTAAGTCCGGTGATGCATTGAATGAAATGGTAGCGACCATCCGTGGCTTTGATATAGATGAATTAGACCCCAATAAAAAGCCAGGCTTTTTTGCGCGTTTGTTTGGTAAGGCCAAGCCTTTGGTTAAGTTTTTACAAAAATATGAAGACGTCAAAAAGCAAATTGACAAAATCATCAATAAATTAGAAGGGCACAAAACCACACTGTTGAAAGACATCACCAGTTTAGACCGACTTTACGTGGCAAATTTAGAATATTTTCATACGCTGGAAGATTACATCAAGGCGGGTGAAGAAAAGTTACGTGAACTTCATGATGAAGTGATTCCAGCGATGGAAAAGCAGTCGAACGCTTCGGATGACATGTTAGAAGCTCAAAAGTTAAGGGATGTGCGCTCAGCTACTGCAGATTTAGAGCGGCGGGTTCATGACTTGCGTTTGACACGCCAAGTGACATTGCAAAGCTTGCCAAGCATCAGATTAGTGCAAGAAAATGATAAAGGGTTGATCAATAAAATCAATTCAACCATCGCTAATACGGTGCCGTTATGGCGTCAGCAATTGGCACAAACGGTAACCATTTGGCGCTCAGAGCAAGCGGCAGACACGATTAAGGATGCCACTGATTTAACCAATGACTTGTTGGCATCTAATGCAGAAAACCTACAAGTTGCTAACCGCAAAGTGCGTCAACAAATGGAACGCGGCATTTTTGATATTGAAGTGGTGAAAGAGGCCAACAATAAATTGATTGCGACGATAGATGACAGTTTAAGAATAGCAGAAGAAGGACGAAACAAACGTGAAGCTGCTGTTGGTGAGTTGGCTCAAGCAGAAAGTAAACTGCGTGATGCTTTGTTGCGCGCTAAAGCCGAATCAAAAGCTGTTTCTGAGTCTGCGGACTAACAGCATTGGTATTATTTCTAACTAAAAAAGGCGGTCTCAATTGAAACCGCCTTTTTATTGAGTGTTGATGCATTCTGAATTTAACTTCTGATGATTTTTGCGCCCAGTTGGTTGAGTTTTTCTTCAATGGCTTCATAACCACGGTCTATATAATGGATGTCGTGAACATCAGTATCACCTTGGGCTGCCAAACCAGCAATAACCAATGATGCAGATGCACGCAGATCGGTGGCTGTTACTGGAGCACCAGATAAGTGGTCTACACCTTTGATAATTGCACGATTACCTTCAACGTTGATATCCGCACCCATGCGTTTCAGTTCTTCTACATGCATGAAGCGATTTTCAAACAGGTTTTCCGTGATGATGCTGGTACCATCAGCTACAGCATTCAATGCACAAAACTGTGCTTGCATGTCAGTAGGAAAGGCAGGGTGTGGCGCGGTATATATATCAACAGGGTTTGGCCTTTGGTTCATTTTTAATGAAATTTGGTTTTCACCTAATTCAATCTGTGCGCCAGCTTCTGTTAATTTATCAAGCACGGCATCCAGGTCTTCATTGCTGGTGTTGGTGATGGTGATGTCACCTTGGGTCATGGCTGCGGCGACCAGAAATGTACCGATTTCAATCCTGTCTGGCATCACAGCATGGTGCGTTCCATTTAAACTGTCTTTACCTTGTACATAAATTTTTGAGGTGCCTATACCTTCAATGTTGGCCCCCATGGCAGACAGGTATTTGGCTAAATCAACAACTTCAGGCTCAATGGCCGCATTTTCTATCAAAGTTTCACCTTGAGCCAAGCAAGCGGCAATCAAAATATTCTCTGTTCCTGTGACGGTTACTTTATCCATCACAATTCGGTTGCCTTGTAAACGGTTGCCAAGGGCATTTTTGGTGCGGGCATGAATGTAACCATCAATCACTTCGATTTCAGCACCCATGGCTTTCAAGCCCTTGATGTGAAGGTCAACCGGGCGAGAGCCAATTTGACAGCCACCAGGTAAAGACACTTTGGCTTGGCCAAATCGTGCCACCAGTGGGCCAAGTGCTAATATGGATGCGCGCATGGTTTTAACAGTTTCATAGGGTGCAACTGGGTCAGTGATACTGTCTGGATTAATGTATATATCTGAATGATGGTCCACGGTCAATTGTGCGCCCATTTGAGCCAGTAATTGGTTCATTGTGGTCACATCATGCAAATGTGGAACATGAGAAATGTGTGATTCTCCTTGGCCCACCAATGTCGCTGCTAAAATAGGCAAAACGGCATTTTTTGCGCCAGAGGCTTTAATGGTTCCTGCTAAGCGGGTGCCGCCGTGAATGGTGATTTTGTTCATGTGTGACTGTGACCTATGTTAAAGTTTGTTGTATTCTTCAGGTGTATATGCTTTGATACCTAATGCATGGATGTCAGCAATCATGTGGTCACCCAATGCAGCATATATTAAACGGTGGCGTTTGATTTTCATCAAGCCTTCAAATGCTGATGATACCACGGTGGCTTCATAATGCCTGCGGTCAGCACCGTCTACTTTAGCAACTTGACAAGGAAAATGGTCTTTTATCAATTGTTCAATATCTTTTGGGTCCATGTAATGACTATTGGCTGTTTAAGGATAGCGGATTATCTTTTATAATGTCGCGTTTATAAAGTATTTGTGACACTTTTTTTGAAGGCTATACACTTTAATATATGCTAATTTATTCTTTCTTATACTTGATTGCTGGTTTAATCCTGCTCATTATAGCGGCTGATCGGTTTGTTCTGGGCGCTGCAGCCACCGCTAAACACCTAGGTGTTTCTACCATGTTAGTGGGTTTGATTGTTGTGGGTTTCGGAACATCAGCACCAGAGATGGTGGTTTCTGCTATCGCGTCCTTCAAGGGTGATTCTGGTATTGCACTTGGTAATGCAGTGGGGTCCAATATTACTAACATTGCTTTGGTTTTGGGTGTGGGCTTGGTTATGGTACCGATGAGCATTCATTCCAGAATAATCAAACGAGAAATGCCAATCCTGCTTGTCGTGACTTTACTCGTTTTGTTCTTGCTTTTAGATTTTGAATTAACCCGGCTGGATGGGATTGTCTTGCTTACTGGCATGTTTGTTGTGACAGGTTTGCTTGGTTTTCTTGGGTTAAAAGAAGGTAAAGATGAGTTTACGGATGAATTAGAAGCTGAGTTTGATTTTACCATCAGCATGAATAAATCATTGTTGCTTTTGGGTTTTGGCATCATTGCTTTACCAGTGGCCTCACATGTTATGGTTATTGGTGCGACAGACATTGCACGTTATTTTGGCGTGTCAAACTTAGTCATTGGTTTAACTGTTGTTGCCTTAGGTACTTCATTGCCAGAATTGGCTGCAACCATTGCCAGTGTGATGAAGAACGAACATGATTTAGCCATTGGTAATGTGGTTGGCTCAAACATATTCAACTTACTCGGCGTTATCGGTATTTCTGGTGTCATTAGGGGGTTTGAGTTTTCTCCTGACTTCATTAAATACGATTACTTTTACATGCTGTTATTAACCGTATTTTTGTTTTTTGTTTCCGTTTATTTTGTTTTAAAAGATAAATTGTTGTCGCGCATCATTGGGGTGGTATTATTACTGATGTATATCACTTATATGGTTTGGCAATATGTTAAAACTTAACATGAAAAACACAGCGTCAGAAATAACAACCCAAGCACACAAAGTGTTTGAGACAGAATTAAAGGGCTTGCGTGACTTAGATGCCCGGATTGGTGATGAATTCGTGAGCGCGATTCAAACCATGTTGGCATGTAAAGGCCATGTAGTTGTTATCGGTATGGGTAAGTCAGGTCACATAGGCAATAAAATTTCAGCCACACTGGCATCTACGGGGACACCTGCATTTTCTATTCATCCAGGTGAGGCCAGTCATGGTGATCTTGGGATGATTACTCAAGGTGACTTGGTCCTGGCTATTTCAAACTCAGGTGAAACAGATGAAGTGTTGGCGATTTTGCCGGTGTTAAAACGCTTAGGTATTCCTTTGATTTCAATGACTGGAAAACCGCATTCAACCTTGGCCAAAAACTCGAATGTACACTTAGATGTTTCAGTAAAAGAAGAGGCGTGTCCATTGGGGTTGGCACCCACGGCCAGCACCACAGCGACTTTGGTTATGGGTGATGCTTTGGCAGTGACGCTTCTCGAATTACGCGGATTTACCAAAGAAGATTTTGCGCGCTCTCACCCGGCAGGTGCATTGGGTAAACGCTTGTTGTTGGGCATTGCTGATGTGATGCGAACTGGCGATGCCATCCCTCAGGTGTCGGTAACAGCGAGTTTTAATGAAGCATTGATTGAAATGAACCGCAAAGGTTTGGGTATGACAGCCCTGGTAGAGGATGGCCATGTGGCAGGTGTTTTTACAGACGGCGATTTACGACGTACATTAAATGAGTCGATTGACTTTGCCAATACCAAGATAAAAGACGTGGCCACAATGAATCCAGTGATGATTCATGTCGATAAAATGGCTGTTGAGGCAGCTCAAATTATGGAAGAAAAACAAATCCATGCTTTATTGGTCTGTGGTGATGATAAGCAATTATTGGGTGCCTTGAATATTCATGATTTATTGACAACAGGGGTGGTCTGATGGTTTGGACAGATGAAATAAAAGCTTTGGCCAAGCAAATAAAATTGGTTATTTTTGATGTCGATGGTGTTTTGACAGACGGTAGTTTGTATTTCACAGATGACGGTCGTGAAATGAAAAAATTCAATGTCAAAGACGGATTAGGTGTTTCGCTGCTGGTACAGCATGGGATTGAAGTTGCCGTGATAACGGGTAGGAGTTCAGTGATTGTTGCTGAAAGAATGAAGTCCTTGGGTGTTAACCATGTGTACCAAGGTAGGATGAACAAATTAGAGACTTACGATAACCTCAAGTTGGCCTTGCAAATTGATGACTCTCAAGTGGCCTATGTTGGAGATGACATCATTGACTTGCCAATCATGACCCGTTGTGCTTTGGCTGTTGCTGTTGCTGATGCTCACCGAAAGGTTTTGGATGCTGCTACCGTTGTGGTTGATAAAAAAGGTGGTGATGGTGCGGCACGGCTGGTTTGTGACTTGATTATGGATGTTCAAGGTATAACCCATGATTTTACTGCTGGTCACCAGTAATGAAAGAGAGTAACTATTTCAGATCATTGATTATATTTGCGGTACTTGCTGCGATCAGTTATGGCTTATATGAATACCAGTTTGCTGATGATTCTGAGTGGCAATTTAAACCTTTCACAAAAGGTTATGCTTTGTTTGACAGTGAAATTCAAATGACTGATGAAGCCGGTCAAATTCATACCAGTATTGTGGCGCCTGAAATGGTTTTTTATGCTAACTCTGAAGAAACAAAAATTAAACAACCAATAATCACTTACCAGGCAGGCAAAGTACGGTGGAAACTGGAATCTGAATTGGCATTGATCAATGCCAATCAAAGTGAAATTACTTTTCCAGAAAGGGTGTCTATAAACACGTTGGCTACTGAGAATAATACAACCATCATTACACAAGCATTGACTTTGTTCCCTGAAACAAAACTGGCCAAATCTTCGGCTGAATTAAGCATGGTAAGTGACACCATGTCAATGACAGGGAAGGGCAGTGTGATTGATTTAACATTACAACAAATTGAGGTACTCGATGAAACGCATGCAGAATTTAGCCGCTAGTATATTACTGACTCTGACAGCCACCTCTTGGGCTTTGGACAGTGATCGCAAACAAAAGATTACCTTAGATGGTGGTGGTTGTGTGACCAACCAGAAAACCTATAAAACGGAGTGTCCCAATGGCTTGGTTATCAAGCAAGGCACGATGAAAATCAAGGCACAATATGGTTTAATCAGTCACAAGGATAAAGGCATTCAAATGATTAAAATGACAGGTGTTCCTGCGCATTTTGAACAAAAAATGGAGTCAGGTGAAGTGATGGTCATTTTGGCAAAGCAAATGGACTATGCCAAAGAAGAAGAAAAGATTTATCTGAAAGGTGACGTCAAAATCACAAGTGATATGGGAACAACAACAGGTCAAGAAATGGAAATCAATTTATTAACACAGGAGATTTCTTCAGTGAGTGATGACCCTGAGCAACAATTTCATATGGAAATCGTACCAGACAATGATTGAAGCCAGTCACATAGCTAAAAGCTATAAAAAACGTCAGATCATTAAGTCCGTATCATTGCAATTAAAACCTGGAGAAGTGGTGGGGCTTTTGGGGCCTAATGGTGCAGGTAAAACCACATGTTTTTATATGATTGTTGGGTTAATACCATGTGATGCCGGCAGTATCAAAGTCAATGGTGTAGACGCCACAAAGTTTGCCATTCATGAGCGTGCTCGATTGGGCTTGGGTTATTTGCCGCAAGAAGCTTCCGTCTTTAGAAAACTGACTGTGAAGCAAAATATACAAGCGGTATTGGAATTGAGAAAAGAATTGAATGCCACTGAACGAGACAACAAGTGTCTTGAGTTGATGGAAGAGTTGAGTATAGAACATGTTAAAAATCAACTGGGTATCAGTTTATCAGGTGGAGAACGTCGACGTGTTGAGATCGCACGAGCTTTGGCAATGGAGCCTGACTATATACTACTTGACGAGCCGTTTGCAGGCGTCGATCCAGTGTCAGTTATAGACATTCAAAAAATTGTTTTTCATTTAAAAAACAAGGGGATAGGTGTACTAATTACTGACCACAATGTCAGAGAAACCTTAGGCATATGTGATCGTGCTTATATTTTAAATGATGGTGGTATGTTAACTGAAGGCAAGCCAGAACAGATCATTGCCAACGCGGATGTTAGGCGTGTATATTTGGGTAATGACTTTGCAATGTAAGACAAAGTATTAATTTTTGATTTAAATCAAAAGGGCAGATTAATAAACCGAATTCTCTTGAAATCAATGGCAATTGCAGCTATATTTAATACAGAGGATTATGAAAATAACAAACAAAAAACTCCTACAAAATTCAAGTTTATCTTATCTATTCTGTCGTGTGTCTCACGGGTTGAATTCTCAATGTTTTTCTTTGTGTTCCACGACATTTCTAATGCCCCAACAATCAAATAGACCCTTTCGTTTGTATGTGCTGGGATTTACCAAAGCCCAAAGGGCTTCTTTATGAGGTAGTTATTATGCAATTAACCATTACAGGTCATCAACTCGAAGTAACAGAACCTATCAGAGATTATATTGAAACTAAATTTGAAAAAATTAAGCGTCATTTTGACCAAGTCTTGAATGCACACGTCATCATTCGTGTTGAAAAGTTGCAGCATCAGTCTGAAGCGACGATGCATATAGGTGGAAAAGATTTTTTTGCCGATTCTCGAGAAGATAATTTGTATAAATCGATAGATTTATTGGTCGACAAGCTAGATAAACAAATCAGGCGACATAAAGACAAGGCAACCAATCATCACCGTGAAGAAGCTGTTAGGCTCAATCAATCGGCTTATTAAATAATAGACTTAAACTTAGCAATAAAAAACCTGACTTTGGTCGGGTTTTTTTGTATACAATGATTGGCAATTCGATGGTTTAATGTCATCAATTAACCTTTGTTAAAGCAAAAGGTTTTCATGAAAGGGTAATTAAATAACACATGAAGTTTATAGATTTTATAGAAGAAGAGTGCATCTTATTAGATGTGCCTTTCATCAGTAAAAAAAGGTTGTTTGAGTTTTTGGCACAGCAGCTTAGTCAAGATGAAAAAGAAAAGTTTGCCATCTATCAGTCCTTTGTGGACAGAGAAAAAATGGGCAATACCGCTTTAAATAATGGTGTGGCGATACCGCATGGTAAATGTTTAGAAGACGGTGATGACATTCGTGTTGTGATTGCTCGTCTGGCACAAAAAGCTGATTATGAAGCATTAGATGATGTGCCAGTGCAAGTCGTTATGGCAATGGCTTTCCCTAAAGTAATTAAGCCTATACACAAACAAATCATGAATGAGGCGGCTCAATTGTTTAAGCAGTATCGTATGTTTAAAGGCATTTTGGCAGCGGAAAACAGAAAAGAAATCTCACGCGTACTTTTGGATACATATCAACAATGCAACAGCTTGTCATCTTAACAGGAATGTCAGGGGCGGGAAAAACCGTCGCACTCAGAACTTTTGAAGACATGGAATATTATTGTGTCGATAATTTGCCGCTGACTATGCTGGCTGAATTTGTGACTCATATAGAATCTGACGTTACTTTTTACCCTAAAGTCGCTGTGGGAATTGATATTCGAAGTCAAAACGATAATTTGTCGGGGTTTGGTGAGCAATTGGCACAATTAAAGATGCGTCAACTGAATGTCAAAGTGATGTTCCTTAATGCGGAAGAGCAAGTGTTAATTCAACGTTTCAGTGAGACACGTCGCCGTCACCCTTTATCAACTGAACAGTTCAAATTCAGCTTAACAGAAGCCGTCAGGAAAGAAGCTGATATCATGCAACAGATTAAACAGTCAGCTGATTTAGTGATTGATACCAGTCAACAGGCCGCCATGCAATTAAAGCAACACATCTGGCAATTAATGAGTGTTCCAAGTGATAAGGTGTCAGTTATTATCAAGTCTTTTGCGTTTAAAAGAGGCATACCTTTTGATGCAGATTTTGTATTTGATGCACGTTGTTTGCCTAACCCATATTGGGAGGTTGAATTGCGGCATTTAAATGGTAAGGATGAAGAAATTGCAGCTTTTTTTAATGAAAAGGATTTGGTTAAAGAATATATGAAAGACCTGTCACATTTTTCAAAAAAGTGGATCAACCATTTTGAAGCCAACGACCGAAGTTATATCACCATTGCAGTAGGCTGCACGGGCGGTCAACACCGTTCAGTATTTCTGGTTGAACAGTTGTTTGCTTATTTGGGAACTAAAGGGATTCAAGCATTGATATTACATCGTGAATTGGATTAATTTCTTATGTATGTTTTAACGACAAAGTCGTACTTGGGGTTGCTTTTATTGATGGGGTAATTGGTTGTCATGACTGTGCTCCACTCAGTGTTGTCTATTTCAGGGAAGTAGGCATCTCCTTCAAACTCACCTGTCACATAAGTTAAAATCATTTTATTACTATTGGGCAGCAGCCATTGATAAATGTGGGCACCTCCTATGACCATAATTTCTTCGTCAGGTAAGTTTTCAATGCCAGTAATGGTCTCGAATCCTTTGCGATAAAAATCGGGGTTTCGACTGAGTACCAAATTTTTCCTTTTGGGTAGCGCAAACGGCAGCGATTCACATGTTTTTCTGCCCATTAATACGGTTTTACCTAATGTAGCAGCTTTGAAGTTTTTCAAATCTGCAGGCAAGTGCCAAGGCAGGTCGTTGTTGTTGCCTATGACCCGGTTTTCACCCATGGCTGCAATTAATGTAAGTTGAGTCATACTGCCACTTTGCCTTTAATGTGAGGGTGTGCTTTGTAGTCACATAACTCAAAGTCATCAAAAGTGAAAGAAAACAAGTCTTTTACATCAGGATTAATTTTCATGGTTGGCAATTCATAGGGTTGACGTGTAATTTGCAATTCCATTTGTTCGATATGATTGTTGTAAATGTGTGCATCTCCAAATGTGTGTACAAAGTCACCTGGCCCTAAATCTAAAACTTGTGCCATCATCATGGTCAGTAAGGCGTACGATGCGATATTAAAAGGGACACCTAAAAAGACGTCGGCACTGCGTTGATAAAGTTGACATGACAGCTTGTTGTCGACGATGTAAAACTGGAACAGGCAATGACAAGGGGGTAATGCCATGTGGTCAACATCAGCTACATTCCATGCACTGACTATGTGTCGTCTTGAATTCGGGTTATTTTTTAATTGTTCGAGTAACAAAGAAATTTGATCGACATGTTCGCCGCTTGGTGTGGGCCAAGAGCGCCATTGATGCCCGTAAACTGGTCCTAAATCACCGGATTCATCAGCCCACTCATTCCATATGTTAACGCCATTGTCTTTTAAATACTTGATGTTGGTGTCACCCGCTATAAACCACAGAAGTTCATGAATGATTGACTTTAAATGCAGTTTTTTGGTTGTTAACATAGGAAAGCCTTGAGATAAGTCAAAGCGCATTTGGTGGCCAAAGACACTGCGTGTTCCTGTGCCTGTGCGATCACCTTTGATGCTGCCATTGTCAAGGATGTGTTGTGCGAATGATAAGTATTGCTGCATAAAAAAACCTTCCTGTTAATCTTTTCAGATTATATAACAGGAAGGTTTTTGAGTTAAGTCTGATTGTCTCAGATTTGCCGTTTATTCAATCAAGCAAATAGCATTTTTTTCAAACTGGGTTTGTTGTTAAATCCAGCTATCATTTGATCAGGGTCAAAGTTAATTTCATTATTCCCCAATGCACTGGTGACGCAAGGTCTTTCTTTCTTACTGAACATGGCTTTTTTAGATAAATCTATAAACTTTGGTTTTTCTAAAGTTTCACCGTGTTCATCTTTAACTAACAGTATTTCAGGTTTTAACCTTTTTTGTTTGTTATGAGATAATACCAGGCCTATAGAGCCATCAGACAATTGAACCGCTGAGCCAGAAGGGTAAAGCCCAATGGCTTGAATGAATTCATCAACCAACTTAGCACTGAAGAGTTTGTTGCGTTGTTTGTATAGGGTTTCCATTGCCTGTGAAGGTGTATGCAGTTTGCCAAATGGGCGTTTGCTTGTCATGGCATCATAAGTGTCAACAATCCCAGCAATTTGTCCATAGGCAGGGATTTCATTGCCAACTAAGCCATAAGGATAACCCGAGCCATCGAAGCGTTCATGGTGTGTTTCAACAATGGTAAGGATGTCATGATCCATGTGTTTGTCTTTAGCCAATAATTCAACACCTAACTCCACATGTCCTCTGACAGTCTTCACTTCTTCGTCTGTATATGGTTCTGATTTGTTCAGTAACTTTCGGCATATTTTTGTTTTACCAATGTCAGACAGCAATACGCCAGAAACCAAGATTTCTAACTTATCTTCTGGTAAGCCTAAGTGACGGCCGAATACTGCGGCAAAAATAGCGGACTTTAAAGAGTGGCCGTAAATATATCGCCCTTGATTTTTTAATTGAGTCAACCAAATCAATGTGTTCGGATTTCTAAGAACTGAGTTGACAACTTGAGAAGCTATCTTTTTGGTTTTTTTAATATCTAAGCCTTTACCCACGCGCAAGTTAAAACTGGTTTCTTCAACTGCGGCGGTCATGTCTAACATTAAATTATGAGCCCCATTAAACTCGCTTTTAATGGGTTTGTGTTCTGAAGGGTAAAAATCGTGTTTGACAACCAGTGGTGTTGATCGACCAATGTATTTTCTGGCCTTGGTGTTTTTTCTCAGTAATGGTGAAGGTTTGGAGATTTTAGACTCTGAACTCAGGGTCTTTCCCTTGACTACGTCAATATAGACATACTTACAAAAGGTTTGTAGGTCTTTAATCTCAGTATGACTTCGGATGTAAAATCCTTGGAATGGAAAAGGAGTATCTAACCAAGAGCGGTCAAGCTTACAGACGTACATGCCGATTTTTAAAAATTTAACTGAAACTTTTTCTTTTTCTATGTTCATATGAGTCCAAACAAAATTATACCTGTTCTCGATTCTATCATGAAACAAAGAGAATAAAAGTGAGTTAGCTCACAAAAAGTGAGAAAAGTGACAAATTGCGTCAGGTTTTTTTAATTGATGAGATGGAATTTGAAAAAACCACAAATTTTTGTCAAGAAAAAACCGCTTTCTTTAAAAAAAGGAAGCGGTTTTTAAGTTTTTCTTGAAATGCTTTTTTAATTAAGCCATGGCTTTGATTTTGGCATTCAAGCGACTTTTGTGTCTTGCGATTTTGTTTTTGTGGTACAAACCTTTGCGAGCAACAGCGTCAACAACAGGAACCATTTCTTGGAATAGTTCTTGTGCTACTTTTTTGTCACCAGCTTCGATGGCTGTGATCACTTTTTTCATTGATGTGCGTGCTTTTGAACGCAGGCTCATGTTATGCTGCCTGCTTTTAGCAGCTTGTCTTACACGTTTTCTAGCAGATGCTGAATTTGCCAAAATTGTTCTCCTTAAATGATTCGGTACGGGTAGTTGAGAAAAACTCTGAACTACAAAAAACGCGGCATTTTCCCATCTATATCATGATTAGTCAATAAACAGATACAATTTTAAGATGAAATTATTGAAATCGACCGCTGTGGTCAGCTTTTTTACGTTGTTATCACGAATTTCAGGGTTTGTAAGGGATTGGTTTATGTTGCGCATGTTTGGTGCGACCATGTGGACTGATGCTTTTTTGGTGGCTTTTCGAATCCCTAATTTTATGCGCCGCTTATTTGCTGAAGGTTCTTTCTCTTTGGCATTTGTTCCTGTATTGAACGAAATAAAATCTCAGGACAGGGAAGCATATTTAAAGCAATTCATTAATCATGTCTCAGGCTGTCTGTTGGCCGTATTACTTTTGGTTCTGGCGTTGATGGAATTGTTTGCGCCGGGTGTTGTCCATATTTTTGCTCCAGGGATTTCAGATGACCCGCCTGAAGTGTTTGAAGCAACGGTTGATATGTTGCGTTTGACGCTGCCTTACTTGCTGTTGATTTCTTTGGTGGCATTCAGTGGCGGTATTTTAAACAGTTTCAATCGTTTTGCAGTTCCCGCAATGACCCCAATATTGCTTAATGTATGCCTGATTTTAGCAATGTATTTTGGTGCCTCTCATTTTGATGTGCCTGAAATGTCTATGGCTTGGGGTGTTTTGATCGCCGGTGTTGTGCAATTGTTATTTCAAGTGCCTGCATTGATGCGCTTGGGTTTGTTGCCTAAGCCGGTGGTTAGGTTTCATGACCCAGAAGTTAAAAAAGTGATGACTTTGATGGTGCCAACTTTATTTGGTTCGTCGGTGGCACAGGTGAATCTATTGATTGACACCTTGATTGCTACCATGCTGCCATTGGTAGGCAGTGTGACCATTTTATATACGGCAGATCGATTGGTGGAGTTTCCTTTGGGAATGTTTGGCATCGCCATTTCTACTGTGATATTGCCGAAATTATCTTTTGCTTTTGCTCAGAAACAAGATGAAGACTATCAAAATTGTTTGACTTGGGCCATGCAGTTGGCATTGTTGATTGTGCTGCCTTGTGCCGTGGGACTGTCAATTTTGGCGCTACCTGTCATTATCACTTTGTTCACTTATGGAGATTTTGGGTTTCAACAGGCGCAATGGACGTCTTATGCTTTGATGGTATATATGTTGGGTTTACCTGCTTTTGTCATAAATAAAGTGTTGTTACCGGCTTTTTATTCTCGTAAAGACACCAAAACACCAGTGAAAATTGCGGTCAAAGCGATGCTTCTTAATGTGGTATTAAATTTTGCCTTTGTGGCTTTGCTTTGGTATTTAGACGTGGTCTCATTGCATGTGGGCTTGGCCATGGCCGGTGTGGGTTCGGCTTGGATGCAATGTGTGGTTTTATATCGCGCCCTGAAGCGTGATGGGGTGATACAAAAAACTTTAGTGAGCTGGGCATTTCTTTGTAAGTTGTTTGTAGGTTTAGCTTTTATGGCTTTGACGCTTTTATATATCAAAACATGGGTGTCATCATGGGTGGATCTATTTTGGTATCAGCGTTTTGGATATTTGTCAGGCATGATATCATTGGCCGCTTTGGTTTATTTTATTGTTATTTATTTAGCCGGCCTGCGTATCAAAACAACATGGAAATTATAAGATACCCACATCATACTTCACTTAACTCATTAAATAATTCTGTAACAATAGGGAATTTTGATGGCGTTCACTTGGGTCATCAAAAGCTTATTGAGAAGGTGGTGAATCAAGCAAAGATAACAGATGGTTTAGCTGTCGTGGTTACCATGCAACCTTTACCGGTGCAATATTTCCAGGGCAAACATGCAGTTCCATTGGTGACCTCATTTAAACAAAAAGTAAAATTGATGGTTGAGCAAGGGGTTGATGTGCTGTGTGTACTGAACTTCAACAAGCAACTGTCTACAATGACGGCACTTGATTTTTTTAATGAAATCTTGGTTGAGGGTTTGAAAGCCAGGTATTTGTTGGTGGGTGATGACTTTCAGTTCGGTGCTAACCGTGCAGGAGATGCGGCTTTTTTGGCCTTGCAATGCCACCAAGCACAAATTAAATTTGAACAGCAAAATTCTGTTTTATTGAATGGTCGCAGGGTCAGCTCGTCATTGATTAGGTCTGCGTTGGCTGTTGGTGACTTTAAGCAGGTCAAATGCTATTTGGGTCGAGACTATGTGGTGGCAGGACGTGTTGCACATGGAAAAAAGTTGGGTAGGACATTGGGTTTCCCTACTTTAAACATACATTTTAAAAATGGGGAAACTGCTTTGCACGGAATTTTTGTTGTTAAGGTCAAAATTAAAAGTCAATGGCATGAGGCGGTTGCTTCTGTCGGCTATAACCCAACAGTGAAAGACAGCACCAAGAGGCTAGAGGTTCATGTTTTGGATTGGTCTGGAGAGATATATGGTCAATGGATTGAAGTTTTGTTTTATAAAAAGCTGAGAAATGAAGTAGAATTCGACGGCTTAAGTGCTTTGAAAGCTGGTATCTTGTCAGATGTCAAAGCAGCACGAAAATATTTTGAGGAAAATACAGGAGATTTGGTGTGAGCCAAGAGTATAAAGACACGCTTAATTTGCCAAAAACCAATTTTAAAATGAAGGCATCTTTGGCGACCAAAGAGCCCATGTGGTTGAAGCAATGGGAAAAACAAGGTTTGTATCAGGCTTTGCAGGAGCACTGCAAAGACCGCAAGCCATTCATGCTACATGATGGGCCTCCTTATGCCAATGGATCAATTCACATTGGTCATGCGGTCAATAAAATCCTCAAAGACACCATTATTAAGTCAAAGGTTATGGCTGGTTTCCGTGCGCCTTACGTGCCAGGCTGGGATTGCCATGGTTTACCTATTGAAGTTCAAGTTGAGAAAAAAGTCGGCAAAGTGGGTAAGAAGGTGGATGCCAAAACTTTCCGACAAAAATGTCGCAGTTACGCTGAAAATCAAGTCAATATCCAGAAAAAGGACTTCAAACGTTTGGGCGTTTTGGGTGACTGGGAAAAACCTTATTTAACCAAAGACTTTAAGTACGAAGCCGATATGATTCGGGCTTTGGCTGAAATCGCTGACAATGGCCATGTGGAGAAGGGCGTTAAACCCGTCAACTGGTGTTTTGACTGTGGCTCTGCATTGGCGGAAGCTGAAATTGAATACCAAGATAAAACTTCGCCGGCCATTGATGTGGCTTTTGTTGTTGAAAATAATGAGAGGTTGGCCGCAATTTTTGATTTGGATGCCATCGATTCAAAAGTGGCTTTGCCGATTTGGACCACAACGCCATGGACAATACCTGCTAACCAAGCAGTTTCTTTACACCCAGAGTTAAATTATGCCTTGGTTAAAGGGCATGCTCAGTTTTTGTTGATTGTTGCTGAGGACATGGTTGCAGATGTAATGTCTCGTTATGGTGTTGAATCGTCGCAAGTCATGGCAGTGGTTTCTGGCCAAGCGTTGGAAAAGGTGGCTTTGAAGCACCCGCTGTATGACAAGTCAGTACCTGTGGTATTAGGTGAGCATGTAAACACGGAAGCGGGTACCGGCGCGGTTCATACGGCGCCTGGTCATGGTGTTGACGATTTCAATGTCGGCAGACAATATGATTTAGAAGTTTACAATCCAGTTGACTCAGATGGCGTTTACTTACCGGACACGCCCATGTTTGCGGGTCAGCATGTTTGGAAAGCCAATAAAACCATCACAGAAGCTTTGAATGAAGCCGGCACATTGTTAAACCATGAGCCCATCAATCACTCATACCCACATTGTTGGCGTCATAAGTCTCCCACTGCATTCAGAACCACGCCGCAATGGTTTATCAGCATGGACAAACAGGGGCTGCGTAAAAAGGCTTTGTCTGAAATCAAACAGGTCCAATGGATTCCAGGCTGGGGTGAAGATAGAATTTATAAAATGATTGAGAATCGCCCAGAGTGGTGTATCTCTCGTCAAAGAACTTGGGGCGTGCCAATTGCTTTATATGTCAACAAGTTGACTGGAGAATTGCACCCCAATTCAGCTCAAATGATGGCCAAAGTAGCAGACATGGTCGAGCAAAAAGGCATCGATATTTGGTATGACTTGGATGACGCTGAATTGTTAGGTGATGATGTCAACGATTATGACAAAGTCACAGACGTATTAGATGTGTGGTTTGACTCAGGTGTCACACATTATTGTGTGCTGAAACAAAATGATGCACTTCATGAGCCAGCTGATTTGTATTTAGAAGGCTCAGATCAACACCGTGGGTGGTTCCATTCATCGTTGTTGACTGGCGTGGCGATTAATAATCATGCGCCATACAAACAAGTCTTAACCCATGGTTTTGTTGTGGATAAAGACGGCAAGAAGATGTCAAAATCAATCGGAAATGTGGTTTCACCAACTGATGTCGTGAACACACTGGGCGCTGACATTTTGCGCTTGTGGGTGGCTTCTGCTGATTACCGTGGCGAAATGACGATTTCAGATGAAATTTTGAATCGAGCTGCAGATGGATACCGTCGAATCAGAAACACCATGCGGTTCATGTTGGGGAATTTGAATGAATTTTCTGAGTCTGATGCTTTAGATATGGCAGAATGTGCTCAGCTTGACCAATGGGCTGTAAGAAAGGCCAAAGCGTTGCAGGATGAAGTCTTGGCATTGTATGACAGTTATCAGCTTCATTTGGTATATCAAAAAGTGTTGCACTTTTGCTCACAAGAAATGGGTGCCTTTTATCTGGACGTCATCAAAGACCGCTTATATACAGCCAATGTAAACAGTGATGCGAGAAAGTCTGCACAAACAGCGATGTATCACATTACACAATCATTGGTTCGTCTAATTGCCCCCATACTGACGTTTACTGCTGATGAGATTTGGAAATCACTTGGCAATGAAGGGCACATTCTCTTTGAACAATATTTAGATTTCCCTGAATGGCAAGCAGATGGCCAATTAACTGATGAGGATTGGGCTCAAATCAGTGAGATAAGACAGGCCGTTTCTAAACAATTAGAGCAGTTAAGAAGCCAGGGTGAAATTGGTTCTTCTTTAGAGGCTGATGTGTCGTTATTTTTGCCGCCGGCACTGTTATCAAAAGTGTCTTCATTTGGTGATGAGTTGCGTTTTGTCTTGATTACATCAGAGGCCAAGGCTTATCCGATTGAAGACAAGCCAGAAGGTGCAGAGCAATTGGCCATGAGTTTTGGTGACATTGCAGTGGCTTCATCGGTTGCACAAGGGGAAAAGTGCGTACGTTGTTGGCATATCAGAGAAGACGTAGGCTCTGTTTCAGGTCATGAGGACATATGTGGTCGGTGTGTTGAAAACATTGAAACCGACGGTGAGTCGAGGCGTTTTGCTTGATGGAGAATAGAAGCAGTTCAAAGTCAGTCACCCAAAAAGGCGTTGTTTGGTTGTGGTTAAGTGTTTTGGTTTTTGTGTTAGATCAATGGACCAAATCCATAGCCAGTGAAACGCTGAAGATGTATGTTGCAGTTCCTGTCAATGAATTTTTGAACTGGACACTAATGCACAATAAAGGCGTGGCCTTCAGTTTTCTGGCAGACCAGTCCGGTTGGCAACGTTGGTTTTTGAGTGTGTTGGCCATTGTGATTGTTGTCTGGTTGTTGGTTTGGATGTACCAGAACAGTAAGGCCATGAAGTTACAAAATGCGGCCTTGGCTTTGGTGGTTGGTGGTGCATTGGGTAATGTCTATGATCGATTGATGCTGGGTTATGTGGTTGATTTCGTAGAGCTGCACTATAATGAAAATTACTGGCCTGCATTTAATGTGGCCGACAGTGCCATTTGTATGGGTGCTGTGTTGTTGATCATTGACGCGTTTGTCAATAAACATGAAAACGTAAACGATAATAAGGCGTAGAAAATGAACATACTGTTGGCTAATCCGCGCGGTTTTTGCGCAGGCGTTGATCGTGCGATTGATATTGTAAACCGTGCTTTAGATAATTTTGGCGCACCCATCTATGTCAGGCATGAAGTTGTTCACAATCAATTTGTTGTTGATACTTTGCGCGGAAGAGGCGCGGTGTTTGTTGATGAATTGCATGAAATTCCAGATGAAAATATAGTGATATTCTCTGCGCACGGCGTTTCACAAGCAGTACGTAAAGAAGCAGAGGCTCGGCAGTTGAAAATATTTGATGCCACTTGCCCTCTGGTGACAAAAGTTCATATGGAAGTTGTTAGGTATTGTAAAAATGCCTTTGATTTGGTGCTTATCGGCCACCATGGTCATCCAGAAGTCGAAGGTACCTTAGGGCAGTGGGATAAGTTGAATGCGCAAGGTGAGATTTATTTGGTAGATTCTGTAGCAGAGGCGGCTAATTTAAATATAAAACAACCTGAACATGTGGCCTATGCCACACAAACCACATTGTCATTAGATGACACCAAGGACATTATTGTTGAATTAAGACGCCGCTTCCCCAAAATTCAAGGGCCAAAACACGACGATATATGTTATGCCACTCAAAACCGCCAAATGGCAGTAAGGGATTTGGCACAACAATGCGATTTGGTTTTGGTTGTGGGTTCTGTCAACAGTTCAAATTCAAACCGATTAAGAGAATTGGCAGAAAGACAGGGTGTGGCTTCTTATTTGATTGATGGGGCTGAAGACATACACAATGAATGGTTTGAAGGCGTGACGTCTATAGGTCTGACAGCGGGTGCATCTGCCCCTGAAAAGTTGGTGAAAGAAGTCATTGCGTTAATAAAAGAAAAACACCCGGGAACCCAAGTTTCTGATTTGCAGGGAGAGCCAGAGAATATGGTTTTTGCTTTGCCTAAAGAGCTAAGGTTGGTACAAAAAGTATAATCAAATACCGCTTATCAAGTGGTTAACACCACTGGTCATTTCTCCATTAATCATATTTGCATCTTGACGTAACGTGTCGCATTATTCACGCTGATTAATAAAAGTTAGCATTTACAGTGAATACAAATCTATTGAAATCAAAAGTACACACTCGTGAAAGCCAAGCAAAGGGCTTTACGTTATTAGAGATGGTTGTTGTCTTAATACTGATAACCATTCTAGTGGCATGGGGCGTTCCAAATTTTCAACAATTAAAAGCCCGTCGAATGGTCACTGATTTTTCGAATGAGGTTCTTTATAGCTTTACTCAAGCGAGGGCTGAAGCTATACGCTATGGAACTGATGTTGAGGTCAGACCTAATGGTGGCAGCTGGCAAAATGGATGGACAACAATTGCAATTGGTGTAGATGGGGCGGCAAATACAACGATTGCTGTACAGCAAGCAGTTGATAATCGCTTGATATTCGTGGCCAATGGGTTGGTAACTGGAACGATGGTTTTCAATAGTATAGGCGCATTAGAAGATGGAATTGACCGCCCTTTTCGATTAACTCATGATTTCAATGCCTCTATCAGTAACATAATAAATGTTTCTCCATCTGGGAGTGCTAGGGTGACAAAATTATGAAAAACAATATTAAAGAATCTGGCTTTACATTAATCGAAGTTTTGGTGGCCATCGTTATTTTTTCTTTTGGCTTGTTAGGAATTGCGGGCATGATGACCATTTCTGTAAGAAATAATCACAATGGTTACCTAAGGTCTCAAGCCAATTTTTTGGCAGAAAATATGGTTGATAGGATGAGGGCAAATCAAGTAGCACTTTGGCAAGATGCTTTTAATGGAGACGCCGCCATTGGGTCATCAGTGTGTGATTTAGGCTCACCATGTACGTATGCTGAATTGGCTGTTTTTGATTTGGAACAATGGGCTCAATCATTATCGATTTTATTGCCAGAAGGTGAAGGCAATATTGATTGTGTAACCAGAGGTGTAGTACCTGTTTTAGTTAGTTTTATAAGCCCGCCTTCGATTTGGTCACCTGTTCCTCCTTATGATGGGATTTGTACAGTTACCATTACATGGAATGAATCGAATGAAACTGGTGCAAGTGATGAACAATCCTTAGTCTTGGTTATGCAACCATGATTGAATTTAGGAGACAAACAATGAATAAATTTTATAACAAAAAATCCGGCTTTTCTCTTATAGAGTTATTGGTAGCCATGTTAATTACATCTATTTTGTTGTTAGGTGTGATTTCATTGTTCTCAAATTCAAGCGCTTTAAACCGTGCACAAGCAGGATTGGCTATTTTACAAGAAAATGGTCGCTATGCAATTTCGAGAATTAAAAGTGATGTAGAAAATGCAGGAAGAAAGCATTGTGCGTCAATTGCATTACCAAGAGAGTCGATTACTGATTGGAAACAAGGTGCCGATATGACTGAATGGCAAGTCGCTACCAATGTATTGTTTACTAATGGTTTACCTAATGTTGGAGATGTTAAGATTGACTTGGCCACAGATGCAGATCAATTGGCTGATACATTTTCTTTTGCAGGTCAAACATCATATCCATTGGATCCATCATATTTTATCAGAGGACATGAATGTACCGGCAGTACATGCCTTCCAGATTTTGTTGATGCTGGTTCTGATGGCAGCATAACCTTGCCAACACCAGGTTCAGGAAATGGTCAACGGGGAATAAATTCAGACGTATTGACAGTCAGGTATTTAGAAGGTGGTGTTGAGGTGGTTGCAAACGATGGATTGGGTGGTTTTACCCTTGAGGACCCAGTATCAACAACTTATACTGGTAATACTTTGATTGCGGATTGTGATAATTCATATGTGGCTCCGGCGACATGGTCGGGTGTAGATGTTAATTTGCAACAGCCCTCAGGTGCTACTATACCTCAATATGATGGATTGGCGGATACTAAAGCATACCGCTTAACACAAGACGTAAAAACTGTAACCTACTTTATTCAAGTTGATAATGACCCCAACAGCTCAACACGCAAAATAAGTTCTTTGTATCGCTCTGAAAATGGTTTGGTTCAACAGTTGGTTGAGGGTGTAGAAAGGTTGGATTTTTTCTATTTGGTACAGTTGCAAACTGGGCACGTAGTCAGAATGACAGCAGATCAAGTTAATCAAGTAACTGGTGGTGGCGACTTAGACAATGATGGTGCCTTAGATTCAATTCAAGGGTGTGTAACACCGCCTAAGGTCGATTATTTGCCTTCCGGTGCCGGTTTGGCTAATGACAGGGGGTGTTTATGGCGGTCTGTATATGCTGTAGAGGTTCATTTATTACTTAATACCGTCAATAACAGCTCCAGTGAAGAAACAGAGCCGTTTATATATTCTCCAGATGGCACTACGCCGCAGACCCCGGGAGCTGTTTTACCTAATGGTTTGGACAGAGGGAAAATGTACAGACGTGAATTTACAGCCATCATTCCAATCAGGAGTTATACATTATGAGGCATGTACTAGATAAAAATACCCTTGCAATGCAAAAACAAGAAGGTGCTGCATTAATAGTCGGACTGATGTTGTTGGTTATTATTACATTGATGGGATATACCAGTATGAAAGGAACCATGTTACAAGAAAAAATGGCTGCAGGATTGCATAATCGAACGTTAGCACAAGGTGGTGCGAATACAGCTGTAAGGAATGGAGAATCTTTTATATATAACTTGGTAAACCAGACAAATGGTGTACAGATAAGTGGTACCCCAAACGGCAGTATGTCCAATATATATTCGTACTATAATGTACTTGAAGAGCCTACGTCAGGTATTAATACAAATATTGAAGAATTTAGCAAAAGAAACTGGAACAGTACAGTAGGAACCATTCATGACCACAATTTTACCACGGTTCATGTCAATGCAAAACTGAAGACCAATCCACAGTACATTATATATGAACTCCCGTTCAGAAAAGGGTCTAGCGGTTCTAGTGCATTTGAAAATGCTGGTGGATCAGCAGGTTCAAGTCAAAGTGAACAAAAAGCATTTGCCGTGTTAGGAAAAAGTGACAGTGGTGATGGTAAAACATTTTCATTAGTTAGGTCGTTGTATACAGCAGTTGTTTCCAGTGGATCTACAAATTAAGAGGTGTTAATATGAAAAATATAATTAAAATCAATAAAGTACTTGTGGCTGCAACTGTGGCAATGATTTCTGGTGCTGATTATGCTGATGCTTCTTTGTTGCAGTTATCACATGAACCATTGTTCCTTAATCAAACGGTCCCTCCTGCCATCGCTGTGACATTGGACGATTCTGGCAGTATGGCCTGGACATATATGGGTGCCAATGATTCTAATGGCTTTGTAGACCCTACAAAAAACAGATTGTATTACAATCCTAATATTACTTATTCACCCCCATTAAGAGCTGATGGCTCTTCTTTTCCTCAGTCAGACCCTTCAAATGCGATGGTCGATGGCTACCCCAATGACATGAATGCCAGGGTGGATATTCGTACACGTTACATAGCTATGGGTAATTTCAGTTACTCTAGAACAGGTAATAATGTCACAATCAGCTTTAAAGACACCAGAAGGTATAACGCCAGAAGTGGAAGTTGGACCAATCAATATCCAACTGGTTGGGGTTGTGATAATGGTTGTACGGGTGGTACGCAACCGTATTACTATTTAGGTAATACAAGGTACAACATTACAGATGCCGATGAGTTGAAAAACTTTGCTAACTGGTACACCTACTATAACTCTCGAGCAAAATTATCAAAGGCGGCAATCAGTAGAGCTTTTGCAGGATTCAATCCCAGTTTTAAAATTGCTTGGCAAGAATTGAATTACAGAAATTCTTTTAATAACCTTAATAAGTTTGAGGATACACATAGAAATAACTTTTTTTCTTGGTTATTTGGTGCACCAACCAGTGGTGGAACGCCACTAAGGGCCTCTTTCAAAAGGGCTGGTGAAAAGTTTGAATTAGATTCCAGTTATACTTCTGATGATTATGCTGGCTTGTTATCTTGTCAACAAAACTTTCATATAGCCATATCAGATGGTGGTTGGAATGGTGGCTTAAGTGGTACTTTTATACAAGATGACACCAGTCGATCCATACCTGGTGATACAGGTACACCTGAAAATGGTAACCAACCACTTTATGGTTCGATGGGCTACAATGGAGCAGGTGCCCAAAAAATATATAATTACAGTAGAGATAATTATTTAGCAGATGTGGCCTTTGATTCTTGGATGAGAGATTTAAAGCCTAATTTACCAAATTATGTACCAAGGTATAAAAAAGATTATACCGATCACGACAATGGTTCGATTGATTTTTCGGGTTTAACTGATGAGTGGGAGAGTTCTGAATTCGTTTGGAATCCAAAAAATGACCCAGCCTATTGGCAACATGTAGTGACTTACAATGTGGGCATGGGCTTGAATGCATCTCGGGTTGAAGCCCACGCAAGTGGTAATACAACTACATGTAACACAGTTGGAGTTACTGATTCAAAAGATGCTGTGTATCAATCATTAAGAGCCAACAGCCCAACCTCATGCGTTTGGCCTAATAATGTGATTGATGATGTATGGCATTCATCAATCAACAGTCGTGGCGATTTTTTCAGTGCCAATGACCCTGAAGAACTGATTAATGCATTAAATGAAGTGGTAAATAACATCACTGAAAGGGTTTCTAGAGGCAGTACCTCAACAGTAACATCGGGTATTATTACTGATAATACGTCTGCATTTTCACCTTCATTTGACTCATCAACTTGGTCAGGAACACTTCAGGCAAAAGAGGTAAATGCAGATCGATCTTTTGGTGATATCACATGGGATGCAGGGTGTGTTTTGACAGGTGGATACTGTGATTCTATTCAAGAAAATGTGACCAAACAGGCTTTAAGAAATATTTACACATATGACAAGGCGGCTAACAGTGTTGTTAAGTTTGATGTCACATTAAATACAGCATTGAAACAGATGATTCAGGAAAGTGCCGGTCAATATGCTGGATTAAATTACAATAACCCAGTAGATGGAACAGATGTAAACAACATCATCAACTATGTCATTGGAGACAGGGATCAAGAGCAAGCTAACAATGGCTCATTGAGAACAAGAAAATCAGTCATGTCAGACATTGTACACTCTAGCCCGGTCATTGTTCGTGGCCCTGGAGAGGGTTATAAAGACAATTTGTGGCCAAATGGGTCTCCAGAAGAAGGTAGCCCTTATTTAGATTTTAAAATATCTGAATTTGGAAGAAAGAACATGGTGTATGTTGGTTCAAATGGCGGGATGTTACATGCATTTGAAACAGAGTCATCATCACCCACGGGTCATGCGCAAGAGGTGTGGTCTTTTATTCCTAATACAGTAATAGAGAATTTGGCACACTTGCCGACTAATAAACACCACTCTTATGTTGATAATACGCCAGTGAAGAGGGATGTCTTTATAAACGGGAGTTGGAAAACCATTTTAGTTGGGGGATTGAGGTACGGAGGACAAGCATATTATGCTTTAGATGTGACCGATGCATCTTCTACTCAACCTAAAGTACTTTGGGAGTTTACCGATTCTGACGATCAAGACTTGGGATATACTTATGGTAAACCTGAAATTGTCAGAATAAGCAGCACTGGAGAGTGGGTTGCATTACTCCCGAATGGTTATAATAATTCACAAAATGACACCAACAATCCATCAGATCCAAACAACCATGTGAGTGCTTCTGGCAACGCCGTAATGTATGTTGTTAGGTTAAGTGATGGTCAGTTAATAACGAAAATTGATACCGGTGTAGGAAGCAGTACAACGCCAAATGGTTTGGCAACTCCAGTTGGAGTGGATTCTGAATTTGTTAAGGAAAGTAATCTTGTTGGTGGTAATGGTGTCGATATAGGTGTGGATCTGGCATATGCTGGAGATTTATACGGCAATTTATGGCGTTTCGATTTAAGTGATACTGATCCTTCAAATTGGACAGCCACGGCATTAGTTAAAGCTCAAAATGTTATGGATAGACCCATTACAGTACAGCCAAAAGTTATTGCCATACCTGATTCAGTACAAACTCAGTATGATGATATTATGGTTGTATTTGGTACGGGTAAATACATTGAAATACCAGACAGAGATATCAGTTTACCTGCTGAACAGTATATGGTTGGTGTTATAGATGGCATCTCATCCACAGAAGACAATTTAGATATTATGGACTCAAGATTTGTAACACAATCCATGAGTGGTAATGCATCATTCAGAAGTTTGTCAAATAATGTTGTTGATTATACGCAAGACTATGGATGGAAGCTTCGCTTGATTGATCAAGGTGAAAGGGTGTTTAATCCTATGGCGCTTTTCAATAGTGACTTGATGTTGGCAACAACTAATGTAACAGCTGGTGTTGATCCTTGTTTACCTGGAGGGAAAAGTTGGATTGTTTCTATCAATCCATTAACGGGCGGTACACCAATTCAAGGTGGTTCGGAAATAGATATATTTAGAAATATTAAGATATACATTGGTGGTCAGCTGGTTAGCATTCCTGGTAGTGGTGACTTGATTTCAATACCTGATTTTATTATTGGAGAACCTCCAGTTCTTGAAAACCAAGGTGGAGGAGGTGCATCAATAGTGATAGAAGGTACTGAAAATACCAATATCATTGATTTATATAAACACACATGGCGTCGAAGAAATTGGACGAATGTACTAACTCAATAAAAGAGGAAATCATGAAAACAAAAAAACTATTATTAATCATGTTTGCATTGACTTTAATTGGGCCTTATTCTAATGCAGATGGCTTAAGTATAAATGTCATCAAAGGAACCGTTGATATGGTAAATGTTGGTCAAAAACTTGTTGTTGTGAATGGTTTATCATATAAATATGTATTGGATGAAGAGCAAAGCTTGTACTCCTATTCTGAGTATGAAAAGCCAGCCATCCCATTGCGTGAATTAAAAGCAGGCAAAGTGTATTATTTTGAATTAATTAGCAATAAAGAAGATGCTAAATATGCAGATTATAAAATTGTTCGTTATATTTCAAATCAACCATTAGAAGACGCAGAAGAGTTTGATAGAGATGAAAAATAAATCTGGATTTACCTTAATAGAATTAGTGGTGGTTATTGCAATCATAGCCTTGTTGGCATCTTATGCCATCCCAAACTATCGACAATATGTCGTCAGAAGCAAGCGGGTTGAAGCACAGGATAAGGTTTTGCAAGTGGCTGGTATGTATGAGAAATTTTATGCTAATACCAATGCATATCCAACAAATGTAACTGGTGGAGGCACAGCTTTATCACTAACGAATTCATTCCTAAGATGGAAAGACTATAGAATAGTACATCAAAATAGACCTAATAATGGGTGGAGAATTCGAGCAGTCGCAAGGGGTAAGCAAGCAACGGATGACCCGTCATGTATCAGAATTCAATATGATAATTTGGGCCAAAAAACACCAGCTGCTTGTTGGGAATAAAAAGTGACTATCAAAGGCAATCAGCGGTGATTGCCTTTGAGTATTCTTTGTTTTTGTATGTTCCATTCACGGTCTTTTGTTGCAGCACGTTTATCGTGTACTTTTTTACCTTGAGCCAAAATTAATTTCAGTTTTACTTTCCCTTTTTTCCAATACAGGCTTCTGGCCACCAAGGTCAATCCTTTTCTTTCAACCGCTCCAATCAAATAATTTATCTCATTCCGATTGAGCAGCAACTTTTTCATTCTGTTAGTTTCTGGAATGATGTGAGTAGAAGCTGTGTTGAGTGGTGTGATATGACAACCGGTTAACCAAACCTCACCCTCTTTGACAAAGACATAACTTTCTGCCAAGTTGACTTTGCCAGCGCGTATACTTTTAACTTCCCAGCCTTCCAGAGCCAGGCCAGCTTCGTAATCTTCAATAAAATGGAACTCGTAAGATGCCTTTTTATTGGTAACAATGTTATTATCCTTTTTCTTTTGTTTGGCCATGTTGAGGTCTTTTATTGATGGAACAGTCTATTTTATTGAAAATAAGCAACCAATGCACGGAATTTAATTGTGGTTGAAGTTGTTAAATCAGCAATAGTGACACACACGGCCGATGAAATGTATCAATTGGTTAATGATGTGACTTCATATCCAGAGTTTCTGAAGTGGTGTGTTAAAGGAACGATTCACCACCAAGATGGCGATTATTACGAAGCCACATTAGATATGTCTGTCAAAGGCATTAATGTATCATTCATGACGGCCAACAGAAAAGAGGACAGGGCAGGTGTGTTGCATTTAGATTTACAGCTCAAAAAAGGCCCGTTTAACCAGTTACATGGACACTGGGCATTCAAGCCTTTAGGGGATGTGGGTTGTCGTGTGAGTTTATTGTTGAATTATGAAGTCAAATCGTCTGTGATTAATCAACTGTTTGCTAAAGGGTTTGAGAGAATTGCAGAGCGAATGGTGTCGGATTTTGTGAGCCGGGCTGGAGATTTATATGCTTGATATTGAAGTGATTTATGCTAAAGAGAACGAGCAAATAATTTTTAAGGTATCCGTTGATAATGACGCAACAATAGAACAAGCCATACTGGCTTCAAATATATTGAATAAATACCCGGAAATTGACATGTTAACTGTTGATGTTGGGGTCTTTAGTCAAAGAAAAAAAATGTCTGATGGCTTGAATAATGGTGACCGAATCGAAATATACCGGCCACTGATTGCAGACCCCAAGCAAAAGAGGCGAGCCAAAGCTGAGGTTCAAAAAGAGAACAAACAATTCCTTTAAATTGCTTTATTCATGGGTATGTAAGGGTTGAAAAAAGCCAGCAGAGCGCTGGCTTTCAAAGTTAATCATTTTGCTTTAAGTTAATCTTCAGGCTCTTCAATTTCTACATTATTTTCCTTGGGAAAGTAATTGCCTTCTGTTTTAACCAATTTGTCATTTTCAAAATATACAGTAAATTTTTTCAATTTTTTGAATTGTCCTTTTACTTTAGATGTGTTGACATAATCCCAGCGGTCATGATTAAAAGGGTCGGCAACCGTAGGTGTGCCTAAAATGATGGCTACCTGTCGTTTACTCATGCCAGGTTTTACTTCATCTATATCTTCTTGTTTCAATATGTTGCCTTGCTGAACAGGTGTCTTATAACAAGCGGTTAAGGTCATCAAAGCCAAAAATAAGGTAGTCAGTGCAATTTTCATTTTTTTAGTTGTTCAAAAATCAATCGAGAATGATACAATAAATTTTATTAAATAACAGTTATTTATCTAAATGAGTAGTCAAGAAATTAAGGAAGCTGGTCTAAAAGTCACATTACCCCGTTTACAGGTATTGGAATTTTTAACCAATAACAAAGGAGAACACTTCACAGCAGAAGCTTTGTTCACAGAAATGAAACAAACAGGTCATGATGTAGGTTTGGCCACCATCTATCGTGTTTTGAATCAATTTGAAACCGCTGGCTTGGTGTGTAAGCACCAGTTTGAAAACAACCAAGCTGTGTATGAACTGGAAACCGGAGACCACCATGATCATATGGTTGATTTGGATAATGGAGATGTGATTGAATTTTTCGACTCTGAGTTAGAACGATTACAAGAAAGAATTGCAGAAAAGCATGGTTATGAGTTGATGGATCATAAAATGGTTCTCTACGTTAAAAAGAAAAAATAATATGGACATTTATAAAGAGTTTTACCTTGAGTCGGCGCATTGGTTACCTCATGTTCCTGACGGTCATAAATGTGGTCGATTACATGGACATTCGTTCAAAGTTATCCTAACGGTCACTGGAGAGCCTGATCCGCAAAGTGGTTGGATCATTGACTTTGCAGACATCAAATCAATTTTTCAACCATTGTACGATCAATTAGATCATGCCTGTTTGAATCATATTGAAGGATTAGAAAACCCAACCAGTGAGGTTTTGGCACAATGGATTTGGAAACAACTTAAGCCGGACTTGCCGTTGTTGAGTCAAATTGAAGTGTGTGAAACATGTACATCTGGTTGTCTGTATAGGGGTGAGTAAATATTTTTGTAGTTCTTAAAAAAGTTGCAAAAAAGTGTTTGACTAAAGACTATTAAATGATGATAATACGCATCCGCTTCGGGGCTATAGCTCAGCTGGGAGAGCGCAACACTGGCAGTGTTGAGGTCTGCGGTTCGATCCCGCATAGCTCCACCATATTTTTAAGCTTTGTTGCTTAAAGCGGCAAAGAAGATAGTTAGTAAGTGTCCTGCGTCCCCTTCGTCTAGTGGCCTAGGACCCCGCCCTTTCACGGCGGTAACAGGGGTTCGAGTCCCCTAGGGGACGCCACCTTTCTTTTTTATAGGTGTAAAAGAATAAAATTGTTGTAATGTCCTGCGTCCCCTTCGTCTAGTGGCCTAGGACCCCGCCCTTTCACGGCGGTAACAGGGGTTCGAGTCCCCTAGGGGACGCCATTCAGCTTCTAAAACCTAGGTTACATCTTTCCCACTTCTTTTTTTAAAATTCAAAATCGTTTTTTGTTTTGTAATCACTTGTGTTTTTGTTTGATTTTTTTATTCTTTCAAACTGCTTGCTGATATGATTGTTGTTATAACATTTGTTGGACTAAAATCATGAGTAAAAAGCGCCATTTAATTATCATTCTGATACTTGTTCATAGCCATGCCTTTTCTTCATTAATCTTCAAAAATGGTTTTGAGAACGACTTGATCTTTCTTGATGGCTTTGAACCCTTGGTTACTTGTCAGGATTTTGGTGATAATGACAGTGATGGCTTGCTAAATTGTTATGAAACCAATACGCAAGTGTTTGTTAGTCAATTTAACACAGGTACAGATCCTGATGATGCTGATACGGATGGCGATGCGATTAATGATGGCGATGAAGTGTTGGGTACAATGGATGGACTTGACCTGCCAGCAATGGGTGCCAACCCTTTGATTCAAAATATTTTATTAGAATACGATTGGTTTGATGACAATTTAGACTCAGGGACTTGTTCAGCTCACAGCCACCGTCCAACCATCAATGCCATGAATAAAGTTGAACTGGCCTTTTTAAGCGCACCTAATATGAATCCTGATGGTAGCACTGGAATTGTGGTTATTCAGGATTATGGTCAAGGAGGGGTGTTTAATCAAGGAAGCTTTCTTAATGATGTAGATGGTGTATTAGATGGTGGAGTAAGTGGTGCTGAATTTGCTGCTTATAAAGCCAGTCAGTTTGAAAGCAATCGGGAAGGGTATTTTCATTATGTCATTTTGCCACACAGGTACAACACCAATAGTGGCAGTTCAGGTCAGGCTGAAGTCAATGGTGATGACCTGATCGTGTCATTACAATGCTATATTTCAGACAGAAACACTTCGCATACTATTTTGCATGAATTGGGCCATAATTTATCCTTAAGACATGGGGGCTCAACCAATTGTAATAACAAACCACACTATAATTCTGTGATGAATTATGAATTCCAATTTCCTGGCGCAGACAATGACTGTGATGGCATAGGAAACGGTATTCTTGATTATTCAAGAGGATTAAACGCAGTTTTGAATGAAGCTTCTTTGAATGAGTCTGTTGGTATTTGTAATAATTTTGCAATTGATTGGAATGGCAACGCCATAATTGATGGTTCAAATGTGGCAGCAGACATCAATGGTGATGCAATAATTAACAACTGCAGCGGGGAATTGAACAGCTTAAGTGATTATGATGACTGGGCCAATATTAATTTCTATGGCGTCCAAGATTTCGACAGGAATAATTTAGAAATTGTAAGTTGTATGAACCCAGTTACAAGTGATTGACAAAGTGTTAGTTAAAGAAATTGATGGCAATTGTCCTGCTTTATTTGTTTCTTTGCCAGGCATAATCACATAGAAAAAGCAGGGCAGACTTGGCATCAGATTCTGCAAGGTTAGCAATACATTCTTTGGCATGTTCCGCTTCTTGTTTGGCTTTATTGTTGGTGTATTGTAAGGCTTCTGATTGGTTAACCAGATTTTTGATTTGTTCAAAGTTTGCTTGCTCTGGAGTTTTTATAGCACTTTCAATCAATCGTTTTTCAATGTCGTTGCCATTTTGAAGGATGTATATCAGAGGCAAGGTGAGTTTACCTTCTGCAAAATCGTCACCTAAATTTTTCCCCATGGTTTCCGCATCTGCAGTGTAATCTAAAACGTCATCGGCAATTTGAAAAGCCGCACCCAGGTGCATACCAAATTTAGCAAGCTTTTGTTGTTGTTCATTATTTAGGTCACCCAAAATGGCCGCCAATTCACAAGCAGCTTCAAACAGTTTTGCTGTTTTGTTTTCAATGATTTGGTAATAAGCTTTTTCTGTGATGTCTAAGTTACCAATATTGAGTAATTGTTGGACTTCACCTTCAGAAATGCGGTTGGTTGCATTGGCCAATACTGACATCACCCTCATGTCATCGGCTTCTAACATCATCTGAAATGATTTTGAGTATAAAAAATCACCGACCAGTACACTGGCTGCATTACCCCAAATTTCATGAGATGTTTTTTCACCGCGCCGCATGTCTGACTCATCTACCACATCATCATGAAGTAAAGTGGCTGTATGAATTAATTCAATCACTGCGGCCAAGTTGATGTTTTGTTGGCCTTGATAATTTAAGGCCTGGCTGATCAAAAGCATTAACATGGGGCGCAGTCGCTTTCCACCATTGGCGATGATGTATTCAGCAATTTGGTTGATTAACACCACATCTGAGGTCAGTTGTTGACGCAGGTGATGGTTCACTTTATCCATGTTGTTCTGGGTCAGTGACAAAACTTGTTTCAAATCCGTGATGTTAGTACTCATGCTGTCAAAAAATATCGATAACTTTAATTGCGCCACATTATATGTCAAAGCAGGGTTAAGGTGCAGTTGACTTTTGTCACATTGACTGAATTTTTGCAACGCGACATGGGTTAACAATGATAAGATGCGCGCCATTATGAGCGCCATCAATTCAGAAGAGAAAAAAGCCGCACTGTCGATTGCCGCATTGGTGTCTTTGCGTGTATACGGTTTATTTTTGATTATGCCCGTTTTTTCGATTTATGCGGAAAAGCTGCCTTTTTCTACGCCTGTATTAATAGGCTTGGCGGTAGGCATGTATGGACTAACTCAGGCTTTGTTGCAAGTTCCTATGGGATTGTTGTCTGATTTTTGGGGCAGAAAAAAAGTCATGGCAATAGGATTGCTCATGTTTTTTGTGGGTTCTGTTGTGGCGGCATTGGCAAATGATATTTATTGGGTAATCTTGGGTCGTTGTGTGCAAGGCATGGGAGCCATTGCATCGACTGGAATGGCCTATATTGCTGATGTGTCTCGTCCTGAACAAAGGGCAAAAATGATGGGCATAGTGGGCGCGAGTATTGGCTTTGCATTTATGTTGTCATTTATGACTGGCCCCCTTTTGGCGCAGTGGATTGGTATCAAAGGCTTGTTTTGGTTGACTGCGGTTCTTGCGCTGATTGCACTGGCTTTGCTTTTTGTGGCTGTAAAGGAGCCCCGTAAAAAAGTAAAAAAAGGCTTCAGTACTGCTGAATTGATTGCGGCAATTAAACAAAAGGATTTACTGCTGCTTGATGTCTTTGTTTTTTTATTGCATGCCAGTATGTCCGCCATATTTGTGGTATTGCCATTGTTAATGCTTCATCAATTGAATTTTGAAAGTCATGCGCATTGGAAGCTGTATGTCCCTGTGCTGATACTGTCCTTGTTCATCATGATTCCTTTGATTATTTTACAAGAAAAGAAAAAGCAACATGTAAAATTCTTGTTATTGGCCATGTTAGGCTTGAGCCTCTCGGTATTGCTTTTAGGGTGGGGCGTTAAATCACTGTGGATGTTGGCTTTAATGATGACTGTATATTTTGGTTTGTTTAACTTTTTAGAGGCAGCCATGCCTTCATTGTTGTCTAAACGTGCTGATGATCAATACCGTGGTGCCGCAATGGGTGTGTATTCTTCCAGTCAATTTTTTGGTGCTTTCATCGGCGGTGTTTTGGCCGGTTATGTGATGCAATGGAAAGCTGAGTATGTTTTCTATGCTATTTTTGTTTTGTTATTCAGCTTCACAGCATTAGGTATCAAGGCGTTTAAAAATAATTAGTCACTTTTCAAGTTTTTAACCAATGGTGGTTCAATCATAACCCTGCTGATGATGTTGTCTTCTGTTGTTTCAAGAATGGTCATGCGGTACCCCTCAATTTCTACTGCGATGTCTTGGGTAGGTAAATCTTGAAGGTATTCAGTAATCAAGCCATTGATTGTGGTGGCATCTTCAGTCGGCAGGTTCCATTGAAGGCGTCGATTCAGTGATCGTATCGCGATGCGCCCTTTGACGAGGTACTGATTATCACCTTTTTTGATGATTTTCAAACCACGGTCGCCCGGTTCTGAAGTGAACTTACCAACAATCTCTTCTAAAATATCATCCAGTGTGACCAAGCCAACCAAATCACCATATTCATCAACAACCAAACCCATGCGACGTTCTTTGCGTTGAAATTCTTTCATTTGTGCAGACAACCTGGCGGATTCTGGAACAAAATAGGGTTTTCTGAGGATTTTTTTCAAACGTTCTTTGTTTAAGGTTTTGTTGTTTAACAAAGATAAAATGGTTCGAATGTGTAGGATACCAATCACTTCATCAATATTGTCTTGATAAACGGGCAGACGAGTTAAATAAGTTTCTATTAATTGCTTCTCAATAGTGGCCCAATCGTCATTGATGTTTATGCCTTGAATTTCATTGCGTGGAACCATGACATCTTCTAGGGTGATGTGGTCTAAGTTCATCACATTGATCATCATGTTTTGATGTTCGTTGGGGTCGATCATGTTGTTCTCAACCACCAAAGTCCTTAACTCTTCATGAGATAATGCTTCTTTTGCTATTGATTGTGGGACGCCTAAAAGTCTTAATATACCATTGGTAAATAAGTTGGTCAGCCACACCAGAGGGTAAAGAATTTTCAGCATGGGTGCTAAAATGAATGAAGCGACATAGGCAATTTTTTCAGGGTGTAAGGCGGCGTAAGTTTTGGGTGTGACTTCAGAGAAAATCAAGATCGCAAAAGTCAGGAATGCCGTACCATATGCCACACCTTTGTCACCAGCAATTTTGATCGCAACGACAGTCGTCAAAGCAGTGGCTGCAATGTTGATGAAATTATTGCCAATTAAAATCAATCCAATCAAGCGATCAGGTTGCTCTAATAATTTTTGTGCCAAGTAAGCGCCTTTCTTTTGTTTCGCGTCGTTTTTGAGCTTCAAACGGTTCAGTGCCATCAAAGCCGTTTCCGAGCTAGAAAAAAAGGCTGACAAAAACAGCAGTACACCAATGGCGCCCAATAAGTAATTTGTAGGAATAGAGTTTAACATGCTGGGTTATACAAAGTAATCTATAACGATTTGGCTGCCCAGGTAGCCCAGTGCCAAAAGCACCATCGCCAACAGGTTTAGTTTTATCGCTTTTTTGCCACGCCAGCCTTTGGTCAAACGGCCAAAAATCAACAAAGCAAAGAGTATCCAAGCAATCAAAGAAAAAATCACTTTGTGCCCCATACCATTGCCGAAAAAGCCGTCAATAAATATCATGCCAGAAACCAAAGCACAAGACAGCAGTAACCAACCGGTGACAACCAGTTTGAACAATTTTTCCTCGTTACTGAGCAGGTTGTTCATGGATGTGCCGGCTCCTGAAAAAACATGTGTTTTCATTCGTTTGATTTGCCAAGCCAGGGCCAGCGCCAAAACACTGGAAACTGAAAGCACTGCATAAGCAGTAATGGACAGCATGATGTGCAGGTCTAATTGCCATGAATAAGGAGTGACATCGCTCAGAGCAGGCCAAAAATAAATCCATACCAGTGCAGCCATTGAAATGGTGTGAATTAAAAAACGCACAGGCAACATCCTAATGGTGGCTAACAATACGATGATATTGACTTCCCAGCTGACCAATAACACTGCATTTTGTGCATTAAAAGACCAGCCTTCTTGTGACAGCAACAATTGGCCGCATAATAAGGTTTGTAGGGCGCTGGCAACCACAAGCAATAAATTAGATGTGCGCTGGTTTTTAAGCGTGAAAACAGCCAGAAAGTGTGCCAAAAATGTGGCAAAGAGCAGGTAAGTCATATTGGTTGAAAAATCAGTTTTTGATGAGCCTTAAAAGGTGACTTTGACTAATATAAACACCTCTGGCTTAACATTCAATAATGAAAACATTATAATAGCATGACTTTTAATAACCAACAGGATTATCGTCACAATGTTTGAGAACTTAACAGATCGACTGTCCAAGAGCATACAAAAAATAAGAGGTCAGGCCAACCTCTCTGAAGATAACGTCAAAGACGCCTTGCGTGAAGTGCGTGTCGCATTGTTGGAAGCTGATGTGGCTTTGCCGGTGGTCAAATCATTCATTGATGATGTTAAAGACCGCGCCTTAGGTAAAGAGGTGATGACCAGTTTGAAACCCGCACAAGTGATGGTCAAGGTGGTTCAAGAGGAATTGATTAAAGTTTTGGGTGAAGAAACCCAAGGCATTAATTTCAATGCCCAACCGCCTGTGGTTATTTTAATGGCAGGTTTACAAGGTGCGGGTAAAACAACCACCACAGGTAAATTAGCCAAACACTTAAAAGAACGTCACAACAAAAAAGTGATGGTTGTCTCTGCAGACGTTTATAGGCCAGCAGCGATTGAACAGCTACAGACTGTGGCAGATCAAGTCGGTGTTCATTGGCATCCATCATCGGTTATTGATGATCCTATCAGCATCGGTATGACGGCCTTGCAAGCAGCCAAAAAAGGATTCTTTGATGTTTTGATTGTTGATACGGCCGGTCGATTGGCGGTTGATGATGCGATGATGAAGGAAATCAAATCCTTGCAAAACAGCATCAATCCGACAGAGACTTTGTTTGTTGTAGATGCCATGACGGGTCAAGATGCGGCCAATACAGCAAAAGCATTCTCAGATGTTTTGGACCTGACGGGTGTCGTGCTGACCAAGATTGACGGTGATGCACGTGGTGGTGCGGCGCTTTCGGTTAAAACCATCACAGGTAAACCAATTAAATTCCAAGGTGTGGGTGAAAAAATGGAGGCCTTGGAGCCATTCCATCCAGACCGCGTGGCTTCAAGCATTTTGGGCATGGGCGATGTGTTGTCTTTGGTCGAAGAAGTTGAACGCAAGATAGACAAAAAAGAAGCGGAAAAGCTGGCTAAAAAAGTTGCTACAGGTAATAAATTCACTCTTGAAGATTACCAATCTCAGTTGATGCAAATGCAGAATATGGGCGGTATGGCTTCCATGATGGATAAGCTACCAGGCATGGGAGACATTCCAGATGCAGTAAAAGACCAGGCCAATGATAAAATTATGGGTCAAAAATTGGCTGTCATCAATTCGATGACAATAAAGGAAAAACGCTACCCACAATTAATAAAAGGCTCGAGAAAGCGCCGCATTGCGAACGGTTCAGGTACCAGCATTCAAGACGTATCTAAAGTGCTGAAAGAGTTCACGCAAATGCAAAAAATGATGCGTAAATTCAAAGGTAAAGGGATGATGAAAATGATGCAAAAACTGGGTGGTAAAATGCCTGGTGGTATGCCATTTTAATGTATCAAGAAAATGTGTCTAAAAAAATATTAACCTATAAAAAGCAGTGTACTTTGCTGCTTTTTTTGTTGTTGATTACCACTTCAGTCTCCGCAAAAAAGCTTAAATTGCGAACCTGCACTTTATCGGATGGACAAGTGGTATTGATGGACAAAGCTTGTCCGGTAAACAGTCAGGTTGGTACCTACAAGAAGCCTGCTAAAAAGGCTCAAACTCAAAACAAGAGGCATTGGCACCAACAGTCGGCCACTGAAGCCCCAAAAAAGCAATCGAAAATTAATCGTCAAACCAGCAATTCTCGTTCAAAACATAATTCCGAACTCTCAATAAATTTGAATACACTATTGGCCAGCGTTAAAGCACCTTCAAGTTGGTATGTTCAATCTTTTTCAGTGCCTAAAGGAGATGCCATAACTGTCAGCCCAAAAAGGCTTATCAGACCCAATTCATTAAAAACCGGTGCGACCATTAAAAGGTTTGCCAATACAGTTAAAAACTTTAAAAAGCCAGCATTTTCAGTTGCCATAGATATGTTTCACCAAATCCGTTTTGATGAAAACATTGAGTTGACAGAAAGTGAATTCATTGCACACAGTAAGTTCAAAGTGTTCAACGTTCATTACCAAAAAAAGCGACAGCGACAGCATACATTAAAAATCGTGGTTCAATTTTATGTTGATGAGGACAATGACGACCTATATGTGGTCCAATTTCAAGCACCTAAAACACATTGGTCTCGACTTAATCCTATAAAAAATCAACTGTTTACTCATATCAACTTGTAACCGAAACTTAAAATATTTCAATTAAATTTTCTTTTGTTGTCCTATTGAATAAACCCTTGTCGTAATACCTCCTAACAACAATAACTTTAGGAGCGTATTCATGAAAAAAATAATTTGTTTGGTTTGTACCAGCATGGGTTTAAATTTTGCCCATGCAGTAGATTTAGGTGGGTTGGATTTAACTTTTTCAGCAGATGGAATTACAGATGGCTTTGATGTGTCTGGTGTACTTGGTTATAACCGGTACGGCGCAGATGTTGAAGTGGATTCACAAGGTAGAATATATGTTGTAGGGACATATGATACTGATTTTAACGGTCAAATGGTGAAAGAGGCCCGCGTTGAAAGGCGATTGAAAAATGGTGATTTAGACACAACATTTGATACAGATGGGGTGGTAAAACTGGCTTTGCCACCGTCAGGCTGGAATCAATTTGAATATGAATTAGCTGTTGATAGCAGTGATGGGGTTTTTGTTGGCTACTCCAGAGAATATTGTCAAACTGACAACAATTGTGAAGCAGAGGTCTATGTCTATCACTACAATGCCAATGGTTTTAAAGTGGGTGGTCAACAAATTGAGTTTGATTTAGGTAGTACAGATGACAGGATAGATGATAATTTTTCAGATATGGTTTATGTGCCATCGATCAATAAATTGGCCATTGCTGCCACAGTAGAGCGCACTAACGTTAACGATACTGATTTTGGAATTGCAGTTCTTGATGTAAATCCAACCAGCGGGGCTTTAACAATTGACAACACATTCAGTACAGATGGAAAGAGTCAATGTTGGTTTGACCACGCTGGCGGTGGTGGCTCAGAGGACAATGCATCTGCGATTGTTTATAACCCATACAACCAAACGTATATAGTGGGTGGGTCTGCTTTTGAAGGTAACGGCTCTAATGCTGATGGATGGAACATGGCATTTTGTGAGTTTGACATGTCAGGCGCTTTGGTTAAAAGTTGGTCAACTCAAAGTGGCAACATAGCTTTTGATAGTCGTGAATTTGTTGCTGATATGATATATACCTATGACGGGCCTTTTGGTATTGGACCTAGGTTGCTGGTCGCTGGCTCTGCCAGTGGTGACGGTGGTACAGACTTTACCATCACCAGATACATGGAAGATCAATTGGGACAGTGGGTTCCAGATACGGCTTTTGGTGAAAATCCCAATGGCAGTTCGGTGGTTGGATTTAATTACATTTTTGTTGGTGATACCAGCGATTATGCAGCTGAAATGGTGGTTGAAGAAGATGGGGGTTTTGTCATTGCGGGTAGTGCAGGATGGGAAGATAATAACCAGCAATCCCACAGTGCTGTTACCATGGCGAGGTTTACACAAAATGGATTCCTTGACACCAATTGGGGGATTGGGCATTCTGGTAAAGCGGTGCACACGTTCAATGCCACCAGCTTTTGGGATTATGCACACGGATTGGCATATGACCCAGTTTCTGAGGAACTGTATATTACTGGTTGGTCATACAACGGAGATTTTCAAAGTTTGGTTGCCAATTTTCATAATGACATGATATTTGGTGGAAATTTTGACTTTTAAGGCTATTACACTGTGATTAAATTGATTGATTAGCTACTGAATTCCCTGTGAACAGTCTTGTTCACAGGGAATTCATTTTTATTTAGTATTGAACCAAATTTAATAGGCCTTATACTGTTTCGTTTGTCCATCCAAAATTGGGTGTGAGTATTTTGAGCCTGTAGCATGATGTATCTTGAATTATTTATGGTGTTTTTTATTCTGTGTGTCAGCAGCTTTGTATTGTT
Source organism: Marinicella rhabdoformis (assembly GCF_009671245.1). NCBI lineage: Bacteria > Pseudomonadati > Pseudomonadota > Gammaproteobacteria > Lysobacterales > Marinicellaceae > Marinicella > Marinicella rhabdoformis. The sequence continues at coordinate 306,628 of NZ_VTFS01000002.1, forward strand.
TTATCTGGTTTATAAGCAAAACGACCCCGAAGTAACCGACATGGTATCCAAGCGTGTTGGACATGATAAGGCAACAAAAAAACAAAAAGCCAAAACCATGAAAAAAAACTTCAGTGCCACCAGTATTCTCGCCAGTAAGTGGGTTGAGTTTGGCGGGGGGTTTTATGGATTGGTTGCTGTACTGACCTATATTCTGTTGGAGATCAATGAAATCATTGAACTGTTTTCCAGTAAATTGGGCATCATGGCGGCGATTTATGAATTGGGCTTTGGTTCGATCATAGATTTCTTTATTGAATCATTGATGAATTTTATTGTTGCCATCACTTGGCCTGTTTATTGGATGGGTGAAGGCAGCGCACCCTTTTGGCAATGGTTTTTAGCGGCATACGCTGGCTATTTCGTTGGACAATTTATTGCCAAAGCAAAATTTGAGAGCACAGCCGCTAAATAAGTTTCTGAGTTAGTCTTTCTTATCTGTATTTTTAGCAGGCACTTTCCAAACGGTTTTGGTGCGTGTGCTTGGGCGTTTGTTTTCTGAATACCTGGGTTTAGATGGTTTCAGTTTTAATTTTGATTCAGTTTTAGGTTCTGGCTTTTTATCTTCAAAGCTTTTGGGACTGTCAGATAACTCAGCTGCTTTTGGGGCTGGTTTATTGGTCATGGCTTTGGATTTGCCACGGTGTTTAATTTGTAAACCTTTCATGAATTTACGTAAGATTTGGTTCTTACAAACGCGGTAGTGTTTGTGGTCTTTTTTGCGGAACAGGGCGCTTAACTCATGTTTGCTGATTTTGAATTCGGCCAATTGCATGACATCTAAAGTTTCTTCAGCTTTTAAGGCAAACGCAATTTTCAGTTTCATCAGTATCAAGTTGTTATCAAGCTTTTGCTTGAAACGTACGCTTGGGCCGTCTTTTTTGCCGCGTTTTTCAATGATCAGAGCATCCAAGAAATCAATTAAGTCTTCATCACCCATGGCAATAAACTCAGGTTCATCGTCTCTTTTCAACCAGGTATTAACCTGCTGATCAGTTACAGCGCGATCAACATGCTTAAAAATTTTAACTATTTGGTTATCCTTAAGGTCGAGGATATAACGGGTACGACGCAAAACATCATTGTTGTTCATGTTGTTTACCTGAATGGGTATTGATAAAAGTGCAAGTTTAACTGATTAACCGATTGGGCGCGTGTTTTCCTGCACAGAAACAGGCATTTATTTTAGCAAAATCATTCTTCAGGTCTGTCAATATTGAACGCTATGGTTTGTGTAATTTGGTAAGGCAAAGGAATGCCGTTTTTTGTCTTAGGGTAAAATGCCCATTTTTTGACGGCATTGATGGCTGCTTCATTAAATATGTCTGAAGGCTCAGATTTTAAAACTTTGATGTCATCAACCAGGCCCACCTGATTAATAGAAATTAACACTTCAACCCAACCTTCCTTGTCTCTGAATAAAGCGGCAGGTGGGTATATTGGAGGTAATGCTGACTTGACCCCGCCCATTTCATCAGTGTTCAGTTTGCCGAGGTCAATTCCTGGGCCAGACAAGGGGTTGTACTCAAAAGCTTTTAAGTTATACCCATAATTGAATTTTTCAGGAGAAGTGTTTAACTTGACTTGGTTGGTCATCATATACATGCGAGGTAAGGCTGGAGGTTTGGATGATTTTGGTTTTTTCTTTGGTTTTTTGTGATTGCGTTTTTTTAACGCCAAATCATCTTCCGTTTTAAAATATGAAATTGTGAAATCAAGTGTTTCATTGTTAAATCTGGCGTGCTGTTCCTTAAGTAAGTTCAACATACCAAGAAACAGTACCGCTGTTATATAAGCGGCACTGACTCCTAAACAGCTGTATTTGATGATATTTTGCATGTTTTTGCTCATCAAATGACTATTGTTTTGAAAAAATGTCTTTAAAGCCATTGTCAAAAATTCCTTGAAGCGCAGTCACTTTTCCATCTTCTTTTATGATTCTCATTCTGAAGCTGTTGTCTGCATCCAGTTCAAACAAATCGCTTTCCAGTGCATTCAAAAGTAATTTGGGGCCACCAGCCCTTTGGTAATACATGTCATTGCCTTCAAGTAACAAGGTTCTTGGGCCATAAGTGCCGGTGTAGCTTTCCAGTGTTTTTTGGTCCAATTCAACAGGATTTCTTTTGGCTTTTTCAGAGATTAGATACCAACGGTACAATTCTCCATGCATGTCAGGGTATTTGTTAGACAGTTTTTCTAAGGCTTGAACTTTGGCTTCAGTCAATGCGTCTGCTGCTGGAACAGCAATATGAGGTTGAACACCTTTGCCTTCCCAATTGGTATGGGTGATGGGGTTTGTGGATTTTCCTATGGGTAAGAATAAGGCAAATAGATCATTCACGGGCTTGAATATTCCTGGGTGCGCACCGCCCATAGTCACTTCGCCGATGACGGTTGCCTTTTTTAGGTGCTTGAGGTTGTATGTGAATTCTTCAGCAGCAGAGTGTGTGTTGGCACTGGTTAAAATAAACACTTCTGCATTGGGGTTTCTTTTGCCGGGTACATAGGGCAATGTCCAATTTTGGGTGTGCTTGTCTTCAGGACGCCAATAAAAGCCACTCAAATGTACGGGAGTGGTGTCGAATAAATAACTGCTGATTAACTGTACCATGCGCCAATTGCCACCACTGTTTTGGCGCAAGTCAAATATGATGGCATCTGAATTGCTGAGAAAATTCATGGCGCCAGTGGCGGTTTCTGATGCGAATTCGGTATCAAAAAAGTTGTTGATTTTTATGTAGCCTATATTGCCTTCCAGCATTTTGACAGATTCAAAACCGTAATTGAAACGGTGCATGTCAGGTGACTGGGTTTCGATAGACCATGAGTTGGCCAGCTTTGATTCATCTTGGCGCAGGTGCGTGACTAAATCAGGGTTGAACTCAAAAATCAGGTGTGTGTCATCTACAACAGATACCAGGTCTTGCTGTATTTTTTCCGCCAAAAGCATGGGGTCAGTTAATTTTTTATAAGCACCTCGTTTGAGGTTCTTTTTCAGTTGTTTGGCTATTTTTTCAGCTTTGTCCGGATAGACATAGTTGTTGTTAAGTAATTTTGCAGTTGATTCTATGACCTGGCTGATTTCTTTGGCCGTTAATTGTAGCGGTTTGTTTTGTGCATTGGCTGTTAATGATAAGCACATTAAAGTGATGAACAATGCGGTTTTAATTAAGTGTCTGTTCAATTTCTGATCCTCTTTTTTGATTTTTGTAATTTAGTTTATTGTAAATAATTGACAGCATTTTGTAGCAAGTAAAATTTGCTACCATGCCATTAGTCATGTATTAAGAGTCGGTTGTTCTTATTTAGTTCAACAATTTATATTTTAAATTTTAAATTTGTTTTTATTACTGTGTTCATTGGGCTGCATCTGAACAATTGAGTTAACGGCTGATAATTAGAATTTCAATAATTAGCTTAAATGTTTATCTGGCATTAAGCTTGTGGTAAGTTAACTTGAATAGCTGTGTGTTTAAATTTAAGGGTGTGTCATGAAATCTGAGGTTATTCTATTCAAGTACAAAACGTCTTGTCTTTTATTATGCTTTATGTGTGGTTTGGCTTTATCTCAGGAAATTAACTGGTACTCTGTTGATAATGGAGGCGGTATTTCTGAAGAAGACAGTGTGATGATAATAGGTGTTATAGGGCAGAGCGATGCAGTCAGAATGGAAGGTGGTAATTTAACAGTGTCAGGAGGCTATTTCCCTATGCCAGCGGATTTAATTTTTGAAAATAAGTTTGATGATAGTGCTGACTAAAAAGAGGGGTGTTATGAAATATTTGATATTTAGTTTTTTAAGTGTGCTGGCTATGACCAGTTCGAGTGTTGCAGTAACGTACCAAGGGGAGTTAAGTCAGTCGGGTAACCCTTTTACTGGTCAAGCTGACCTGTCATTCAGTTTGTATGATTCAGAAAGTGGAGGCAATCAAGTAGGTATGGTCGATTTACATACTGAAGTGGAAATTATGAATGGTCGCTTCGTTGTGGAATTGGATCAGTGGTCAGGGTTATTTGATGGAACGGACTATTGGCTGGAGTTGTCTGCGGCAGTGCCCGCCAATTCAGCAAGCTTCATCACCTTAAGTCCAAGGCAGAAATTAAGTCCTGCACCTTATGCAGAATTTGCATACGACTTAGATGTTACTGGTTTGCAAATGCGGGTTGATGGCAATTGTAATGCTGGCTCAGCTATTCAAGTTATTGATCTCAATGGCGGTGTTATTTGTGGTGAATTTGCCGCAGCTGTTCATGGTCATGATTTTTCTGAATTGGTTAATGTTCCCAATGGTTTATCAGATGGTGATGACGACACCACCTATGATGGCAGTGATTTTGTGACCAGTAATCAAAGCTGTGCTGTTGGTCAAATGGTGTCAGGTATAAGTCCCAATGGTTTAATCACTTGTACCTCAGTACCTGTTGTTCCTACACCACCAGAATGCAATCAGGAGAATCACGTCTTACAATACAGTACACTTTCCGGGTGGACTTGTATTGATATATCAACCATTGGGCCAACTGGTGGTCAAGCGCAGGGTTTTGAAGTCACTGACAGTTGGGGTAATGCTTGGGATGGCGTAGAGCGGGCGGCTAAACCTTGGTTGGAGGCCAGTCAAATCTGTCTTGCTGCTGGCGGGCGCCTGCCGACCATAACTGAACTGTACCGCGTCAGTGGTGACTATAAAAGTGAATTAGGATCTTCATATGAAACCAATTTCCTGTGGAGCCAAACTTGGTGGGATAAAACCAATAAAGCCAGAGTCAGGTTAACCGATGGCGCAGTAAATAATGCACTGACAACGAACAACAATCCATACAGGTGTATTTGGCCTTCGCCTTCGATGAGCTACTTTGCAGGCAATCATTGTATGGGCGAGCCAGGTGATGGCTGTTGGAATCATGCTGGGTATTCCAGTAACAAAGTATCTATGGACAAAGTGGAAAGACCTGCTGTCAGTTATGTGGCTGCGACTGATGAATGTGCATTCGTTAATGCCCATTTAGCGGACCAGCAAGATTTTGCAGAAAATATCATCAATGGACTGCCCAATGGAAGCAATAGCTGGCAATGGACAAGTGATCATGTCCGATATGACATTAACAGTGTGGTTCGTTGGCAGGATGTTGATACAACTTTTGATGAATCTAACTCCTCATATGTTTCTTGGGCAGGTAGGTCATCAAGCACGAATAAATTCAGGTGTGTTGGTGTTAATGAAGCAATTGGTCCATATCCGATTACTTTAGCTAATGAATTCATTGCGCCAACAACCCAAGTTAAAGCTGTTGATGTGACCAGTGCATCAGCAACTTACGCTGACTCAATTGATGTTTGTTTCAACCAAGGCGGTCACATGGCACACAGCAGAGACTTCATGGAATTAGTGAGAACTGGTTTAAGTAATGGTCCGGGGCCGGCAGGGTATGCATGGACATCTGATTACAGTGATGCTGACAAAACACAGGTGGCTCGATGGACAAGTGTGGATACTGAATACACAGGTTATTACAGTGAGTATGTTACTTGGGCGGCGAACAATGCCGCAACTGAAAATCAACACAGGTGTGTGTTTTATCCTATTGACAGCCAGTATGTTCATCCACCTGCCAGCAGTTGTAATCCATCAGGTCTTGGCTGTCAAACAGTTGAAAATGGAGCCAGTAAAATTGCTGTTGATTTACTATCTCGGGCTCCTGCCTCCTATTTAGATGCAACTCAGACATGTATGAATCTGGGTGGCCGCTTACCAAACGCACTTCAGATGAATGAATTAATGCGGGCAGAAGAGGTGAGCTTTCCCAGCCCATGGTTGTGGACCTCTGACAGTGTAAGTAGTACTGGTACCTCTAGAGGAGTAATTATCCGAATGATGAATGACATTGCTTCTATTGAAACATCTGTTAGCAATAAAGACTCATTAACACAACGCGCTTTTCATTGTGTTTGGAATAATGAGCTCAGGTGATGGTTTATATTTCTGTGAGTGAAAATATGTTTCGCTCATAGAAATGCAATTATTTATACTTTATGGTGTGTCTTGATGGTTTGTTTTTTAACTGTCAGCAGCATATATATTCCCGAATGATGCAATTGATGGGCTCAGCAAACTTTTTGAAATGTCATCTTTTCTTTTGAGTGCATTTCTTATCAAAGTAGATGAGACGTCAACAACTGGATAACCTTTGGCTACAAATATATTGGGGTTTGTGGCTTTCAATTGATTAATAAAGCTTTGGTTGATTTTGTTTCTGGGCCTTTGGTGAATCAGCAGGCCATTTTCTTTGACCAGGTTTTGCCATTCATGCCATTTTCTGAATTTGGGCCAACGACCAGCAAAATGATCGGCACTCAGAACAAACAGTTTGTTTGGGTGATTAATGGCTTTGAGGGTTTCGTAACTGTAACTTTTTTTGTGGGTAGCAAGCGCCAAAAAACGTTCAATGTCATTGACCTGAACATTGAACCCATGGATTTTATTCAAATCATCAGCTATCAACTGACACATCGTCATGCGCTGTTCAAAATCAGCTGTAGGCTGGTGCTTTCCCGCAATCAAGTTAGGATTAAAGGTAGGAATCAAGTCGAATTGTTTAACTTTCAAGCCTGCATGCTGCATAAACACATGAGAATTCACTATCACCTGCTCATGCCCTTTGTGGGGCGGATCGGCAGTCAGACCAAAGACCAGATAAAAACTGCTGTCTGTCATACACTAAACAATAAATTAAACAGTTATTGTAGCTTTTTTGAGTGACGGTTGTAAGTTGTATGATGGTGGTTTTAGAATTGTAGCAGCGTGAATTTTGAGCGCTTTCAGCATTTAATTAACGGTTCATATTAAATGAAACTGTGTGAAACTAATCACAAACAAAGGTTAACCCCAAAGATATTATGCTGGTTATAGCTCACTTTAAGGTACAAAACTCATGAAAATAAGTCACATTCTGTTAATGGTGTTGTTGTCATCTCAGACACAGGCTTGCGATTTAATCAGTCGTTTGGGTTTTGAGGCAGGCGATGACCTGCCTTGGTTAACGGATCCTACTGGTACACCATCGGCTCGGCACACTGCTCATACCATAGGCAGCACAGATGCCAACCAAGGTTACTATGAGTATTTACCCCAAGGCTATGAATGTGGAGGTCAAGATTACCCATTGATTGTTTTTATACATGGATTGGGTGAAAACGGTGATGGTGATTCACAATTGGATGACGTGCTCGATAACGGTATACCCAAACTAATAGATAACAACTCATGGGATGAAGAACGCCCTTTCGTGGTGTTATCGCCTCAGAATTCAAACGGCGGCTGTACCAGCAGTACTGACATTCAAAATTTCATCAATTACGCCAAAACAGCCTACAGGATCAATCCGCGCCGAGTGTATTTGACCGGTTTGAGTTGTGGGGGCATCGGCAGCTGGAATTATTTGGGTAACCACACAAACACACAAATCGCCGCCGTTGTGCCCATTGCGGGAAACGGTAATGGCGCATTCAACAATGGTGGATGTGAAATGAACAGGGTGCCCATTTGGGCTTTTCATGGGGACAATGACGGTACAGTTGATGTCAGTGGAACCACAGGACCGATTAATAACTTACTGGCTTGTACAGATCCTGCGCCGATCGACACCAGCATGGTGATATACCCAGGTGTGGGTCATGATTCTTGGACACGGACTTATGATTTGAACAATGTGAACTCTGAAGGTTACAACATATACCAATGGTTTTTAAGCAAGGTAAATAACAATGTCGTGATACCCAATGAATTCGAAGTAGGGCGCAGTTTGGCCGTTGATTTTGGCGGCACCGACAGTATCAGTGCATTGCCTTGGAATAACATCACCAACGTTAATGGTGCAAGTAATAACCTGTTAGACGACCTGTCGATAAATACCACCATAAACATATCCATCACTGATGGCTTCAATGGCTCAAACCAAGGTGGCATAGCGGCCAATGGCATAGGTTATCCTGGAACAGTTTCGGTTGATAACATGTGGTTGGGCTCATTTGATGGACACGCAGCTGGTTTGCTCGAATCTGCAACAGTGGTCATATCAGGGTTAGATGAAACAGCCACTTATGATTTGGAATTGTTCGCCAGCCGCACAGGTAATGACGGCGGGCTAGGCAGGTTAACACGCTATACCATTGGTGGTGATCATCAAGATTTAGAAGCATCAGATAACACCATCAACACCGTGTCATTCAATGGCCTCAGCGGCAACAACCAAATAGAACTACACATCACGGTCAGCCCAGATGGCACAGGTCGCTTTGCTTATTTGAACGCTTTTATTTTAAGTCGAGTGGATTGATAGCCATAAGGTTGAATAAGTGCTTGATTCAAAGGCGCTAGGTTTACTCGGTACTGTTATAATGATTTCTCTAACAAATTTTTCTAACAATATGGCTTTCAGCTTTGAAAGTTAAATGGCACCTGAAAACATGAATACATTATTGAGTACAAAAAGCCAAGTGAATGAAGCGGCGTTAATCGCTATTGCACACATGCCGACAACAAGTTTGCCGGCATTGGTGGATGCCGCTTTCATGCAACAGCTCAGCGATGCCGATTTCATGCGCATAGCGGTTTTATTGGCGCGAAAAAGTTATGACGAAGGTGGTTGTCCGATTGGCGCAGTCATCATTGACAACGCGACCAGAAAAATAGTCGGCAAGGGGCACAATACATTGGTCCAAGAATCACACCCTTATAACCATGGTGAAACTTCTGCCATACGTGATGCGGGCCGCATAGATTTTGGTCAAACGACTATTTTCACTAGCCTCAGTCCTTGTGATGTATGTGCGTCCTTGGTTTCGATGCGTGGTTTTGCCCGTGTTGTGGTTGGCGATATCACCAATGCCTCAGGTAATGAAGCGATGCTTCAAGACAAAGGCATTCAAGTTGAAATTTTAGAGGATCAAAAAGGCATCGAATTGTACGCTCAATTTAGGGTGGAAAAACCCGAACAAGACTTAGAAGATTGGCAAGGCTTGAATGCGGTCGTTAAACGGCCTGCCTGATAGGTCCTTAGTCATGATTAGAAGTGCAGCCCTTTACTCAGTTTGTTTTTGCACTTACCATTATAGAATCGAAAACAAATACCCAATAATAAACAACCCATAAAACAGACATGAATAAATACACCATTATTTTACCGTTACTTAGCGTGATCGCTGGCTCTGCGGAGGCTAAATTGCCTCAAAACGAAGCCACACAAGTCAACAATAATCAACTTGTTGAAGAAAAACGTTGGCAATGCCATACCAAATTAAATGCAGCGGGCCGCAAAAGCAGAGTAGAAAATGGCATGATGCCACACGTGGTGTTTGATGGCGAAATCAAAGCCAGCAGTATTGAATCACAAATGCTTAAATCCAAGCTGCCCGCACTTTCAGTGGCAGTGATTCACAAAGGTCAGTTGGATTGGAGTGCCGCTTGGGGGCGGATTGAAGCCAATGGCACCCCTGTCGATTGTGGCAGCTTATTTCAGGCCGGTTCATTGGCAAAACCTGTGACGGTGCTTGCCGCAATGCGTTTGAAGGAAGCGGGCAAAATTGACCTTGATCAGAACATCGAAACCTACCTGACCTCGTATGCCTTGCCAGCTGGTTTTCAAAGCAAAACCCACCCAGTCACATTCCGCAATCTGCTATCTCACACTTCAGGTTTAACAACAGGTGGCTATGGCGGTTATGCACAAAACGAGCCGATGCCAAGTGATCAGCAAATTGTCCGAGGCGAAGAACCAAGTAATACCAGCAAGGTCATGGTTGAAAAAGAGCCGGGGACATCGCTTGCGTATTCAGGTGGTGGTTATACTGTGGTTGAGATTGCACTACAAGACCAACTTAATCAAGATTTTCATCAAATCATGAACCAATGGTTGCTTCGCCCAATAGGAATGAAACAAGCTGATTTTTCTGTCCCATTAGCGAAGTCAAAACACCCGCATACGGCGCTAGGGCACCAGATTGATGGTACAGTTGTTCAAGGTGGTTGGCATAATCACCCAGAACAGGCGGCTGCGGGATTGTGGGCCACAGCAACTGATATGGCCATGCTGTTACTCGAATTGCACAAAGGGTATAAAGGCGAAAGTGAAGTCTTCAGCCAATCGAGCATACACGAATTGTTGGCTAACCCCATTGAGAACCATGCCTATGGTTTCAGGATGATGGGACAAGGGGATGATGTGTTCATCACACATTATGGCGGCACCATGGGTTATCAAGCCGGCATGACCTTGAACCTCAAAACAGGTGATGGCGCCGTGTACCTGACCAATTCTAATAATGGCTCGAACCTCGGTTCTGCCTTTCTAAGGGCAGTTTCACGAACCTATCAATGGCCAGTTTTCCAAGAAGAAAATGTCCAGCGGCTAAAACAACCAGTCAAGGTGCTGAAATCCTTAACAGGAACATATACTTTCCCTGACCAAGGTTGGCACATGTCTGTGACCCATGACAGCGACACCCTTAGGTTTGATTTTCCTGCCGGAAATCGCCTGCCACTGGTCATGACACCTATTCAAGGCAGGCCACTTGAATTTGCCCATGAAACAGGCGTGCATGCCTACTTTAAAAACAAGGAAAACATCATGCACATTCAACTGTTCGGGCAAATTGGACAAAGGCTATCAAACGAAAAACAATGAGTCATCAAAGTAATAATGCCATTAAATCTCTGTCTATTCAGATAATAGCGCACTCATGCTTATTAATCTCGTATGTTGCATATTAATATGATAAATATATTTTGAATGGCACAAAAGTGAGTGAAATTGTCCTATAAACACCTTAAATCAGGCCAATTTTAATTTGTTAATTGCTTATAATGTGTATTTAATAAATTGTTAAGTTTCATTGGAAAGTATGAGCGTACTTGAGAGAATCAAAAAAATAGATTGGGAAGAGTACTCAGGCTCTCCGTGGTATAAGCCTGAGGATGTTAGTCCAGCATTAATGAAGCTTGCTACTCTTT